>NZ_JAMYED010000004.1:0-501212 GCF_033843685.1 Stenotrophomonas sp. RG-453
AAATTCGGTTTAACGCGTCCCCATCGTCTAGAGGCCTAGGACATCACCCTTTCACGGTGGCGACCGGGGTTCGAATCCCCGTGGGGACGCCAGCTTCAAACAAACAGCCCTGACCTCGGTCGGGGCTTTTTGTTTGACGACCCTCTTCCCATTCGGCAAGACCGCCGCTATGATAGGCGGCTCGCAGCACAACTGTGGGGCCATAGCTCAGCTGGGAGAGCGCCTGCATGGCATGCAGGAGGTCGGCGGTTCGATCCCGCCTGGCTCCACCACTTCTCCGGACACAGGCCGTCCGATAGAAGCCAAAATTCGGTTTAACGCGTCCCCATCGTCTAGAGGCCTAGGACATCACCCTTTCACGGTGGCGACCGGGGTTCGAATCCCCGTGGGGACGCCAGCTTCAAACAAACAGCCCTGACCTCGGTCGGGGCTGTTTGTTTATGGGGCCTACGCCACCATCCTCGCCATGCCCACCGAGCGCGGCGCGGTCACGGTGAAACCGAACTGCGCATACAGCCGGTGCGCCTGGCCATCGGCGATCAGGCTCACATACGCACCTTGCGCATTCGCGTGCAGCCAGGCATCGAGCTCGGCCATCACCGCCTTGCCCAGGCCCTGCCCCTGGCGGTCCGGGACCACGGCGATATCCACCACCTGCAGGAAGCAGCCGCCGTCGCCGATGAGCCGGCCCATCGCCAGCAACCGGTCATCCTCGCGCAGGCTCACACCGAAGACCGTGTTGGGCAGGCCACGCGCCGCCGCCTCGGCCGTTTTCGGGCTCAGGCCGGCCAGCACCCGCAGCGCGCGGTATTCCTCCACGCTGGGCGCCAGGGGGATGCAATGAACACCAGCAGGCAGCGACATGAGACGGGTCCGGCAATGAATGGACGCTCAGCATGCCCGAACGTATTCGCAGCATGTGCGACCCACCGGCCTATCCTGTCCCCCTGCCCACCCTGTTCCGTCGCCATGTGCTATTCCGCCCAGATCCGCGCCGATTACACCAAGCTGGTCCGTGAGTACGGGGCCATGCTGTCCCTGGACGAGTTCGCCCAGCTGTATGCCCACGACGCCGGCAAGCAACGCCCGAAAACGCCCAAGGCGATGGACGATGGCTTCGCCGGCGCGCGCACCGCGCAGGGCCAGGAGATCGTGGCGCGAATACAGCAATGGCATGCCGAGGAGATGCAGGCGCTGGATGAGGAGGTGCGCCTGCAGAGCGCCCGGCGGAAGGCGGCCGAAGAACACCTGGCCGCACGTCCCACGCAGAAGGCGCGCAATGAACTACGCGTGGCGGGCAACCGGATTGAACGTGCGCAGACGCGCCTGTCCGATCTGCAGCGCGCCGGCCTGGTGCCGCGCGACAGCCGCATTTTCCCCGGCGTCTATGCGCCGGTGATCGTGTCCGAGCAGGGCCAGCGCGTGATCAAGCCGATGCGCTACCAATGCCGGCTGCCGGACAAGCCCGCGCGCAACGACGTGTTGTATCCCGGCACCTACAACGCGCGCCGCGACAGCCTGGAGGCGTACTGGAGATCCGCGTTCGGCCATCGGCATGGCGTGGTGGTGGTGCAGTCGTTCTACGAACACGTGCCGCGTCACGCACTGGAGCAGCGCCCGCTGTCGCCGGGCGAGAAAGCCGAGAACGTCGTGCTCCAATTCAGCCCGCAGCCGCCGCGCGATCTGCTGATCGCCTGCCTGTGGTCGGAATGGGAAGGCCCGGAAGGCCGGCTGTTGTCGTTCGCCGCGATCACCGACGAGCCGCCCACGGAGGTGGCGCGCACCGGCCATGACCGCTGTATCGTGCCGATCCGGCGCGAACATCTCGATGCCTGGTTGAACCCCGACCCGGCAGACCTGGCCGCGCTGTACCGGATCCTGGACGACCGCGAACCGGTATCACTGGCGCACGCCGAAGCGGCGTGACGCCCACTCAGCCGGTAACCGAGTCCCCTGCCCGTGCGCGCCCCAGCGCGGCGTTCAATTCGGCCGTCAGGTAGGGCTTGGTCAGAATGATGCCCGAGCGGAAGGCCTCGGGCAGATGCTCGGTGGCCATGCCGGTGGCCAGCACGAAGGGGATCTGGCGGACCGCCAGGGCCGCAGCCACCGCCTCACTGGTCTCGTTGTTGGCCAGGCGGTAATCCAGCAGCACCACCTGGGGCCGGGTCTCGCCGAGCAGGCGCAGTGCCTCCGGCACCGACGCGGCCAACCCCACCACCACGGCGCCGGACTGTGCCAGCTGCATCTGCAGCAGCGCCGCACTCATTTCGTCGTTCTCGACCACCAGCACCCGAAGATCCTGCAGCGCGCTCATGACGACTCCCTGTATGGTTCAGCGCGATGAGTATAGCGTCCTGTGTAGGTGAAACCCTGACGCCGACTTAAGCATTCAGGTCTGCACAAACCTCCACATCTTGTATACACTACGCGGCCAGCCAGCCGAAGTGGCGGAATCGGTAGACGCAGCGGACTCAAAATCCGCCGCCCTTAAAAGCGTGTGGGTTCGAGTCCCACCTTCGGCACCATGGAAAACCAGAACGCCCCGGATCGACGGATCCGGGGCGTTTTTCGTTGTGCGTCAGACCAGACGCAGTGCGGGCTGGCCAGCAGTGGGATTGAGGTGCGCCGCGCGAGGCGCACCTGCCCCCGCCACCCGGAACGCCGCCACCGTCTGCAGCAGCCGGGTGGACTGCTCTTCCATGCTGCGGGCAGCCGCCGACGCCTCCTCCACCAGCGCGGCGTTTTGCTGCGTGCTCTCGTCGATGTGCTCGACCACCTGGTTGATCTGCTCGATGCCCTCGCTCTGCTGCTGGGCGGCGGTACTGATATCGGCCATCAGATCGCTCACGCGCTTCACGCTGACCACGATCTCGTCCATGGTGCGCCCCGCGCTCTCGACCTGGCGCGTGCCCGCCCCGACCTTCTCGACCGAGTCGCCGATCAGTTGCTTGATCTCCTTGGCGGCCTCGGCCGAACGCTGCGACAGCGAGCGGATTTCCGAGGCGACCACCGCAAAGCCGCGCCCATGCTCGCCGGCACGGGCCGCTTCCACTGCGGCATTGAGGGCCAGGATATTCGTCTGGAACGCGATGCTGTCGATCACGCCGATGATATCGACGATGCGCCGCGAGGAGTCGTTGATCAGCGACATGGTGGAGACCACCTCATGCACCACATGGCCACCCTGCGCCGCCACCTCGACCGCACCACCGGCCAACTCATTGGCCTGGCGGGCGTTGTCCGCGGTGCGCCGCACGGTCGCGGTCAGCCCCTTCATCGAGACGGCGGTCTCCTCCAGCGAAGCGGCCTGCTGCTCGGTGCGCACGGACAGGTCGCTGTTGCCTTCGGCGATCTCGCTGGCACCCACGGCAATGGTGTCCGCCGCCAGCTTGATCTGGGTGATGATGCCGGCCATCGCTTCGACCAGCGCATTGATGCCCTCGCACAACTCGGCGATCGGGCCGGTCTTGTCCTGGGTGGCGATATGGCCGGTCAGATCGCCGGCCTGCGCTGCGGCCACCACTTCGCGTGTCTGCGCGACGGCCTGCTGCAGCGCCAGGGTGTCACGCACTTGCGCGGTGATATCGGTGGCGTACTTGACCACTTTGAACGGGCGTCCGTTCATGTCATAGATCGGGTTGTACGAGGCCTGGATCCAGACCTCGCGCCCGCCTTTGCCCAGGCGCTTGTACTGGCCGGCATCGTACTCGCCACGGCCCAGTTTCGCCCAGAACGCGCGGTACTCCGCGCTCTGGCGATGCTCGGGTTCGGCGAACATCGAATGATGCTGCCCGCGCACCTCCTCCAATGCGTAGCCCATGGCAGCGAGGAAGTTCTCGTTGGCGGCCAGGATGCGACCTTCAAGGTCGAACTCGATCACCGCCTGTGATTTGTTGATGGCCGCCAGTTGCCCGGCGAAGTCGGCCGCCTGGAATTTCTGCGCGGTGATGTCGGTCGCGAACTTGACCACCTTGTACGGCCGCCCGTTGCTGTCGAACACCGGGTTGTAGGACGCCTGGATCCAGATCTCGCGGCCACCCTTGCCGATCCGCCGGTACTGGCCCGCATCGAACTCGCCGCGACGCAGGTTGGCCCAGAAGTCGCGGTACTCCCGGCTCTGCGCGTACTCGGCATCGACGAACATCGCGTGATGCTTGCCCTGGATCTCCTCCAGGGTGTAGCCCAGCGTCTGCAGGAAGTTGTCGTTGGCATGGACGATGGTGCCATCGAGATGGAACTCGATCACCGCCTGGACCCGATGCAGGGCCTTGACCTGGTCCTCCAGCTCGGCCTGCCGTTGCAGGGCGGCCGATGCCGCGGCGCCATGGGCGGCGCGTCGGGAAACGAACAATGCCGTGAGCGAACGCCACAACGTGCCGGCGTCGGCGTCGTTGCCACGACCTGGCACATGCGTGTGCAAGCCTGAAGTAATCATCTCTAGACCTCGGTGTCCTGTTAGCGAATAGGTCAGCGCCGGGCGGTGGCCCGGTGGCGGTATTCCGTTGGCTGGGACTCACGAAGACCGCCAGTGGGGATGACGTTGCTTCGATGGACTTCAAACACCGGGCAAGCCGGTGAACATGAACCATGAAAAAGGTGTACGGCCAGATATCCACGTGAGCAGACAGGCAGCAACTGCGAGTCATATAACGGCGCGTGTTCTGAAAGCTTTAGGGCCAGCATCCCCGCCCTGTGATGCAGACTGGTCCGGCGCCTACTCGCCGCTTTCGCTGGCATCGAGGGCGTCCAGCGGGTCGACCGCGCCCAGCCCCAGGGCTTCGACCTGCACGTTGTCGCGCCCCATCGCCTTGGCCCGGTAGCACTGGGCGTCGGCGGCGGCCACGGCATCATCCACGCTCATGCCCCCGAACAGCGGGGCGATCCCGATGCTGGCCCCCACGCTCAACCGGCGCTGATCCCAGGGGATGGACAACCCGCGCATCGCCTCGAGCAGGTCGCTGGCGATGCGCCGGGCACGCTTGAGCGAACAGCCGGCCAGGATCACCGCGAACTCGTCGCCGCCCAGCCGCGCCACGATGTCCGAATCGCGCACGCCGTGCCGCAGCACGCTGGCCACCGCCCACAGCACGGCATCGCCGGCCAGATGGCCGTGGGTATCGTTGACCGGCTTGAAGTGGTCCAGGTCGATGTACATCAACGAGGCCGACTGCCCGGTCCGCGCGACCCGGGTGATGGCCTGTTGCAGGTGCGCCTCGAAACCGCGCCGGTTGCTCAGTTCGGTCAGCGGGTCGATCTCGGCCAGATGCCGGGCTTCGCGCTGGCGGGCGCGCTGCTGGGTGACATCACGGATCACCCAGACCGCGCCGCTGACCTGCCCCTGCTCATCGCGCAGCCAGGCACGGGTAAGGTCGACCGGCAGCAGGTGGGCACCGACCGACAGCAACAGGTCCGAATGCAGATCGACCGCGTTGCTGTCCGGGTCGAGCAGCACGGCCACATCCAGCGGTGAGCGCGGCGCGTACTCGGTGGTGAGTTCCATCACCTCCTGCAGCTGGCTGCCGGCCAGGGCCTCGGCGCCCTCCCCGGCCAGCGCGCGCGTGGCCGCGGAATTGGCGTACTGGATGCCCCCGTGCAGATCCAGGGTGAGTACCATGTCGGCCACCGCATCCAGGGTGACGCGGGTGCGCTGCTCGGATTCGCGCAGCTGCTGGCCGCTGAGCCGCTGCGCGGTCACGTCCTGGATCTGCGAAACGAAATGCAGCGGCTCGCCATTCTCGGTGCGGACCAGCGAGACCGACAGCCGCCCCCAGACCAGGTTGCCGGCCTTGCCCAGATAGCGCTTCTCCATGTGGTAGTGCTCGCGACGGCCGGCCAGCAGGTCACCGAGCAGGGCCAGGTCGGTGTGCAGGTCATCCGGATGCGTCAGTGTCTGGAAGTCGATCTGCAGCAGTTCGGCACGGGTGTAACCGAGGATGCCGCACAGCGAATCGTTGACGTCCAGCCAACGCCCTTCCAGCGAGACCAGGGCCATGCCCAGCGCCGCCGAAGAGAACGCCCCGGCAAACTTCTCGGCCGCGACGAAGGCCTGCTCGCGCACCTGCAGCAGCGGGGTGAGATCGACCGCCATGCCGACATAGCCGATCCGGCTGCCCCCCGCGCCGTCCAGTGGGCTGATCGACAACCGCACCTGGCGCCGCTCGCCGTCCTTGCGCAGGAAGGTCCATTGGTGCGACCACGTGCCTTGGGCAGCGTGCGCGGTCAGTGCCTCGAAAATGGTCGGCATCCGCCCCTCCGCATCCATCTGGGGCTGCAGGTAGGCACGCATCTCGTCCGGATCATGGAACAGACCGGGGTTGACCCGCCCGATCACCTCCTCGGGCCGGTAGCCCAGCAGCTTCTGGGCGCCGGTATTGAACAGGTTCACCACCCCATTGATGTCGGTGGCGATCACCGCAACCTCATCGGAGGCATCCACCACCGCCTGCAGGCGCTGGCGCATGTTGGCCGCGTCCTGCCGGGCCTGCTGCAGATCGGTGACGTCGGCATGGGCACCGGCCATCCACAGCGGGCGGCCCTGCGCATCGCGCTCGTAGACGCGGCCACGGTCCTGCACCCAGATCCAGTGGCCCTGCTTGTGGCGCATCCGGCACAGGCTGTCGTAGTGCGGCGAGCGTCCCTCCAGATGCGCGCTGAGCAGCGCGTTGGATTGGGCCAGATCGTCGGGATGCACCAGCCGGAAGAAGGTGTCGGGCGTGATCGGGGCGAGTTCCTCGCGGGTGTAGCCCACGATCTCTGCCCAGCGCTCGTTGACCCGCATCTGCCCGCCCGGGATGTTCCAGTCCCAGGTGCCGGCCGCGGTGCCTTCGATGATCATTTCCAGCCGATGGCGCTGCTCGGCCATCTCACGCAGCGCTTCGGCCGCTTCGGCAGCGTCGGAGGCGCCGGTCGGTGACTGGCTCATGGGCGCCCTCCGCGCCGGCAGGCCGCGCACAGCCCTGCCGCCGCGCGGTGATCGGCGCTGCGGCCCGCCCGGTTGCCCGGTCCTGCCTGGTCGTCTGTCATCTGGGCTCCCCGCCGTCCACCCACCCTACGGGCATTCAACGGGAAGTGTGCGTAAACATGCGTCAAACCAGAAGTGCCCACGGCCACCCAGACCCCCGAAAACGCCAAAGGCCGCCCGAAGGCGGCCCCTGGCAGGCAACGGCAGCAGGCTCAGCCGCCGCGCTTGGCCCGGGCGAAGGCATCGGCCAGCGCATTGTTGGCCGGCGGTGCCGCGCTGCCCGGACGGGGGCCGGACGGGCCGCCGCGGTTGCCGTTGCGCGGGCCATTGCCCGCCCCACCGTCACGGCGGCCGCCACCGGCCGGGCGCGCGTCGCGCTCGCCCGGGGCCTTGGCCGGGGCCGGGGTGTCATCCAGGCGGCGGGTCAGCGCGATGCGCTTGCGCGCCACGTCGACCTCCAGCACCTTCACCTTGACGATGTCACCGGCCTTGACCACGTCACGCGGGTCCTTGACGTAGGTGTCCGACAGCGCGGAGATGTGGATCAGCCCATCCTGGTGCACGCCGATGTCCACGAAGGCACCGAACGCAGCCACGTTGCTGACCACGCCTTCCAGGACCATGCCGACCTTGAGGTCCTTCAGTTCCTCGACACCGTCGGCGAAGCGGGCCGCCTTGAACTCCGGACGTGGATCGCGGCCGGGCTTCTCCAGCTCTTTCAGGATGTCGCGCACGGTCGGCACACCGAAGGTCTCGTCGGTGAACTGCTCGGCCTTGAGCCCGCGCAGGAAGCTGCCGTCGCCGATCAGGGCCTTGATCGGGCGTGCGGTGGCCGCCACGATGCGCTCCACCACCGGGTAGGCTTCCGGGTGCACCGAAGACGCATCCAGTGGCTGGTCGCCATCGGCGATGCGCAGGAAGCCGGCGCACTGCTCGAAGGTCTTCTCGCCCAGGCGCGGCACTTTCAGCAGGTCCTTGCGGCGCTTGAACGGACCGTTGTCGTCGCGATGCCGCACGATGTTCTCGGCCACGGTGGATGACAGCCCGGACACGCGCGACAGCAGCGCGGCCGAGGCGGTATTGACGTGCACGCCGACCGCGTTGACGCAGTCCTCCACGCGCGCATCCAGCGCGCGCGCCAGGCGGTACTGGTCCACGTCGTGCTGGTACTGGCCGACGCCGATCGCCTTGGGTTCGATCTTCACCAGCTCGGCCAGCGGATCCTGCAGGCGGCGGGCGATCGACACCGCACCGCGGATGGACACGTCCAGGTTCGGGAATTCCCTGGCCGCGAACTCCGAGGCCGAGTACACCGAGGCACCGGCCTCGCTGACCACGATCTTCTGCAGTTTGGTATCGCCCAGCGCCTTGATCACCTCACCGGCCAGCTTGTCGGTCTCACGGCTGGCCGTGCCGTTGCCGATCGCGATCAGTTCCACGTTGTGCTGCACGCACAGCTGCTTGATCGTGTGCAGCGACTGGTCCCACTGGCGGCGCGGCTCGTGCGGATAGATGGTGTCGGTGGCGACCAGCTTGCCGGTGGCATCGACCACGGCGATCTTGCAGCCAGTGCGGATGCCCGGGTCGAGGCCGAGCACGGCCTTCGGGCCGGCCGGGGCGGACAGCAGCAGGTCCTTGAGGTTGTCACCGAACACCGAGATCGCCTCGGCCTCGGCTTTTTCGCGGGCCTGGTTGAACAGGTCCAGCAGCAGGTGCATGTGCAGCTTGGCGCGCCAGGTCAGGCGGCAGGCGTCCAGCAGCCAACGGTCGCCCGGGCGGCCGGCATCGCGGATGCCCGCGTTGTGCGCGACGCGGCCCTCGGCGTACAGATTGCCGGCCTCGGCATCGCTGCCCGGGTCCAGCTCCAGGAACAGGATTTCCTCGCGGCGTGCGCGGAACAGCGCCAGCAGGCGGTGCGACGGGATCTTCGCCAGCGATTCGGAATGTTCGAAGTAGTCTCGGTACTTGGCGCCCTGCTCTTCCTTGCCCTCGGCGACACGCGCGCGGATCACGCCGTTCTCGCCCAGCCAGGTGCGCAGCTCGCCAACCAGCGCGGCATCCTCGCCCCAGCGCTCCATCAGGATCGCGCGGGCGCCTTCCAGCGCGGCCTTGACGTCGGCCACGCCCTTGTCGGTATCGACGAAGGTCGCGCCGAAGACCTGCGGATCCAGACCCGGATCCGCCAGCAGGCCGTCGGCCAGGGGCTCCAGGCCGGCCTCACGCGCGATCTGGGCACGGGTGCGGCGCTTGGGCTTGTACGGCAGGTAGAGATCTTCCAGGCGCGACTTGGTGTCCGCGCCGAGGATCTCGTTGCGCAGCTCATCGGTGAGCTTGCCCTGTTCGTTGATGCTGGACAGCACCGCGGCGCGGCGGTCTTCCAGTTCACGCAGGTAGGTCAGGCGCGTTTCGAGATTGCGCAGCTGCGTGTCGTCCAGGCCGCCAGTGACTTCCTTTCGGTAGCGGGCGATGAACGGAACGCTGGCGCCTTCGTCCAACAGGGCGATGGCGGCCAGGGCCTGGGCGGTCTGGGCACCGATCTCATCGGCGATGGTCTGGGCGATCTGCTGCGCGAGCTTGATGTCAGGCATTGCTTCCGGCCGGAGCCGCTTTGCGGAAAGAACCCATTCTGGCGATGCCGGGCGGCCGGGGAAAGCCGTTGACAGTCCGGTGCGAACCTGTCGCCCCGTGGCGGTGACCACACGAGGGGTCCCGCGTTCACGCCGGCATCCTTGCGTGGGGCCGGGATGCCGGCGCGGGCGCCCTTGATCAACGGGCGCCTTGGCGGTGCTGCGGGTTACCGGTAATGCACGGCAGCGCGTTGATGGACGATCTCATCGCGCATCGACTCCAGCGCCATCACCCGCACCTTGCCTACGCCCTGCAGTTCCATGAACCGCTCGGTGTAGATCTCAGGGCCCTGCTCGGTATCGGCCTGGGATTTGCTGAAGCCATGCGGCACCAGGCCCTTGTCGCCATCCTTGCTACCACCGACATAAAGAACGATTGCCATGTGATGTGTTCCTCCAGAAAAACGGTTGCTCATACAACGCTGCAAGCTTACCCCGGTAAACCTGACTGGTTCGTCATGCAGGCTAATAACGTTTTTTTGCATGCAGATGACGTCGCGTTGCCGACGTTTTTCTTACACGGATTTAACGCGGAAATAACGCCACCGTGGCCACCACCCGCGGCCCTGCAGCGCGTACACATCGGCCGCGCGCTCGAACGGGTTGCGTGCACTGACCCCGCCGCACAGCAGGTACACCGGCAGATACAGCGGCCCGAGCACCAGGTACTGGTAGACGTGTGCGCGCTCGTGGTCGTGCAGGCCGATCACCGGCTCGGTGGCGTGACCGGCCTGGTGCGCGTAGGTCCGGCACGGCACGTCGAGCACCGGGCCGGTATGCAGGATCACGTTGCCCAGCGTGATCGCCCCGCCCGGCCCCCAGGGGAATTCACGGAACACGACCGCGCAGTCGCGCCCGTTCCAGGACGGACGCGCGCCAGCCAGCATCGCCGTGGTGCCCGCGGCGAGACCGATCAGGGTATTGGGCGAGGTCCACACCGCGCCCAGCATCTGCAGTACCCGCAGCAGCACCGGCGACAGGCTCAATCGGCCTCGTTGGGGATCAGCAGCCACAGGATCAGATAGACCAGGATGCCCGGAAACGCGGCCGAACCGATCGAGATCAGCACGAACAGCACCCGGACCAGGGTGACGTTCCAGCCGAAACGATGTGCAATGCCGCCCATGACGCCGGCAATCATGCGGTCGTTGAGCGAGCGGGACAGCGGGCGCGGCGGTGTGTTCATGCACGGGGTCTCGAGCCGGTAGATGCCGACTCTAGCGCGAACCATGTCTACGGGGTGCGTTGGCGCAGGGCCGCCAACCGCGCCGTGAACCAGACCGCCGCGGTCTGCTCCGGCTGGCCCGGGCAGGCGATCCGGTACGGCTTGCCGCTCATGCTGCTCTGGCTGGCGGCGCGCTCGATGAACTGCTCGGCGGTGTCCACCTTGTCCTTCCTGAGCAGGTAGTCGTACTTGCGCTGCAGATGGGCGCGCGCCTCGGCGGCGTCGTGCCAGCTGCCGTTGCGCTGGAAGCGGCAGCTGGAGCCATCCAGTGCGCCGATCAGACCGGCGATCTCGCGGCGGGCGGCCTCGCCCGGCGCCGCCTGGGCCGCGCCGCCCAGCAGCAGGGCGACCAGCCCGATCAGGATGCCGGGGACCACGGACGTGCGTTTTCGCGATTGTTGCATGGTGCCTCCTGAGTGCAGGCCACTAATGTAGCGTCCTCGCCTTCGTGCACGGGAACCTTTCATGCCATACCCGGTCCTGCCCAGCCTGCTGCTCCTGTTTGCACAGGCGTCCACCGTGCCGGCCTGCCCGGGCGCCTCCGAGCAGGCGAGGCAGTTGGCCGAGCGCACCTGGATCACCACTGCCGTGTATGAAGGCGATGATCGCAGCCGCAACCAGGTCGCACGCTATCCCGGCGTGGTCGGCATCTCGCTCTGGGACGCGTGCAGTAATCGCTTCGAGTACTTCGATCCGGCCACCGGCCGCTCGCGCGCCGAACACGGCGGTGCAGGATGGTTTTTCTTCACCGGCGACCGTCGCCATCAGCACACCGTGCCCGATGCCGGCACGCCGTTACGCCGTCGTGTGGAGGTTCTGACCGCGTCGGAATTCACCTATTCCCGACAGTTGCCGCACGGCATGCGTGAGGGCGCGCCCTGGGTCACGGTACATGTCGTGCACACCCCTTACGCAGGCCCGTGGCAGGTCCGGGCCACTGCATCAGCCGCCTCACCGTGAGGTTCAGCTGCGCTGCTGCAACCAGTCTGTAATCGTGCCGGGCACCTCGCGCTGGGCGCGGCCGGACACGTAGATGCCGATATGGCCACCACGGAAACTGCTTTCGGTGTAGTCGGCGCTGCCGATCCGGCCGCGCAGCGCGCGTGATGCGTCCGGTGGCACCAGATGGTCCTGTTCGGCGTAGATGTTCAGTACCGGCAACGTCACCTGCTGGAGGTCGACATGTTCCTCGCCGATGCGTACGCCATCGTGCATGAGCCCGTTGCCCTGGTAGAACTGCTTGATGAAATCACGGAACGCTTCGCCCGCCAGATCCGGCGAATCGAAGATCCACTTTTCCATGCGCAGGAAATCCTCCAACGCATCCTTGTCATCGAGGATGTCGAGCAGGCCGACGTACTTCTGCACGTTGAGCCGGAACGGCTTGAGCATCAGGTAACTGGCGTTCATCAGATCGGCCGGGATGTTGCCCAGCGTGTCCACCAGCAGATCCACGTCCACCTGCCGTGCCCAGTGCGAGAGCATGTTGTCCGGGGTGTGGAAATCGACCGGGGTGACCATCGTGATCAGGTTGGCCAGCTTGGCCTGGCGCAGCGCGGCGTAGCACAGCGCGAACACGCCGCCCTGGCAGATGCCGAGCATGTTGATCGGCTCACCGCCATTGTGGGCCTGCAGGTGGTCCACCGCGCCATCGACGAACCGCAGCAGGTAATCCTCCAGCGTCTGGTAGCGCTCGGAGCGGTCCGGATAGCCCCAATCCAGTACATACACATCATGGCCGAGCGCCAGCAGTTTCTGCACCAGCGAGCGGTCTGTCTGCAGGTCGACCATGTACGGCCGGTTGACCAGCGCATAGACGATCAGCAGCGGCGTCCGCCGTACCGGCGCCTGGCCGCCGACAAACCGGTACAGGGCGACCTTGCCATCGCGCCACACCTCCTCGCGGGTGGTGACGCCGTACTCGACATCCTCCACCGAGGGCAGCAGCGTCAGGCCATCCATCAGCTTGCGCTGCATGGCCAGGGTTTCCTGCAGCAGGTCTTCGGCGTTGAAGCCCAGGGGACCTTTCATGCGCTGCGTTTCCGGGGTTTGGCGGCGGCCTTCACCGGTTGGGTGGCTGTAGCGGCTTTCGTGGTTTTCGCGGCTTTAGCCGCTTCCGCCGTCTTGGGTGCCTTGCTCTGTTCTGGTGCCGCCTTCTTCGGGGCTGCCTGCTTCGCGGCTGCCTGCGTCGGAGCGGACTTCTTCGGAGCGGACTTCTCCGGAGCTGCCTTATTCGGAGCTGCCTTATTCGGAGCTGCTTTCTCCGGAGCTGCCTTCGTCGGAGCTGCCTTCTTCGAGGCGGCCGGCCGGGTGGCGGGCCTGCCATCGCCTGCGCCGCCGGCCATGCGCCGCACCAGCCGCTCCAACTCGGCGATGCGGCGGTGTGCCGCATCCATTTCCGTGCGCGTCGGCAGCCCGAAGCTCTCGGTCAGCCGTTCGATCTCCTGCTGGGTGGCCGCGCGCAGCCGCATCTGGGCATTGCCCAGCGAGGCGTACACCGCCTGGAACGGCTCGGACAGCGCGACCTTCGCATACGCCTCCTCGGCCGCATCGATCCAGAGATCGAACATCGCCCGCGCGCTGGTCAGCTGGTTGCCCGGCTGTTCGTGCTCGGCCAGGCGCTGCTCGAACAGGGTGAATGCATCCTCCAGCGCCTGCTTGATCTGATCCACGTAATCGCGCGAGTGCGCCTGGTAGTCCTGCTGGGCCCGCAACAGCGCCTGCCAGCGGGCCTGGTGCTCACGGCCGGGACCAAATGCCGGGCTTTGCAGCCACGGACCGAGCTGGCGCTGCAGGGTTTCCAACAGCTGCAGCAGATCCGGCTCCTCGGCCTGGGTATGTCCGCGGGCGCCCTGCAGCATCCACTGCAGCAGCCCGTCGCCCTGCCCCAGCACCGCCGTGCGCCACGCCTGCGCGACGTCGGCGCTGGTGGTATCGCGGTCAGCAAACTGCGCGGCCACCTGCTGCATGGTGCCGTACCAGCCACCGGCCTGTTCACGGAAGCGGTGCACGGCCTCGTCGGCCGGGCTGCTGGCTGCGTTGGGCATCATCTGTGCCCACCAGTCGATCGCCTGCTGCCAGTTGCCTTGCGCCTCGGGGCCGGCGGTGTGGCCAGGCGGTGCCGCAGCGTGCCGCAGGGCATCGCCCCAGGCACTGAAATACTGCCGCGCCAGGGCTTCCACATCGCCTGCGCCGCTGCCGCTGCCCGCCGTGGTCATGACCGTCCTCCCGTCTCGGGAAACGATGATAGCAATGCCGCGCTGCCGTGCCTCACGGCTTGGGGATGCGCAGGGTCTTGCTGATCATCAGCGAGCCGGACAGCGCGAACAGCAGCACCAGCGGGTGCAGCTGCCACGGGCCCAACTGCCACTGGCCCAGCCACAGGTCCGCGCCGGTGGCCCCGACGCTCGCCGCCACGGCCAGCACCACCACCAGCGCCAGGCTGGTCGGGATCGGGGTGCCTTCGAAGTACGGCACCTTGTCGCCCTCGCCAGCCAGTGCTTCGGCGGTCACGTTGTAGCGGGCCAGGCGGCTGACGCCGCAGCAGACGAAGTAGCTCAGCACCAGCCAGTCCCAGCCGCCCTGCATGCCGCAGGCGTAGGCCAGTGCGGCCGGGGCGACACCGAAGGAAATGATGTCCGACAGCGAATCCAGCTCACGGCCCAGCGTGGAGCTGGACTTGCGCCAGCGCGCGATGCGCCCGTCCAGCGCATCAAAAATGAAGGCCAAGGGGATCAGGGCCATGCCGAACAGCAGATAGCTGCGTTCGCCATCCTGCAGATAGCGCATGGCGGCAAAGACCGCCCCGGTGCCACAGAACGCGTTGGCCAGGGTGAACCAGTCGGCCAGGTGGAACTCGCGCAACATCGAGAAGTGACGTTTCATGAAGGATCAGGTGGCGGCAATCGCAAGAGAGTACCGCGAGCGGCCCGCGCCGGGACAGCGTTCCCTACGCCACCGTACTCCAGCCTTGCCGCGCCGTTCACGCCAGCACGACCTGCGGTGAATTTTTGGCCACCCATCTTGACAGCGAGTACCGGCGGGGGCCGACGCGGCTTATCCACAAACTTGCCCACGAGTCATCCACACCCCCTGTGGACAACTCAATCTCAATAGACGCGACGATGGTGATTTCTTGATCACCGATCCTCATTGCTGCGGGGCGATCCCTTTTCACACGCGCGCCCATCGGTGCCACCAGTGGGCTAAGCTGGTGGATGGACTCCGCCGCCGCCAGGTCCTGCCGCCCACCGACAGGAGTCTTGCGCGTGCTTTCCCCCGACCATCTGGCCGCCCAGTTGCGCCACCCGCACGGTGAGCACGCGCTCGTCGTGGCCGAATCGATGAACCGCAGCAACGGCGACCTCAACCGGGCCGCCATCGCCCTGCTGTCAATCACCCCCGGCGAACAGGTCCTGGAGATCGGCCCGGGCAATGCAGCCTTCGCACCCGATCTGTTGCGTACACCGCACAGCCGCTATGTGGGCGTCGATGTTTCAGCGGCGATGGTCGAGGCGGGCACCGCGGTGCTGGCCATGCATGGACTTCAGGATCGTGCCGAGGTCCACCTAGGCGATGCCCACGCCCTGCCCCTGGATACGGCCTGCATCGATGCGGCGCTGGCAGTGAACACGCTGTACTTCTGGGACGAACTGAAATTTCCGTTCGCCGAGCTGGCGCGCGTGCTGCGCCCCGGCGGCCGGCTCTGCCTGGCGTTCGGCGATGCCGCTTTCATGCGCACGCTGCCGTTCACTGCGCATGGGTTCCACCTGCACGAGCTGGCCGAGGTCGAGCAGGCCCTGCGCAGCGCTGGATTGACCGTACAGGGCTGGCGCGCCCATCACGAAACCGGGCGCAGCAACGACGGGCGCGAGGTCAGCAAGCATTTCCACCTGCTGCTCGCCCGCAGGTAGTGCCGACTGCTGGCGGGCATTACGGGCGCATGCACCACCGTTCATGGGTTGCCGCCCAGCGGCCGGCACTACAGCCGGGTGTAGCTCCAGGATTCCATGGCGCCATCGCGGTACGGCATCACGCCATGGAAGGCGCGCGGCTCATCGTCGAAGACCAGCGGCAGGAAGCTGCGGTCGCCTTCCCACAGCGGCAGGCCGTCGATCTTGTCCACGTCCACCCACTCCAGTGTGCCCTCCGGGTTGGAGGTCAGCGGCGTGCCGGTGAAGTCATCGATGACGAACACGAAGCCGAACCAGTCCTCACCGTTCCTGCCGAAACCCGGCCAGCTGATCGTGCCGCGCAGGCGCATGGTCCCGCACTCGATGCCGGCCTCCTCGCGGATTTCGCGGCGCATGCAGGCCGCGGCGTCTTCATCGCGCTCCATCTTGCCGCCCAGCCCGTTGTACTTGCCCAGGTGCAGGTCACCGGGGCGGGCGTTGCGGTGGATCATCAGCACTTGCTTGCCGTCGGCGGACAGCACGTAGCCCAAGGTGGCCACGATGGGGGTATAGGGCATTTCGCACACGCTCGGGAACACAGACCCCGATTATGCGTGATCCGCCAGGCGGCGGCTCAGGGCACCAGGCTGGTGCGGCGCGCGTCGGCCGGTGCAGCCACCTCGCCATCGCGGCGCAGCGTGGCCACGCTGTGGCCGCGTTCGGCCAGGTATTCCAGCCATTTGCCGAGGAAGGTGTTCATCCGCATGCGGTGGCTGATCAGCTCGGCCGGCGGCGGGTACATCCCCACCACGTCCTGCCAGCGGCGGCCGACGTAGCAATGCGTGGTCTCGGCCTGGCGGGCGTCACGATACAGGCGCACATAGGCCGAAGGATCCGGCTGCCCGGTGACCGGGTCGGCGAAGTCGTAGGTCAGGCGCAGCTCCACCGTATAGCGGTGGCACTCGATGACGTCCAGGCGCACATCCAGCCCATCGCCGATCGAGGAGACGTAGCTGCCGGGGACGAGCTCGGCCGGTGCGAACAGGCGCACCAGGTGCTGGTAGTTCTCGGCGTACAGGCCCATCAGCCAGCTCAGGCGGCTGAGCCGGGGAATGCGTTCGATACGGGGCGATGCCTGGGCCATGGGTCGATCCTACACGTTGATCTCCCAACGTGGGGGCGGTACCACGCCGGCCAAAGGGGCGGCCCGCAACCGGTTCACGGACGCAGGGCAGCCCCGGCCCGGGACGAAGGAAGCGCCCCCTTGCTGTTCAAGGGGGCGCGCCGAATCAATACATCTCGCGCTGCAGCCCCAGGGTGCCCAGTACCTTGCTCGAGATCTCCTCGATCGAGGTATGGGTGGTGCTCAGGGTCGGGATCCGCTCCATCCGGAACATGGTCTCGGCGGCGGCGACCTCGCGGCGGCAGGTCTCCAGGTTGGCGTAGCGCGAGTTCGGGCGACGCTCCTGGCGGATCTGCTGCAGGCGGTCCGGGTCGATGGTCAGCCCAAACAGCTTTTTCCGGTACGGGCGCAGGCGTGGTGGCAGGCGATCCTGCTCCAGGTCCTCGTCGGTCAGCGGGTAATTGGCGGCGCGAACCCCGTAATGCAGGGCCAGGTAGATGCAGGTCGGGGTCTTGCCGGCCCGGGAGACGGCCACCAGGATCACGTCGGCATCGTCGTAGTTGATGGCGATGCCGTCGTCATGGGTCAGCGCGAAATTCATCGCGTTGATGCGGCGGTGGTAGGTCTCGAAGTCCACCATGCCGTGCGCCTGGCCGACCCGGGAATGCCGGTTGACGGCCAGTTCCCGCTCCAGCGGCTCGATGAAGGGCGCGAACACATCCAGCATCAATCCGCCGCTTTCGGCCAGGATGATGCTCAGCCCGCTGTCCACGCAGGAACTGACCACGATGGGCCGGACCTGGTACCGCTCGCCCGCTGCACGGATCCTTTCACAGGCTTCGCGCGCTTTTTCCGGATCATCGATGAACGACATCCGGTCGGTGATGAAGCTGAACCCGGAGAACTGGGTCAGGAGGCTATGCCCAATGGTTTCAGCGGTGATACCGGTTCCATCGGACACGTAGAACACCGGTCGGATCGTCGACATACGGCTTTTACCCCCTCCGAAGCTTAAAAAGGCTGTCGATACAAGCTTGTGCCGACAGCGGTCTGCCCGGCATCATATCGGCTTCTTCCTACGGACGTGGCCATCCAGCCCGCCTCGGGCGATGGCCAAACGGAGCATCGCGCTTGAACGAGAACATCCTGTGGTTGCACGAACTGCGCCTGGCCGACCTGGCCCGCGTAGGCGGCAAGAATTCGTCGCTTGGCGAAATGATCGGCAACCTGGCCGGTCTGGGGGTGTCTGTCCCCGGCGGTTATGCAACCACCTCTGAAGCCTTCAAGGACTTCATCGCCCATAACGATCTGTCCAAGCGCATCTTCGACAAGCTGGCCACGCTGGACGTGGAAGATGTCGGTGCCCTGACCCTGGCCGGCAAGGAAATCCGCGGTTGGGTGATCGATGCCCCGCTCCACCCGGAACTGGACCAGGACATCCGCAGCGCCTACGCCAAGCTGTGCAGTGAAAACGGCGGCGGCGATATCGCCGTCGCGGTGCGCTCCTCGGCCACCGCCGAAGATCTGCCCGATGCCTCCTTCGCCGGCCAGCAGGAGACCTTCCTCAACGTGACCGGCGCCGACGATGTCGTGCACAAGGTCAAGGAAGTGTTCGCCTCGCTGTACAACGACCGCGCGATCGCCTACCGCGTCCACCACGGCTTCAAGCACGAGGATGTGTTCCTGTCCGCCGGGGTGCAGCTGATGGTGCGCTCGGGCGTGGGTTCCTCCGGCGTGCTGTTCACCCTGGACACCGAGTCCGGCTTCCGCGACGTGGTGTTCGTCACCTCTTCGTTCGGCCTCGGCGAAATGGTCGTGCAGGGCGCGGTCAACCCCGACGAGTTCTACGTCTACAAGCCCACGCTGAGCGCCGGCAAGCCGGCGATCCTGCGCCGCTCGCTCGGCAGCAAGGCGATCCGCATGGTGTATTCGGATGTCCCCGGTGAGCGCGTGCGCATCGAAGACACCCCGGCCGAACTGCGCAGCACGTTCTCCATCAGCGACGAGGACGTGCAGGAACTGTCCAAGCAGGCGCTGGTCATCGAAAAGCATTACGGCCGCCCGATGGATATCGAGTGGGCCAAGGACGGTGTCAGCGGCAAGCTGTTCATCGTGCAGGCGCGCCCGGAGACGGTGAAGTCGCGTGGCCATGCTACCCAGATCGAACGCTTCGCGCTGAACCAGAAGGACGGCAAGGTGCTGGCCGAAGGCCGCGCCGTGGGTGCCAAGATCGGTGCCGGTACCGCCCGCGTGGTGCGCACCCTGGACGACATGGCCCGCGTCCAGCCGGGCGACGTGCTGATCGCCGACATGACCGATCCCGATTGGGAGCCGGTGATGAAGCGCGCCTCGGCCATCGTGACCAACCGTGGTGGCCGCACCTGCCACGCGGCGATCATCGCCCGTGAGCTGGGCGTGCCGGCCGTGGTCGGCTCGGGCAACGCCACCCAGGTGATCCAGGACGGCCAGGAAGTGACCGTCAGCTGCGCCGAGGGCGACACCGGCTTCATCTATGAGGGCAAGCTCGAGTTCGAGCGCACCACCACGGACCTGGGCAACATGCCGCCGGCGCCGCTGAAGATCATGATGAACGTGGCCAACCCGGAACGCGCCTTCGACTTCGGCCAGCTGCCGAACGCCGGCATCGGCCTGGCGCGTCTGGAAATGATCATCGCCAGCCACATCGGCATCCACCCCAACGCCCTGCTGGAGTACGACCGCCAGGACGCGGCGACCAAGAAGAAGATCGACGAGAAGATCGCCGGTTACGCGGATCCGGTCAGCTTCTACGTCGGCCGCCTGGCCGAAGGCATCGCCACCCTGACCGCTTCGGTGGCCCCGAACCCGGTGATCGTGCGCCTGTCGGACTTCAAGTCCAACGAGTACGCCAACCTGATCGGCGGCAGCAACTACGAGCCGCACGAAGAGAACCCGATGATCGGCTTCCGCGGCGCCAGCCGTTATGTCGACCCGAGCTTCTCGGCCGCCTTCGCACTGGAGTGCAAGGCCGTGCTGCGCGTGCGCAACGAGATGGGCCTGGACAACCTGTGGGTCATGATCCCGTTCGTGCGCACCCTGGAAGAAGGCCGCAAGGTCGTCGAGGTGCTGGAACAGAACGGCCTCAAGCAGGGCGAGAACGGCCTGAAGATCATCATGATGTGCGAAGTGCCGTCCAACGCACTGCTCGCCGATGAGTTCCTGGAGATCTTCGACGGCTTCTCGATCGGTTCCAACGACCTGACCCAGCTCACCCTGGGCCTGGATCGCGACTCCTCGATCGTGGCGCACCTGTTCGACGAGCGGAACCCGGCGGTGAAGAAGCTGCTGTCGATGGCGATCAAGTCGGCACGTGCCAAGGGCAAGTACGTCGGCATCTGCGGCCAGGGCCCGTCCGATCATCCGGACCTGGCCGAATGGCTGATGCAGGAAGGCATCGAGTCGGTGTCGCTGAACCCGGACACCGTGGTCGACACCTGGCTGCGCCTGGCCAAGCTCAAGGCCAAGGGCTGATCCTCCCCGCCTTGAGATGACGAACAAAACCCCGCGCAAGCGGGGTTTTGTTTTGTGCAACATCGGTAGAGCCGACCGTTGGTCGGCTGCCGCGCATCGCGCGGCAGATCACGTATGCGCGGCGTCGGATGGGAGGGCGGCCGACCAACGGTCGGCTCTACGCGTTGCGCGTTCAGGCCTCGGCGGTTTCCGCCACCGGGTAATCGGTGAACCCTTCCGCGCCGCCGCCGAAGAACGTGGCCTTGTCCGGGGGATTCAGCGGCAGGCCCTGCTGCAGACGCTCCGGCAGGTCCGGATTGGCGATGAACGGCCGGCCGAAGGCGATCAGGTCGGCCCACCCCTTGGCCAGCGCCTCCTCGGCGCGTGCCACGGTGTACTTGCCGGCGTAGATCAGCGTGCCGCGATAGATCATGCGCAGTGCCTCCTTGAAGGCTACCGGCATGACCGGGGCGTCTTCCCAGTCGGCTTCGGCGATGTGCAGGTAGCCCACGCCGATCTCGTCCAGCAGATGCGCCGCGGCCAGGTAGGTCGCCTGCGGGGTGTCGTCCACCGCGCCCTGCAGCGTGGTCAGCGGCGCCAGGCGCACACCGACGCGCTCGGCCCCGATCTCCGCGGCCACCGCCGCGGTCACCTCGCGCAGGAAGCGCAGGCGGTTCTGCAGCGAGCCGCCATAGCCGTCGGTACGCTGGTTGGCCTGGGAGTCGATGAACTGGTTGATCAGATAGCCGTTGGCACCGTGCAGTTCGATGCCATCGAAGCCGGCGGCGATCGCATTGCGCGCGGCCGTCGCGTAATCGCGCACGATGCCGGCGATCTCTTCGCTGGTCAGGGCCCGCGGCATCGAGTGCTGGACCATCTCGCCGACGCCGCTCTGCGGGCCCCGGCCCTCCGGATCGACGAACACCTTGACCCCTTCGGCCAACAGCGCCGACGAGGACACCGGCGCGGCGCCGCCCGGTTGCAGGGCCACGTGCGAGACGCGGCCAACGTGCCAGAGCTGGGCGACGATGCGGCCGCCGGCGGCATGTACCGCCTCCGCCACGCCGCGCCAGCCGGCAACCTGGGCCTCATCGTGGATGCCCGGGGTCCAGGCATAGCCCTGCCCCTGCTGGCTGATCTGGGTACCCTCGCTGACGATCAGGCCGGCCGAGGCACGCTGGGCGTAGTAAGTGGCCATCAGCGGCGTGGCGACATTGCCCTCACCGGCCCGCGAACGGGTCATCGGCGGCATCACGATACGGTTGGGCAGCGTCAGCGCGCCGCGGGTATAGGGAGAGAACAGCATGGCAATCCTTGATCGGGGGAGCCGCCGAAGCGGTGATGCCGACAAGGATGGGGACAGGGCTGCCGGCCCAACAGGCCCGCGGCGGCAAAACAGTTGTGCCGCCGATGCAACGATCGCTCAGTTGCGCTCGGCGGCCAGCAGGGAATAGGCGGCCCGCACGGTCTCGTAGCCGTAGCTGCGCTCCAGCCGGCGCACGATGAAATGCCCGCGCGCCACGTCCTGGTAGTAGTCGGTGAACATGGTATTGAGCGTGGCGCCGGCCACCGCCCCGACGATCGGGACCGCCTGCGCGGCAAACTTCTCGGTGACCACCACGCCGAAGCGCGCCGCCACTTTCTCCACGATCTTGGCCAGCCATTTGCCGGCTTCTTTCGGGGTCAGGCCGATCATCACCGGGCTGCCGCCGACCGCACGCCCGGCCAGCTCGGCCGACAAGTGGCGCATCACCTCGGCAGTGAAGCCACGCGTGATGTAGTAGCCCGTCTCGCTGGCATCATCCTTGCCGGAGTTGCCGCCCAGCGCGAACACCTCCAGGCAGGCATGCCGCGTGCTCATCTCGCGCAGGTCGAAGCCCTCGCTGCGGGCGACATCGGCCACCGAGCGCATCATGATCGTGGTGGACACGGGCAGTTCGATGAACAGCGTGGTGAAGCCGAACGCACCGCCTACCGCGCCCGACGTTGCCGCCGCCAGCTTGTGCCAACGTGTGGAGGCCGCCTTGCCGGGCGTGTTGTCCATGCTCCACAACGCGGCCTGGGCGGATTTGAACAGGGCCGCCTCGACCGCGCCGTGGATGCGGCGCGATACCGAATCAGGCAACCGCTTGACCGCGAACTCCAGTGGCGAGCCGATCAGGTTGGCCATCTTGGCCGTCAGCGTGGGCGATTCCAGCAGCTCCACCGCACGTTGCAGGTCACGCCAATCCTGCGAGGTCGGCAGGATCGAGGACGGCAGCGGCGGCGGTTGCGGCGAGGTGATGGCATTCATGGCCGCGATCATAGCGCCGCCGATGTTCATCGCTCGTCGCCTCGCCTGCCGTCAGCTGAACGATCCGGCACAGACCGGCGTGCCGTGCCGATCCTGCCCGCTGGATCAGGCCGGCAGGCCCGAAAGCGCTCCCATGAACTGGCGGTAATGGCGCAGTTCTTCGATGGAATCGTGGACGTCGCTCAGCGCGGTATGGCTGGCGGTCTTGCCGACGCCCGCCGCGACGCTCGGGGCCCAGCGCTTGGCCAGTTCCTTGATCGTGGACACGTCCAGATTGCGGTAGTGGAAGTACTTCTCCAGGCGCGGCATTTCACGGTGCAGGAAGCGACGGTCCTGGCAGATCGAGTTGCCGCACATCGGCGAGGCACCGGCCTTGATCCACTGCTGCAGGAACGCGATGGTCTGCGCTTCGGCCTGGCCCAGGGTCACCGTGCTGTCGACCACGCGCTGCCACAGGCCCGAGCGGCGGTGCTGGTTGCGGTTCCATTCGTCCATCGCCTCCAGCCGCTCCACCCGATGATGGATGGCGAACTCCGGACCTTCGGCCAGCACCTTCAACTGCGCATCGGTCACCACCGTGGCGATCTCGATGATCGCATCGTTATCGGTGTCCAGACCGGTCATTTCCAGATCGATCCAGATCAGTCGCTCGCCTTCTGCGCCGTTGTCGGCCATGTGTTCGCCTTGTGCTGGGCCGCCGCTTGCGCCGCGACCGGGATGGAGGAGGCGCCCATGATACCGCCAACGCGTCACGGCCCTGTCGCTGCAGCGGCGTTATTCCAGCAGCAACGGCGGCTTGCCGCGCTTGGCGCGGAAGTAGTTGGTCAACCGGGTGCTGGCATCCTTGGCCAGCACGCCCCCGTGGATTTCCACGCGATGGTTGTGGCGCGGGTCGCCGATCAGGTCGAACACGCTGCCGCAGGCGCCAGTCTTGGGATCGGTGGCCGCGTACACCAGCCGCGCCACGCGTGCGTGCACGATCGCCATCGCACACATCGCGCATGGCTCCAGCGTGACGTAGAGCGTACTGCCGATCAGCCGGTGGTTGGTGATCGCCCTGCCCGCTTGCCGCATCGCGACGATCTCCGCATGTGCGCTGGGGTCGTGGTCGGCGATGTTGAGGTTCCAGCCTTCTCCGAGCACGCTGCCATCGGCACCGACCAGCACCGCGCCGACCGGGATCTCGTTGAACTCACGCTCGGCCCGCTCGGCCAGCCCCAGCGCGTGGCGCATCCAGTATTCGTCGTGGTCGTGCACCGGCACGCCCAGCGGCGGCGGCGGCGCGAGGCGCTCAACCATGGCCGTTGGCCTTGCGTACGAACGCGTCGAACGCGGCCAGGGTGGCCTCGCTCACGTGATGTTCGATCCCTTCGGCATCGCGGCGCGCCGAATCGGCATCCACGCCCAGCGCCAGCAGGAACTGCTCCACGGTCTGGTGGCGGGCGCGCATCTCCACCGCCAGCTGCTCGCCGGCCGGGGTCAGGAACACGCCGCGGTACGGGCGCTGGATCGCCCAGCCCTCCTTGACCAGGCGCTTGAGCGCCTTGGCCACCGTCGGCTGCGCAACCCCCAGCCGCGTCGCGATATCCACCTGCCGGGCCTCACGGCCATCGGCGATCAGGTCCGCGATCAGCTCCACGTAATCCTCGACCAACTCGGACCGGCGCGCTTCACGCACCTGCACGAAGCCCTCGACATGCACCTGGGCGTCGATCAGGGGCGAGACGGCTTTACGGGTCGAGGACGGCATGGTGGCTCCAGCAATGGCCGCTGGCGAAGGGCTTCGGCGCCCGGACAGTTTACCTCACGGGGGTTTGCGACTGATCCGGGCGGCCCGGCGGGCGCCGCGCGCGCCGATCTTTCGATAGGCAACGACCAGAATGAAACCCATGTCTCATTCACAGGATCTTGTGTTTGACAAATGATTTTTGTTACCGGATACATACACCACCTACTCAGCCATGGACCCGGCCGAAGGCCAAGGAGCAGCATGGACGCATCCGCATTCCGGAAGTACGGCAGTCTCGCTCTCATCGTTGCCCTGGCCGTGCTGATGACCGCGCTGGCGGTGCAGAACCGGCAGCTCCGCCAAGAGCAGGCGCTGCTGGTGAGCAAGGTCGAACAGATCTCCAAGGCCGCCCACGGCCTTCCCGAGGGCGCCCAGCCCGAGGCCCTCACCACCACGGCACTCGACGGCCAGGCCGTTACCCTCGCCGGCCCGGCCAGCGGTCGCCAGGTCCTGTACTTCTTCTCCCCTGCCTGCAGGTTCTGCCTGGCCTCGGTGCCGCAGATCCAGGCGCTGGACGCGGCCGGTCGCAACAACGGCAACCGCGCCTTCGAGATGGTCGGCATCAGCCTGCCGCCCCACGAAACCGCTGCCGACTACGCGCGCCAGCATGGTTTCGCGTTTCCGGTGGTGAACGATACCGATGACCGGCTCCGGCAGCGCTACACCGCGACCATGGTGCCGATGGTGGTCGTCATCCAGGACGGCAAGGTGATCTACCGCCATGTCGGCCAGCTCAAGGAGCGCTCGGTGGATGCGATCACCGGCGCATTCGTGATCAACGCCGCCCGTAACCAGGCGCCCGCGCCGGCAGGCTGAAGCCATCCCACGTCGCTGCCAAGGCGACGTAACCAGGTCCCTCCGCGCCCGCTCGCCGGGGGCGGATCGACAGTTCCGTCCGTGTTCCCGTTGCATCCGCGTCACCACAACAGGAGAAGCACCATGAAGTCCAGGAAGTTCCTTTCGGTCTTTGGCGGTATCGCTGTTGTCTGCGCCCTGGCGTTCGCATCGAGCCAGGCAGTGGCGACCTCCAGCCAGCCCAAGCAGCTGGATGGCTGTCCCTACAAGCCCGGCTGCACCTATGGCGGGCACAGCGAGATCCGGTGCTGCCAGCCGGTGTAACGCGTGACTGCGTGGCAACACGCGCCCCGTCCGCCTCATCCACAGAAGGAAAGACAGACCATGAAGTCGAAAACGCGGTTGTTGTCAGCCCTGAGCGGCGTCACCCTGATCTGCGCGTTGGCCTTCGCATCCAGCCAGGCGCTGGCTACCTCCAGCCAGCCCAAGCCGCTGGCCGGCTGTGAAGACCAGCCGGGCTGCACCTACGGTGGGCACGGGCTGTATCTGTGCTGCGAGCCGCTGTAAGCACGTCCACCATCCCGGCTCTGCGCCGGGATGGTTCTTTCCGGCCTCAGCGCGGCCGGCGCTGCAGCGCGGTCTCGAAGATCACCGCGCCCTCGATGTTGTGGGCCACCAGTGTGCCGCCATGCGCACGGGCGAACTCGCTGGCGATGAACAGCCCCAGCCCCAGCCCGCGACTGTCGTGGAAACTGGCCTTGAACGGCTCGAACAACCGCGGCAGCAATGCCTCCGGAATCTGACCGGCATTGCGCACCTGCAGCCGCAGTGGCGCGCTGCGCTCGCCTTCCACCCGCACCACCACCGGCGCATCACCGCCATGCAGCACGGCGTTGCCGATCAGGTTGGACAGCAACTGCGCGAGACGATCGGGATCGCCCTGCAGCTGGGCATCGCCCTGTACCTGCAGCTCGATGGTCGCCCGCGGATGCGCGCGGCTGATCTCGGCCACCACCGCCGAGGCCAGTTCAGCCAGGTCGCACTCGGTGGTATGCAGGCGCAGGCCGCCGGTACGGATCCTGGAGAAATCCAGCAGCTGCTCGACCATCCGCACCATGCGCTGTGCGCTGTTTTCCAGATGGACCAGGGTCCGCTGGACCTGGCTGTCATCGGGCAGATCCAGCGACAGCTTGTCGGCACACAGCAGGATCGCCGCCAACGGCGTACGCAGGTCGTGCGTCAATACCGCCATCATCGTTTCATTGAGCTTGAGCGCGTGCTCCAGCGCCTCGTTGCGCGCCTTGAGCAGCTGCTTCTGCTGGTAAAGCTCGATGAACACATTGACCTTGCTCATGATCACCTGCGGCTCGATCGGCTTGTGCAGGAAATCCACGGCGCCGGATTCGTAGCCCTTGAAGGCCCGCACCGGATCATTCGGCGAAGCGGTGAGGAAGATGATCGGCACGTCGCGGCTGCGTTGCGAGCCGCGCATCAGCTCGGCCAGCGAGAAGCCGTCGATCTCGGGCATGTGCACATCCAGCAGGGCCAGCGCGACTTCATGCTCCAGCAGCAGCTCGAGTGCTTCAGCACCGGACAGCGCACACAGGATCTCCAGACCCGGGCGACGCAACAGCGCTTCCATCGCGACCAGGTTCTGCGGGATGTCATCGACAATCAGCAGCTTCACGCAATCGGTGGTGGCAGTCGACCCGGCGGGCTCGATCAGGTTCATCGGGTAAGGCCTTTCATACGCGTGCAGATGGAGGTGAGCGGGAGCACCGCGTCGGCGCCGGCGTGTGCCAGGGCCGATGCGGGCATCATCGAGGAATAGGCCTCCTCAGGGCATTGGATCCAGGCTTCGCCACCGGCCTGGCGGACCGCGGCGACACCGTCGCTGCCGTCACTGCTGGCGCCGGTCAGCAGGATCGCCAACACGCCGCCGCCGAACACATCGGCGGCGCTTTCAAACAGGGGATCGATCGCCGGGCGCGAGAACAGCACCGGTGGATCGACCGACAGTGCCAGCGTGTCACGGTCCTCCACCAGCAGGTGGTAATCCGGCGGCGCGAACGTCACCGTACCGGCCTGCAGCGGTTGTTTGTCCTCCGCCTCGCGCACCGGCAGCGGGCAACCGGCATCGAGCAGGTCGGCAATGCGGCTGGGGCGGTCGCGCGGCAGGTGCAGCACCACCAGCACCGGCAGCGCCAGCGTGGCCGGCAGCGCCGACAGCAGTGCCTGCAGCGCACTGACGCCACCGGCCGAGGCGCCGATGACCACCAGGTCGAACCGGCTGCGCTGGGAGGCCGTGCTCATCAGGCCAGCTTCCGGTACAGGCGCTGGTCGCGCGCGCAGGCTTCGAACAGATCCGCGTGCGCGCCGAACTGCAGCGATTCCTTGCTGCCCAGGCCCAGGAAGCCGCGGTGGACCAGGGCCTCATGGAACAGGCCGATGGCGCGGTCCTGCAGCGGCCGCTGGAAATAGATCAGCACGTTGCGGCAGGACACCAGGTGGACTTCGGAGAACACCGTATCGGTGGCCAGGCTGTGGTCGGCGAACACGATGTTGCGCTTGAGGCGGCGATCGAACACCACGCTGCCGTAGCCGCTGCTGTAGTAATCCGAGAGCGAGCCGGTGCCACCGGCCGCCAGGTAATTGCGGCTGAACTGCGCCAGCCGGTCCAGCGCGAAGGCCCCGGATTCGGCCGCCTGCAACGCTTCGGGATTGATGTCCGTGGCGTAGATGATCGCCCGGTCCAGCAGGCCTTCCTCGTGCAGCAGGATCGCCAGCGACCACACTTCTTCGCCGGTGCTGCACCCGGCGATCCACAGTTTGATCGAGGGATAGGTGCGCAGCACCGGCACGGCATGCTCGCGCAGCACCCGGAAGTACGGCGGGTCACGGAACATCTCCGACACCTGCACGGTGAAGTACTGCATCGCCTGGGCGAAGGTGTCCGGCTCGTGCAGCAGGCGGTGCTGCAGCGCGCCCATGGTCGGGCAGTCGAAGCGCGCCATGGCATGCCGCATGCGCCGCCGCAGCGATGCCAGCGCATAGTCACGGAAGTCGTAGTGGTAGCGCTGGTAGACCGCCTCCAGCAACAGCTTCAACTCCAGGTCGAACAGCTCCGTTTCATTCATCGGCGCGAGCACCACACGCGGCACAGCGACACCAGCTTGTCCACGTCGATCGGCTTGGCGATGTAATCGTTGGCACCGGCCTGCAGGCAATGCTCGCGGTCATCGGGCATCGCCTTGGCGGTCAACGCGATGATCGGCAGGTCGCGCCAGCGGTTGTCGGCGCGGATCTCGCGCATGGCGGTCAGCCCGTCCATCTCCGGCATCATGATGTCCATCAGCACCAGGTCGATTTCCGGGCGCAGCTTCTCCAGCGCCTCGCGGCCGTTGCGGGCGATATCCAGGGTGACGCCGAGCGGCTCCAGCACGCTGGACAGCGCGAAGATGTTGCGCACGTCGTCCTCGGCCAGCAGCACGGTACGGCCATCGAGCACCGCATCGCGGCGACGCGCTTCGCGCAGCAGGCGCTGCTGGTCGGTCGGCAGCGAGGCCTCCACGCTGTGCAGGAACAGGGTCACCTCATCGAGCAGGCGCTCGGGCGAGCGCGCGCCCTTGATGATGATGCTCTTGGAATAGCGGCGCAGGCGCTGTTCTTCATCGCGGGTCAGTGCGCGGCCGGTGTAGACGATCACCGGCGGGAACGCGACCGCATCATTGCCGGCCATGCGCTCGAGCAGGTCGTACCCGGTGCCGTCCGGCAGCGCCAGGTCGGTGACCATGCAATCAAAGGTGGACCCGGCCAGTTCGGCCATCGCCTCGGTGATGGTGCCCACCGCGGTGATTTCCAGCTGGTCGCGGCCAAGCAGCAGCTGCAGGTTCGAACGCAGCTCGCTGTCGTCCTCCACGATCAGCAGGCGGCGCATGTCGCGCTGGCTGGTGGCTTCCAGCTGCTGGATCGCCCCGACCAGGCGCTCGCGCGTGGCCGGCTTGATCACATACCCGATCGCGCCCAGCTCCATCGCCACCTGCGAGCGCTCCAGCCCGGAGACCACGTGGACCGGGATATGGCGCGTGGCCGGGTCGCGCTTGAGGCGCTCGAGCACGCTCAGGCCGGAGACGTCGGGCAGGCCGATATCCAGCAGGATGCCGTTCGGGCGCAGCTCGGCAGCCAGGCTCAACGCCTCTTCGGCGGTGCCGGCCACTACGCAGTCGAAGTCCAGTTCGTGCGCCATCGAGACCAGGGCGCTGGCAAATGCAGTGTCATCCTCGACCACCAGGATCATCCGGCCGGCGCGGCTGCGGCGGCCGCGGTCATCGACCACCTTGTCCTGGGCCGGCGCCGGCGCGGGGGTGGGTTCGCCATGCGCCCGCCCCAGCGGTGCGGAAGCCGGCCGGGATGGCGCTGCTACGGCAGCCGGGCGCACGTCATGCACCACGTGCTGGGCGTTGCCCGTGCCGCCACCGGCCAACAGCGGCAGTTCAAGCGTGAAGCAGCTGCCGCGGCCCGGCTCGCTGGAGACGGTGATGCTGCCGCCCATGCGTGCGGCCAGATCGCGCGAGATCGACAGCCCCAGCCCGGTGCCACCGTAACGGCGGCGGGTGCTGCCGTCGGCCTGGCGGAACGCCTCGAAGATGACCGCGGTCTGCTCTTCGGGAATGCCGATGCCGGTATCGGAGACGGCGAACTGGATCCGCCCTGCCCCCGCACTGCGCACCTTCAGCGAGACGCTGCCGTGCTCGGTGAACTTGACCGCATTGGCCAGCAGGTTCTTCAGGATCTGCTGCAGGCGCTGGCTGTCGGCCAGCAGCTGGGTCGGCGCCTCCGGGGCAGCGCTGATCTCCAGGGCCAGGCCCTTCTGCACGGCCATCGGCTCGAAGGTTTCCTTCAGGCGCTGCAGCACGCTGGACACGGCCAGGTTCTCTTCAACCAGCTCCACGTGGCCGGCCTCGATCCGCGACAGGTCGAGGATGTCGTTGATCAACGCCAGCAGATCGTTGTTGGACGAGTGGATCGCCTGGGCGTACTTGACCTGCTCGGCGGTCAGCGTGCCGTCCTTGTTGTCGGCCAGCAGCTTGGCCAGGATCAGCGCGCTGTTGAGCGGCGTGCGCAGCTCGTGGGACATGTTGGCCAGGAACTCGGATTTGTAGCGTGAACTGGCTTCCAGCTCGTTGCTGTTCTGGACCAGTTGCGCCTGGGCCAGCAGCAGCGCCTGCTGGCGCGACTCCAGCTCGTGGGTGCGCTTTTCGAGCTGCACGTTGGTCTGCTCCAGCTCGGCCTGCTGCTGCTCCAGGTTGGCCTGGGAATGCAGCAGGCTGCGGCTCTGCTCTTCCAGCTCTTCGTTGGCCACCCGCAGCTCTTCCTGCTGGGTCTGCAGCTCCTCGCTCTGGCGCTGGGTCTCTTCCAGCAGCTCCACCAGCTGCGCATTGAGCAGCGACGCCCGCAGGGCGATGCCGATCGGCTCGGCGCACTGCAGCAGCAGCGCCATTTCCAGGCTGCGCGCAGGCGACACACCGGCACGGCCCAGCTCGATCACGCCGATCACCACGCCATCGGCCGTGATCGGCCCCAACAGGCGCTGGTGAACGGTGGTGCGGCCCAGTGGGGTATCGATATCCAGCGGGCTGTCACTGTCCTCCAGGCGACGCGTGCGGCCTTCGCGGATGATCTCGCCCCATTGCCCGGCATGTGCCGGCAGGGTCTCGGGCAGCTGCGACGGCAGCGCGGAGCCGCCGACCAGCACCAACCGCTCGCCCTGCAGGCGGTACATCGCGCCGACATCGGCATTGAGCTGCGCGCACAGGGCGCGCATGGCCTGGTCCGCCAGCTCGCGCGGGGTGGGATCGCCCTGCAGACTGGTGCCGACCACGTTCTCGCCGGCCTGCAGCCACAGCGCATCGGCCGCTTCACGGCGCGCACCGATGGCCTTCATCACGGTCAGCGCCATCATCAGGAACGCGACGCCACCGATGCTGCGATTGACGAAGGAAAACGCCGAATTGCTGCTCGCCGGCGCCACGTTGTAGCCCACCGCAAGCAGGATGCACGAGCCGATCGCCACCAGCAGCGGCACTTCCATGCGACGCTGGAACAGCGTGATCCCGACTGCCATGAAGTAGGTCAGCCAGACCGCATAGCCCAGCGGCACCACCATCTCCGTGCCCAGCGTGGCGGCCATCAAGGCGGCCGACGCAAGCCAGATCCAACGGTCACGGGAGGTGGGCGCAGAATTCATGCCGTGTTCCAGCTCAAAAGGGGCCTGATGGTACCCGAAGCGGTAAACGGGTGTTAAGCGCCAGAAGTCAGCGTGATTGCGGCACGTTCTTGACATTTTCTTCACATCATGGCCCCTACGGTTCGGTCCCTTATCGGGGAGTCGATAACCGTCGTGGTCCAGGCCGTATCCAGCGTTGCACCGCTTGCCGACGAAAGCCGGCAGCTGAAGCTGTTGATCGACAACGTGAGCGATCACGCGATATATCTGCTCGATACGCAGGGCAACATCTGCAGCTGGAACCGTGGCTGCGAGCGGGTCAAGGGATATACCGCCGAAGCCGTGATCGGCAAGCATGTCGGCCTGTTCTATACCCCCGAGGATCAACAGCTGGGCGTGCCCCAGCAGGCGCTGGCGTATGCGCGTGACCATGGCCGCTTCGTCGGCGAGGGCTGGCGGGTGCGCTGCACTGGCGAGCGGTTCCGTGCCGGCGAAGTGATCGAGCCGGTCCGCGAAGACGGCTGCCTGCTCGGGTTCGTCAAGGTCACCCAGGATGTCACCGAGCGCTACCAGGCCCAGCGCCTGCTGCAGGATGCGCAGCGCGCGCATGTCCAGCAACGGCAGCTGGACAACGTGGGCCGGCTGACCCGCGGCCTGGCCCATGAATTCAACAACCTGCTGACCACCATCGGCAACGCACTGGACCTGATCGCCCTGCGCCCCGGCGCCGACGACCGCACCCAGGAGCTGGTGGACCTGGCCCAGGCCGCCGCCGACCGGGGATCGCTGCTGACCCGCCAGCTGCTGGCGTTCTCGGCCGATCAGACCCTGGTGCGCGAGCCGGTGGTCGTGCAGGAGTTCCTGCGCGATGCCCTGCCCGTCCTGCGCCGCGCCTGCCCGGCCGGCATCGCGGTGCAGCTGGAATTGACGGCGGACCTGCCACCGATCGTCACCGATGGCGTACAGTTGCACAGCGCCGTGTTGAATCTGGTGCTCAATAGTGCCGAAGCGATGCCCCAGGGCGGCACGGTCACGATCACGGCCGAGGTCGAACAGCGACTGGCACCGGATCTGTCCCAGCCCATGCGCCGCCACTATGTCGCCATCGCGGTGACCGATGAGGGCGATGGTATGCCCCCGGACATCGCCGAGCGCGCCAGCGAGCCGTTTTTCACCACCAAGGAAGTCGGCAAGGGCAGCGGTCTGGGCCTGAGCCAGGTGTTTGGCTTCGTCTCGCAGTGCGACGGCTTCGTCGACGTACAAACCGCCCCCGGAAGGGGCACCACCGTCCGCCTGTTGTTACCTGTCATTGAGGAAGTCGAGCATGTCTGAGCCCCTACGCGTATTGATGGTCGAAGACCAGCAGGACCTGCGTGAACTGATCGGCCAGGCCTTGCAGGACTTCGGTATCGAAATCCACACGGCCGACGATGGTCCGACCGCCCTGCGCCTGATGCAGGACCCGGGCGGGTTCGATGTGGTGTTCAGCGATATCAGCATGCCCAACGGCATGAGCGGCGTGGAGCTCAGCGAGCACGTGGCCGACGTGCTGCCCAATGCGCGCATGATCCTGGCCTCTGGCTATGCGCGTTCGCAGCTGCCGCCACTGCCGGACCATGTCGAATTCCTGCCCAAGCCCTATCGCCTGCGCCAGCTGGTCACCTTGCTGCAGTCGCCGGACGCACCGCTCTGAGCGAGGGTTCCGCGCAGCCTGCGTGAACGCTTCATCCGCCTCGCCCCTGCTTCACACCGGTTCTGCATTGCCATCGTGATAGTAGCGATGAAGTCGGAACAGGGCGCGGTACATGCTGGACAGACGCAATGATGTTGACCGGATCGCGTTGATTGAAGCACTCAACGTGATGGACCCTGCGCTGGGCACGGCGCTGGACCCGATCACCGAACTGGCGGCTTTCACCTTCGGCGTGCCGATCGCGCTGGTGTCGATCTTCGATGCCGACCACCAGCACCTCATCTCACGCGTGGGGCTGGCGCTGACCCGCAACGAACGGCATGCCTCGATCTGCGCGCACGCGCTCGGTTCCAGCCAGGTGCTGCAGATAGAGGATCTTCGCCAGGACCCGCGCTTTGCCGGCAATGCGCTGGTCGCCGGCCCCGAGCAGCTGCGCTTCCATGCCGGTACGCCGCTGATCACCAAGGGCGGCGTCGCGCTGGGTACCCTGTGCATCATGGGGCGTGAGCCGCGGCGGCTCTCTGCCGAAGAGCAGGTGCAGTTGCAGACGCTCGCGCGCGTGGTGGTCGCGCAGATGGAACTGAAGATGTCGCTGGGCCGCCGTGATCAGGTCAGCGGCCTGCCCAACCGGCAGCAGTTCCAGGCCGACCTCACCGCCTTGTCCCGCCGCGGTGAAGGCCGGAGGTTCACGGCGGTGCTGCTGGATGTGTTCGACCTGCAGAGCGCCAATGACGCCGGCCAGGCCCTGGGCATGAAACCCGTGGAAACCCTGCTGCGCCAGGCGGCGCTGCGCGTGCAGGACGTGCTGCGCGATGTCACGCAGGTCTACCACGTGGGAGTGACCCGTTTCGCCTTCCTGCTGGCGGACCACTCGCATCATCAGACCGAGGGCCTGCTCGACCGCCTGCGCGTGCGCATGCGTCGGCCGCTGATGGCCGGCAGCATCCCGATGTCACCGCAGTTCCATGCCGGCGTCTGCGACTTCCGCGCGGTACGCGAGGAGACCGCGGATCTGGTCCGCAAATGCCTGGTCGCCATGCATCATGCCCTGCAGACCGATGCCTGCCTGTGCTGGTATTCGCAGGAACGCGACGATGCCCTGCGCCGCCGTTACCGGTTGGCCTCCGATGCCGGGCGCGGCCTGGCCCAGCACCAGTTCAGCCTGGTGTACCAGCCGCGCTTCGATCTGATCGATGGGCAGCCGGTGTCGGCCGAAGCCCTGCTGCGCTGGACCCATCCGATGCTGGGCCCGATCAGCCCGGGCGAATTCATCCCGGTGCTGGAGCGCACGGCGCTGATGCCCGCGCTCAGCCGCTGGGTCATCGACCACGCGCTGGCCCAGGCCGCGCACTGGCAGAAGACCGTGCCCGGCTTCAGCCTGTCCATCAATCTCTCTCAGCGCGACTTCGATGACCAGTGCGTGTGGAGCGTGCTGTCCGAGCGGCTGCATGCCTACGGCCTCGCCCCGGGCCTGATCGAAATCGAAATCACGGAAGGCCAGTGGCTCAACCACCATCCGGCGGCGCTGCCGCAGTTGCGTGAGATGGCGGCGGCCGGCGTGCGTATCGCGATCGACGACTTCGGCAGCGGCTACAGCAACTTCGGTTATCTCAGCGAGCTGCCGATCAGCCATATCAAGATCGACCAGACGCTGGTGACCGGGCTGGCGCGCTCACGCACCGCCCGGCTGAAGGTGGAAGCCATCATCAAGCTGGCCCGGCAGCTGGGCTACCGCACCGTGGCCGAAGGCGTGGAAAACGACGCCGAGCTTTCGCTGCTGCGGCTGTGGGGCTGCGATGAAGCGCAGGGCTACCAGCTGGCCCGGCCGATGCACCCCGACGCGGTGCTGCACCTGGTCAACGCCTGCCGCGCCGGCCCGTTGCCGGATGCCGGCTGACCCGACGGAACATCACCGCCAACCGGTGCGCGGGGCGATAATGGGCCGCCCGTCTTTGCTACCGCCGCCATGTCCGATCTTTCCCCGCTGCCCACCCTGCCGCTCGGCCACTACCGCCATTTCAAGGGCGGCAACTACGAGGTGATCGGGGTTGTACGCCACAGTGAAACGCTGGCGCCGATGGTGCTGTACCGGCCGCTGGATTCGGAGGTCGGCCTGTGGGTGCGTCCGTACGAGATGTTCGTCGCACGGGTGGAGGTGGAGGGGCAATGGCGGGCGCGCTTTGCGCCGGTGGAGGCGGGCGGCTGAGACGCCCCACGCCCTCCCTGAAGGGCCTTCAGCCCGCCACAGCCCGCGCCCCGTCCACCAGCGCACGCAACTGCGTGGTCACCGCGCGGAACTGCTCCGGCAGCGCGGCCGCGTCGAGCGCGTCAAACGCGTCCACCTGACGCGAGAGCACCGACAGCGCCTCGGCCATGCTGACCACCGGCTGCCCTGCCCCGGCCGGAGGATCCTGCACATCCAGCTGCGCGCCGATCAGCCCCGCCAGCACCTCGAAGCCTTTCACCGTCGCGGCGTCGAGTCTGGAAGGATTGGGATCCAACGCGCACAGTGTGCCGTGGAAGCCACCATCGCGGCGGAACATCGGGACCGAGATGTAGCTCTCGAACCCATACAGCGCGGGCGTGGGATGGCTGGAGAACACCGGATGGGTGCTGGCCTGGTCGAACTGGACCAGATGGCGATGCTCGCGTATCTCATCGCAGATGGTGGTCTCCAGCACCAGGTCATCGCCCGGGCGCAGACCGAAATCCAGACGATCATGCACGGCGCAGGCGGTCCACCGATCGGCGGTGACACGGGCCACCGCAACGAACCGCATGCCGGTCATCGCACTCGCCAACTCCAGCATGCCCGGCACGGCCGGCATCGCAAGCAGTGCGGCCACGTCGTCCAGGCGCGGATCCGTGGCATGGGCCAACGACGCCGCAGGCGCGCTGCCCGGACCGTCGTCATCCAGCGGGTTCTCCATCGCGGCGAGGCGGCGGTCCAGCGCTTTCGCGTTGACCTCGTTGAACAGGCCACGCACCGAGGCCGACAACGCCCTGGCATCGGTGATCGCACCCACGAAATGGAGGCCGTGCCCGACCAGGCGGATCTGCTCGACGCCGTGATCCAGCCGCAATGATGGCCACGCCAGGCGGTGCAGGATGCGCAGCCAGTCAGCGCGCGGGGTGTCATCCAGCAACGCGGTGACAATCACCCGCTGCGAACGGGTCCCCGCCTGTGGGCCGGGCAGATCGAAACCGATAAGGGCAGGAAAGCCTGGACTGGAAGACATCGCAACCTCTCTGGCGGCATCGCGCAGCCATCGACGGGTGGCCTTGAAGCCAAATTGTCGCATGAATGGGCGAGACTGGCCGTGATCGACTAGTGATATTTCGTCGCCGCCCACCGGCCAATGCCGCTGGGCGCCCAATGCGGCCCGGGTCCAAAAGGCTACGGCTATCATTGAGGTGATCTAACACCTCTCAACGACAAGGAAGTAAGACATGGGTCCTGCGGGTTCAGGGTTTTCGCTGCTGGTCGCGCTCATCGGCGCGCTGCTCGGGTTGTTGTGGCTGTTCGTTCCGTTTGCCATCTTCGGCATCAAGGGGCTGCTGCAACAGATCGTGGCAGAACAACGACGCACCAATGAGATCCTCAGCCGCGTGCACGGCGAGCGCCTTCCGCCGGCGGCGCCCGAGCCGCAGCCGTTCAGGGCGCGGCCGTATCCGTGAAAAGGCGGCGATAGCCAAGCGCGGCGGGCCTGTCCGGACGCTGCGGTAGGCCGCTCACGGGGCAGCGCGCACCAGGCAGATCCAGCGTTCCATGGGCCCGGCTGATTAATGCTGCGTCGCAGCAGTACAATGCCGCGCTTCCCCCGTTCGACGCCGCCGCCTGCATGAGCTCCTCCTCCGTCCCTCTGGCCGCCCGGCTCTCGCCGCGCGAGCGCACCCTGATCCTGCTGGCCTTGTCGCTGGGCGGCTTTGCCATCGGCACCAGTGAGTTCGCCAGCATGGGCCTGATGCTGGAGATCAGCCGCGGGCTGTCGATCAGCGAAACCCAGGTCGGCCACCTGATCAGCGCCTATGCCATCGGCGTGGTGGTCGGCGCCCCGGTCCTGGCCTTTGCCGGCGCCGGCTTCGCGCGCCGCAACCTGCTGCTGGCGCTGATGGGCTTCTACGCGATCGGCAATCTGGCCAGTGCGCTGGCGCCCAACTACGGCACGATGCTGCTGGCCCGCTTCGTCGCCGGGCTGCCGCATGGCGCCTACTTCGGCGTGGCGATGCTGGTGGCGGCGGCGATCAGCCCGCCGGCGCAGCGTGGCGCGGCGGTGTCCAAAGTGCTGCTCGGCCTCTCCGTGGCGATCCTGGTCGGCAATCCGCTCACCACCTGGCTCGGCCAGCAGGTCAGCTGGCGCACCGCGTTCGCCCTGGTGAGCGTGCTGGCGATCGCCACCGTGGCGATGATTGCGCGCTTCCTGCTGCCCGATCCGGATGAGGTGCGTACCTCGCCGATGCGCGAACTGCGTGCCTTCAATCGTCCCCAGGTGTGGCTGGCACTGGCGATCGGTTCGGTCGGCTTCGCCGGCATGTTCTGCGTGTTCACCTATCTCGCCCCGACGCTGGTGCAGGTCACCGGCCTGGCCGAATCGTGGATGCCGCTGGCCGTGGGCATCTTCGGCATCGGCGCGATCATCGGCAACGTCGCCGGTGGCTGGCTGGTGGACCGCTTCCAGTTCCGCGCCGCCGCCGTCGTGCTGGTCTGGTCGATCCTGGTGCTGCTTGCCTTCCCGCTGGCCGCGCAATCGGTGTGGAGCGTGTTCCCGATGATCATTGCGGTCGGCACCATGGGCGCCCTGGCGGCCGTGCTGCAGACCCGCCTGATGGACGTGGCCGGCGAAGCGCAGACGCTCGCCGCCGCCTCCAACCATGCCGCGTTCAATACCGCCAACGCACTGGGCCCGTGGTTCGGTGGCATGGCGATCGGCGCCGGCTTCAGCCCTGCGGTGACCGGGTACGTTGGCGCTGCCACCGCGCTGGGCGGGCTGCTGCTGTGGTGCGTGGCGATGCTGGTGGACCGCCGCGCGCGCAGCGTGCCGGTGCTGCAGCAGTAACGGTACGCCGCGAACGACCGCTCGATCCGAATCCCCGCCCAGGCGGGGATTTTTTTGATTTCCCCTATCATGGGCATCCGATCAAACCGCGCCACCCATGCTGTTCCGGCCACGGCCGCAACGAGGGCCGCACCTGGAACACCGATGACGTACGAATGGGCCCCGAGCGACTGGGGTCAACGCCTCACGCGATCGCCGCACTGGCGCCTGCGCCTGGAAGACGACCAGCTGCTACTGACCATTGACGGTCATCGGTATCACGCGCCGCTGGATGCACTGCAGGTGTACCCGCGCCTGCCCTGGGCACGGCTGAGCCTCCATCGTGAAGGGCACCCACCGTTGATCCTCGGCGGCCTGCCCGCCGCGTCCGCGCGCTTGCTGGTGTCGGCACTGGAGGAGCGAAGCGGCAAGCAGCGCCAGCGCGACCATGTCGCCTTGTTCCAGCAGTCCCACACCGCCATCCAGCACTGGCTCGCCCAGGTGCAGGCGGCTACCGATCTGGCCGACGAGGAATCGCTGTGGCTGACCTGCGAGCAGCAGCAGGCACTGCTGGAGGCACGCCCCACCCTGCCCCTGGGTGAGGACGCGCTGTGGACGGTGTTCGATGATGCCGACCTGCGCAGCCAGCTCGATGGCGACCCGGCCGCGATCGAAGAAGCGCTGATGCTGTGGCTGGCCGACTGGCCAACGATGTGGGCGCGCCGCAATGAGGTCCATCAGGCGCGCGAACGGGTCGCCAGCCGTGCGTTGCTGGACCGCGTCGAAAGCCGGCCACTCACCGATGAGCAGGCCCGCGCGGTGATCTGCTTCGACAACCGCGTCCAGGTGGTGGCCGCAGCAGGTTCGGGCAAAACCTCCACGATGGTCGCCAAGGCGGCGTACGCCATCGAACGCGGGCTGGTCGCGCCCGAGCGCATCGTCATGCTCGCCTTCAACAAGGAAGCCGCCACCGAGCTGCAGGCGCGTGCGGACCGCGCGTTCCAGCGCCTCGGCCTGGATCAGGTGCAGGTGGAAACGCGCACCTTCCATGCGCTGGGCCGGCACATCATCGCCCAGGCCACCGGCCGGATGCCGCAGGTGCCGGACTGGGCGGTCGATGCCACCCAGGGTTTCCATCGGCTGGCCGAGATCATCGACCAGCTCAAGGACCGCTCGCTCGCCTTCCGTACCCAGTGGGACATGTTCCGGCTGGTGTTCGGCCGTGACCTGCCGGTCACCGGCGGGTCGCTGGACGCCGAGGAGTGGGACAAGGATGGCCAGGGGTATGTGCGCACCCTGCAGGGCGAGCGCGTGCATAGCATCGAAGCGTGCGTGATCGCCGACTGGCTGTTCTACAACGGCGTGGCGTACACCTATGCACGCCGCGATGCATTCGATGCCGGGACCGATGCGTACCGCCCGTACCGCCCGGATTTCCATTACCCCGGCATTGCGCTGTATCACGACCACCTCGCCCCGGCGGGACACGACCGCGCGCCCGCGCCTCGCGCTGGCGAGCCGGGCGCCCGCGATGGCATCGAGCGGATCCAGACCACCCCGCAGCAGTTGCGCACCGGCGAACTGTTCGTGCAGTTGGGCGAGGCCTTGTCGCAGCGCGGTATCGAACTGGACCCGAATCCCGACCGCGACCTGCCCGAGGGCGGCGCGACGCCGATGCCGGACAGCGACCTGATCGGCCTGGTCCGTACCTTCATCAGCCACGCCAAGAGCAACGCGCTGCAGGTGGAGGACATGGTCGAACGCCTGCGCCGCCTGCCCGACGATCACTTCAAGCACCGCTACCGCCTCTTCCTCGCGCTGATCGTCCCGATCCTGGAAGGCTGGGACGATGCGCTGGTGGCCGAGGGCGGGATCGATTTCGAAGACATGCTCAACCAGGCCGCCGAGCACCTCGAACAGGGGCGCTACGTCGCTCCCTTCGACCTGGTGATGGCCGATGAATTCCAGGATGCCTCGCGCGCCCGTGCGCGGCTGTGCCGGGCACTGGTGCAGGCACCGGGAAAACACCTGTTCGCGGTCGGTGACGACTGGCAGTCGATCAATCGCTTTGCCGGCGCGGACGTGTCGGTGATGACCGGCTTCGTGGACTGGTTCGGTCAGGGCCAGGTGCTCAAGCTGCAACAGACGTTCCGCTGCCCGCAGGCGCTGTGCGATGTGTCCAGTGCCTTCGTATCCCGTAACCCTGCGCAGATCCCGAAGGACGTCCAGTCGGTCACGCCGGCGTACGGCGCGGTGCTGCAGGCCTACCAGGTCGCCTCGCGCGACCGGCTGGCCGGAGCGGTCGAGCAGTATCTGGAGCGATTGCACCAGCAGCTGTTGTCCGGCCAGGTGCCGCCCGGCCGCGATGGCAAGGTCACGGTGTTCGTACTCGGCCGCTACAACGCAGACCGCGCGATGCTGCCGGCCACGTGGCGGGCACGGCATGGCCAACACATGGAGGTCAGCTTCCTCACCGCGCACCGCTCCAAAGGCACGGAGGCGGACTATGTGATCCTGCCCGGCATGCTGGACCGGCGCTTTCCCAACACCCGCGCCGATGATCCCGTGCTCGCGCTGGCGATGCCCGACAGCGATGCGTATCCGCTGGGCGAAGAACGCCGCCTGTTCTACGTAGCGCTGACGCGCGCGCGCCGCTCGGTGGCGATGTTCACCGTGCAGGGTCGGCGCTCGGCCTTCCTGACCGAGCTGGTCAATGACGGTGCGGTGCGCGTCACCTCGATGGCCGGTGAGACCATCCACGAGCAGGCCTGCCCGGCCTGCAGGGTGGGCGTGATCGTGCCGCGCACCGGGCCGTATGGCGCCTTCCAGTCGTGCTCGGGGTATCCGCGATGCGAGTACAAGCCGCCGAAGGCACGCGCAGTGACGGGCTTCCAGGAATAGAAAACAACGATTGCAGACGCGGTAATCACCTACGAGAAAATCGTAGTTTGTGTATGGCGACAGGGCGCGATCCAGCTTCTTATTCATTTGCACGGCAGCCGCCGGCGATTTGGACAGGAACAGGTAACCCGCATGAGCAATGCCATCAGCGCAGTACGCATCGCCGTCTTGCAGTTCGACCCTCAGGTCGGGGTGCATAACGGTCAGGTCAATCTGGGCAAGAGCCTGTCGCTGGCGCGGGAGGCGGTCGAAAACGGTGCCACGCTTATCGTGCTGCCCGAGCTGGCCAATACAGGCTATCTGTTCGCAGATCGTCAGGATGCCTATGCACATGCCGAGGTCATTCCCGACGGGCCCAGCACCCGCGCCTGGACCGATTTCGCAAGGGAACACCAGATCCACCTCGCCGCCGGCCTGGCCGAGCGTGATGGGGTGCATCTGTATGACACGGCTGTCCTGATGGGGCCGGATGGCCTCATCGGCAAGTATCGAAAGGCGCATCTCTGGAACAAGGAAAAGCTGTGGTTCTCGCCAGGAAATCTCGGTTTCCCGGTGTTCGAAACCAGCATCGGCCGGATCGGATTGATGATCTGCTGGGATGTCTGGTTCCCGGAGGTGCCACGCCTGCTGAGCCAGCAGGGCGCCGACATCATCTGCAGCTTGAACAACTGGGTATGGACACCCCCGCCGCTGTTCGACGACGCGGGAAAGTGCATGGCGTCGTACCTGACAATGACCGCAGCGCACGTCAACAACGTCTTCATCGCTGCCGCCAACCGCGTTGGCAGCGAGTGCGGTGAACGCTTCCTTGGATGCTCACTCATTGCGGGTACCAACGGCTGGCCAATCGCGCCGGTGGCCCCGGCGGAGCACCAGGCCATCGTCTATGCCGACATCGACCTGTCGACCGCCCGCAGCGCTCCCATCTGGAATGCTTTGAACGATCTGCATCGTGATCGACGCACTGATCTCTACGACCCGATGCTGGGCTATCGCCAACATCCCTCTCTGCCGCGGTGAGGCCGGACGAGATGCCGACGCCCTCCACTCTCGACCGGCGTGGCATCTCGGCCTCGCCGTGGGTCTTGATGATCGCCGCCACAGCGATCACGGTAGTGCTGCTCGGCGCGACGGCGCTCGCCCATCGCTCCAGTCGTGCGGGCGACTGGCCGGGCTACGACGACATGATGGCCGGCCTCAGCGCTTCGCCATGGGCAAGGTGGCGCTGGATTGCCGGTGACCTCAGTGAGGTCACCTTCTACAAGCACGAGTGGGCCTCGGCAGGCCTTCTTCTGGGTGCGGCGGTCGGGCATCTCGCCAGTCGCGGCGGACATCGCTGGCAGGGCTTCAGCATCTGCTACGGCAGTGGTTTGTGGCCCTGGGTAGTGTCCAGCTCGCTGCTGGGTATGCTGCTGAGCCATGCACTATGGGGATGGTCACTCGGTACGGGGACTTGGCAGCCCACCTTTGTCGCCGCTGTTTCCTTGCCTGCCGCCATGGTTCTACTGTTCGGGCGAGGGTGGAAGATCGCTGTCAACGGGGCAGTGCTGGGCGCCGTGCTGGTGACTCCGTCCTGCCTGCTGCTGGTCAACTACGTATGCACCCCGCTCCAACTCCCGGCCGTTGTGGGCAATGTACTCGGCATGGCGCTGGGCAGCGCGGCCGCCTTCTTCCTGTGTCGGCGCATCCCGTGGCTGGTCAGCCCGCCTGCTCCGCAGCGAAAGCTTCCGGTGCCGTCAGCGCCGGTGGTCACGCAACGATATGGCATCACCTGGACCGTTCGTCGTGTACTGGCAGATTTCTCAGAAGCCCCCTTCTTCGGTAACGAATGGGCCAGCATTGGCCTGCTCGCGGGGGTATTGCTCGCGTACGCGCTGAATCCGCTCGCGCCAGCCTATGGCTCGGGCCTGCTGCTGCCTCTGATTGCCGGCCAGGCGCTTGCATCCCTCGTCGGTGTCATCCTCTGGCGCCGGCAATGGATGTCGCACGGCTGGCACCCCACCTATGTCCCACTGGTCTCCGTTGTCCCCGCCGCGGTTCTGACCCACGGCGGCGGAATGGCGGTGGTGATCAGCAGCGCGGTGCTGGGCGCCCTGATCGCCCCGCCACTGGCGAGAGCTCTTTCATCCCGGTTGCCCAACCATGTACATCCGTACCTCGGCAATGTCCTGTCGATGGCTGTCAGCACCCTGCTCGTCGTGCCGTCACTGGGCCTGGTTTTCCGCGGTTGAGTTCCCGGAACGTCACGAATCCTCCCTGTTCCCTGAGGTCTGCCTTGCCCACACCCCGAATCTCCATCGCCACGCTTGGCGGCACGCTGAGCATGCAGCACCAACAGGGAGGCGAAGGAATCACACCCGCCCTGGCTGGCGACGCCTTGCTTGCCACCGTGCCTGCCATTTCCGATATCGCGCAGATCGGCGTGCAAAGCCTGAGTCTGGTCCCCAGCGCATCGCTGGACTTCAACCTGCTGCTGCAGGTGCTGGCGTGGGCGGACCGTCAGATCGAAGAAGGTGCTGACGGCGTGGTTGTCACCCAGGGCACGGACACCTTGGAGGAGACCGCCGCATTCCTCGATTACCTCTGGACTCACGATGCCCCCCTGGTCGTTACAGGGGCGATGCGCCCGGCGGGACAGGCCGGGGCGGACGGCCCCGGCAACATACTGGACGCCACCCTGGTTGCCTGCACTGCCGACAGTCGCGCACGCGGTGTCCTGGTCGTCATGAACGCCGAGGTCCACGAGGCCAGGCATGTACGGAAGTCGAGCACGCTGGCCCTTCATGCCTTCACTTCGCCCGTGGTGGGTCCCGTCGGCCTGATGATCGAAGGCCGCGCCTGCTTTCTTCGCCCGGCGCGCGCCCGCATGCTGGTGCCCTTGCCAACGCGTACGCACCAGAAGATTGCGCTCCTGGAAGCAACACTTGCTGCCGATACCCTGCTGTTGGAGCAGTTGCTGCCGCTGGGCTACGAAGGCCTCGTCATCGCGGGTTTCGGCGCAGGTCACGTCAGTGCATCCTGGTCCAACGTCCTGGCGCGCATTGCCACGAAGATTCCGGTCCTCGTGGGCACGCGTACGGGGTCGGGACCGACCGCACAGTGCACCTATGGCTTTGAAGGTGGCGAGATCGGTCTGATCCGCAATGGTCTCCGGATGTGTGGGCTGCTGTGTCCGCGCAAAGCCCGGCTGCTTCTCTGGCTGTTGGCAGGTAGCGGCCGACAGGACGACCTCGTCGACTACCTCCGCGAGTACACCTTGCCCACGCCAGGCCGACCCAGTTGAGCAGCAGATCGATACGGCGGCTCAGCTCAGCCCAGCGCAGCCACCCTCTCCGCATCCATCTGCGCAAGCAGTGCACGGCGGCCCTCCACACCCGGCATCACCCGCACCAGGTTGCGCAGCATCCGTAGGTCCTGCTGCCAGCCCAGCTGATCGCCCAGCGTGTGCAGTGCCCGCGCCTGTCGGCCCGGGCGGCTGCGCTTGATCGAGGCAGCCAGCGCGCTGTCCAGCGTTGGCAGTGCTTCCAGCTGCATGCGCAGGCGGCGTACCCGCCGGCGCCAGCGGTGCAGATCCTCGGTATCGCGGCTGCGTGCGGCGCGCTTTTCCGCCTTGGCGGTACGCCGCTCACTGCGCGCCAGTCCCTTGCGCAGGTCACGCCTTCCAAGGGACTCCCATGGCTGGGCCTGGAGATCCCGCACGATACGTCCCAGTGCCGCGTGGCGGCGTGCAAACGCCGGGTCGCGTGCGAGCGCCTGGGCCAGGCGTGCGTCGCGGCGCACCGTCAGCCGTCTGCCGACCTCCGCCCATGGCAGGGCGGGCTGCTGCGCGGCCAGGCGCTGGCAGGTGTCCACCACCACGTGGGCATCGCGCAATGCCGACAGCCCTTGCCCGAGGCGCCGCAGGGCCGCATCGGCCTGGTCTGTCTCAAAATGGCTGTTCTCCAGCAGTGCGAGCAGCGCGCGCAGGCGGCGGATGGTCTTGCGCGCGCGATGCACGGCATCGTGGACATCGGGTTGGGGCGAAAGCGCCTCGGCGATGGCCGTGCACTCACGCGCCGCCAGTGCGCGGGCGGCCGGGCCGATTGCGGGTGGCGACATGGTGGTTTCCCCCGGAGGCGTCAGGGGATTGTACCCAGGCTGCGTGCGAAGCCTGTCAGCCCGGGTTGAACATCTGCCGCACGCCCCGCAGCAGTTCGTTGACACTGAACGGCTTGGGCAGCAGGGACATCCCCTGCCCGAGGAATTCATTGCGGACAGCAGCGCTTTCCGTATAGCCGGTGACGAACAGAACCGGCAGGTGCGGCCGCAGGGCCCGGGCCGCATCGGCAAGCTCGCGACCGTTCATGCCGGGCAGGCCGACGTCGGACAGCAGCAGGTCCAGCTCACGGTCCGAATGCAGTTCCAGCAGCGCCTGCTGCGCGTTGATGGCTTCGACCACCTGGTATCCGGCTTCGACCAGCATCTCCCGGACCATCATCCGCACCGAATCGGTATCGTCCACCAGCAGGATGCGTTCGGCGCTGCCACGGGGCAGCTGTGCCGGTACCGATGCCTGGGCGACCGGCTGGAGCTGGCCCTCCGGCAGCAGCAGCTCGATTTCCGTCCCCTCGCCACGCTCGCTGGCGATGCGTGCGCTGCCACCGGACTGACGCGCGAACCCGTAGGTCATCGACAACCCCAACCCGGTGCCCTCGCCCTGCGGCTTGGTCGTGAAGAACGGCTCGAACACCTTGGTCAGCAGCTCGGTGGGAATGCCCACGCCGTTGTCCAGGACGGTGACCGTGATGTAGTGGCCCGGGGCCAGCTCATGGTCACGTTCGATCTGCGCACGCCCGGCGCGGATGCGGATCAGGCCTTGGCCGGCCAGCGCATCGCGGGCGTTGATGACCAGGTTGAGGATCACGTTCTCGAACTGGTTCGGGTCGGCCACCGCGATCAACGGCTCCGGGCCCAGCTCCAGTTCAAGCTCGATGTTCTCCCCGATCGAGCGCTGCAGCATGTCTTCCAGCGAGCGCACCCGCGCAACGACGTCGAAGGTCTGCGGGTCCAGCGGTTGTTTGCGCGCGAAGGCCAGCATGCGCTGGGTCAGCGCTGCGGCACGGTGTGCCGAGCCGTTGGCGATCTCGACGTAGCGCGAGGCCTTGTCCCATTTACCGCTGGAGGCGGCGATCTCGATCATGTCCAACCCGGAGATGATCGTGGTCAGCAGGTTGTTGAAATCATGCGCGATGCCGCCGGTGAGCTGGCCGAGCGCATCCATCTTCTGCGCCTGCATCAGCTCGATCTCGGTGCGCTCGCGCTCGGCGATCTGGAAGGCCAGTTCGGACGTGGCGCTTTCCAGCTCCTGGCGCTGCTCGTTGGCACGCGCATGGTGCTCGGTCGTATCTTCGATCAGCACCAGCCCCTGGCCGGCGGCCTGATAGGGGGTCACCCGCCACTCGGTCATGCGGATCGCACCACCGACGCGAAGGCTGAAGGTTCCCTGCCAGCGCTCGCCCTCGGCGAGGGCGACCTTCAACGCACTCAGCGGCGCGGCCTGATCCTGAAGCAGCTGATCGAGTTGGCCCGGACCGATCTGCTGGCCCAGCAGACGGGTGAACGCGTCGTTGGCGTCGTGCGCGTTGAGGTTGGCATCGAGCACCGCGATGGGCGCATTGATATGGCGGAAGATTTCGCGGAAGCGCGCTTCAGTCTCGCGCAGCGCTTCCTCCGCGCGGCGGGCGCGCAGCAGGCTGCGCAGCGTGGCCAGCAGTACATCCGGGTCCACTGGATGGATCAGATAGGCATCAGCGCCTGCGTTGAGGCCGGTGATCATGTCGCCGGTCGCGATCGAGGCCGCCGAGACGTGCACCACCGGCAGCAGCTGCAGCCGCGCGTTCTCGCGCAGCTGGCGGACCACATCGAAGCCACTCATGTCCGGCAGGTTCACATCCAGCACCAGCGCATCGAAATCATGCTCGGCAAGGCGCTCCAGCCCCTCCCCGCCGGTACCGGCTTCCTCGACATGGAACCCGTGATGCTCGAGCACCCGGCGCACCGCATAGCGGGTCGCCACGTTGTCGTCCACCACCAGGATGCGATCAGGGTTCGCCATTCGCGGCCTCCGTGGCCAAGGTCAGCGGCAACACCACATAGAAGTCCGAACCTGCGCCGATTTCACTTTCGACCCCGACGTGCCCACCCAGCAGCTCGGCAAAGCGCTTGCACAGTGACAACCCCAGCCCGGTGCCGCGCAGGCGTTTCTGCAGCGGTGTATCCACCTGCACGAAATCCTCGAACAGGGTGGACTGCAGTTCGGCGGGGATGCCGATGCCGGTATCGCGCACACTGAAGCGCACGGCGCTCTCCCCTTCCAACCGGGTCGACACCACCACCTGCCCATTGGGCGTGAACTTCAGTGCGTTGGAAATGAAGTTGCGCAGGATCTGCGCCAGCTTCTTGTCGTCGGTGTACAGCAACGGCATCACCGGCGGATCTTCGAACACCAGGTCCACCTGGTTGCCTTCCACCAGCGGGCGGAACATGCCGCGCAGGGCCGAGAACAGGTCCATCAGGTCGAACCAGGCCGGTGAAATGGTGATCCGCCCGGCCTCGATCTTGGCCAGGTCCAACAGGTCGTCCACCATCTCGCGCAGCTCGCTGGTGGAGGCGCTGATGAAGCGCACCTGGCGGCGCTGCTCGTCGGTCAGCGGGCCGTCCATGCCGTCTTCCAGCAGCCGCGTCATGCTCAGGATCGAGCCCAGCGGCGTGCGGAACTCATGACTCATGTATGACAGGAACCGGCTCTTCAGCTCGGAGACCTCGCGCAGCTGCTCGGCCTGCTGGTCCAGCTCGGCATACAGCGCGAGCACGCCCTGATTGGTTTCATCCAACTCGGCACGCAGCGCATCGGCTTCCAGTCGCAGCCGCTGCAGTTCCTCATCATTGGGGGTGACGCTCAATGCAGATCTCCAAGACGCAGGGCAACAATGCCGGCGTCATCCCGGCCGCGATCAAAATCACGCTGCAGCACCGCCACGATCACTGCTGGATGACGGTGGAACAGGCCGGGGTAATCACGCAGGCTCCAACGCGCCTGTAGTCCATCGCTGTGCATGACCAGCAGCGTGCCTGTGGCCGCGTGAAAATGGAATGGTTGTGCCTTGCGGTACTGCACGCCGACGATCCCCGGGTGCGAGGCCAGCCCACGCGAACTGGTGGGCTCGCACAGGCTTGCGGCGATATTGCCGATGCCGGCGAACTCCACCTGGCCCGTCGCCACATCCACGCAGGCCACCGCTGCCGCGCCACCCCGGGTACCGGACATACCGGCATGCAGCACGCCGATCAACGCCGGTGCGCCGCCCGCGGCAGAATGCGCGACCGCATCCACACCGGCCCACGCAGCATCGGCCGCAGGAAGCCCGTGGCCGAGGCCATCGATCACCGTGAGCGACACGGTCCGTGCGTCTGCGCGGATATGCCATGCATCGCCGCAGGCCAGCTCGCGGCGCATCGGCAGGCGCAGGGCGCCGTAAGCCACGTCGATGTCGCGCGGGGTGCGGCTGGCGTAGATCCGCGCCACGACCACCGCCCCCTTGGCATCGGACCAGGCATCGAGCACGCTGGCCTGGCGCTGGATCGCCCCCAGCCCGAGGCCCTGGGTGCCGCAGGTCGAATACCCGTCCGGAAGGCACTCGGCCAGGGAAAAGCCCGGGCCGGCGTCCACGGTGCACAGCTCCACCCCGTTGCCGCCGCGGCCACAGACCACGGACAGGTACATGCGGCCACCGCGCCCATGTTTGAGCACGTTGGTCGCCATTTCCGTGGCCACCAGCGCCGCGCGGCCGGCGTCCATTTCATCCAGGCCGACATGATCGGCCAGTGCCAGCGCTTCGCGTCGCGCCTGTCCGACCTGTGAGGTTTCTTCGACCACCACGACCCGCGTTACCTGGCCTGCGAAGTTCAGCTCCATTTGGTGATCGTGATGCGGGTGCCCTGCCCCGGCGCACTCTCCAGCTCGAATTCATCCACCAGCCGGCGCGAGCCGGACAGCCCCAGGCCCATGCCCGAGCCGGACGACCAGCCATCGGTCAGCGCCTGCGCGACATCCGGAATGCCCGGCCCGTTGTCGGCGAAGACCAGCCGCACGCCCTTGCGCAGCCCCTTCTCGACCACGTCCCAGTCCATCGTCCCGCCGCCACCGTAGATCACGGCGTTGCGGGCCAGCTCACTGGCGGCAGTGACCAGCTTGGTCTGGTCGATCAGGCGCAGCTTGCAGGCCACGCACACCTGGCGCGCGGCCTGGCGGGCCAGCACCACATCCTGCTCGATGCGGATCGGCAGCGAACCACTGTTGGCACTCATAAGGCCGCTTCGTCTTCGTCGGTGCGCTGCAGCAGCTTCATGCCGCGCTCCACGTTGAGTGCGGTGCGCACGCCGCTGAGGGTGAGGCCGAGCTCCACCAGCGTGATCGCCACAGCCGGCTGCATGCCCACCACCACCGTGGTGGCATCCATGATCCGGGCCAGCGACGAAATGGTCGCGATCATGCGGCCGATGAATGAATCGACGATATCCAGCGCGGAAATATCGATCAGCACGCCGCGCGCGGAGGTGCTGCGGATCTTCTCGGTGAGGTCATCCTGCAGGGTCAGCGCGAGCTGATCGTGCATGTCCACCTGGATGGTCACCAGCAGCAGATCGCCCATCTGCAGGATCGGGATGCGTTCCATCTCAGCGGGCAGTCCGGGTCACGGTCTGGCCGGTGCGCTTGAGCGCCAGTGCCAGTGCGTCGGCGAGGTTGGCCTTGGTCACGATGCCCTGCAGGTCCAGCCCCAGGTGCACGATGGTCTGGGCGATCTGCGGCCGCACGCCACTGATGATCGCATCGGCGCCCATCAGGCGGATGGCGGTCACGGTCTTCAGCAGATGCTGTGCGACCAGCGTGTCCACGGTGGGCACGCCGGTGATATCGATGATCGCGATTTCCGAACCGGTATCCACGATGCGCTGCAGCAGCGATTCCATCACCACCTGGGTGCGCTGCGAATCCAGCGTGCCGATCATCGGCAGCGCGAGGACGCCTTCCCACAGCTTCACCACCGGCGTGGACAGCTCCAGCATCTCTTCCTGCTGGCGCTGGATCACGTCTTCGCGCGTCTTCTGGAACACGCTGACCGTGTGCAGTCCCAACTGGTCGATCAGCTCGGAGACCGCCCACAACTGGTCGCCCAGCTGCGCCGGATCATTCGCGTAGCCCTGCTGGATCACCTCGAACAGCGGTCGCTTCAGCGAGAAGATGAAGCTGGCGGTCTCCGACGAGTTGAAGCCCTTCAGCACGCGCTCGCGGGAAAGTTCCTCCAGGAAGCGGCGGATGTCCTGCCACTCGACCCGTGCGATGGAGCTGACCTCCGTAGCCGACAGCGCCTCCAGGAACAGACGCCAGAACTCGCGGACCTGCTGGTCCAGCTCGCGGGAGGACAGGCGGCCGTCCTGGGCCTGGCTGGAACCGGCCAGATTGCCGGCCCATGCGGCCAGCAGGGGCTCTTGATGGCTGCGAATGAGATCGATCGTGCGCTGCTGCAAAGCCGCCATGGAAAAGGTCCTGAAAGAAGGGAAACACCGGGTGGACAGACGCCCCATCACGGATATGAATGGGGGTCGCAATCGTCCAAGCTTAAATGAATTCAGGAAGATTGGGCATGACGGCAGATGCTGATGGCGTGAAGGTTGTTTGCACTTCCCTGACTCATTCAGAAAGACCGGACCTGGGCTGTTCACCTCGCCAGTTTCCCGGCCGGGCCGCCACAACGCATCAGGCCGCCCGAAGGCGGCCTGATGGTGGAACGGTCAGCGCAGCAGCGCGAACAGGAGCAGCAGCGGAATCGGAATGCCGAGCATCCACAGCAGAATGTACTTCATGGTGTTTCCTCCCTTGGGATGGTCAGGTTCACAGGTCGCGGCGACGGCCGCCCCAGGTGGCACTCAGGCTGGCGATGAAGGCACCGATCAGCAGCGTGATGAACAGCCACAGCGCGGCATAGGCGGTCGCCTTGCGGGCATCGTCGGCCGCCTGCTTGGCCTGCTGCTTGGCGTTGTCCAGCGCAGCGCGCAGGCGGGTCTGGACATCGGTCACGCGGGCCTGTGCTTCGGCCTGGCTCATGCCGGTCTGTGCCGCCACCAGCTGGCCCAGGTACTGGGTATCGGCCGGGTCCATGGTGTCGGACTTGAGGCTGTTGACGATGATGCGATTGACCTCGGTACGCACCTCACGGCTGTCCGCACGACGGTCGGCACCCGGCATCGGGCGCGGCGGCGGCGGTGCGCCGTTGACCGGCGGTGCCGGGGGTGCCGCTGCATCGGCCGGACCCACCGGCGGCGCGGGCTGCGCTGCGGTAGGGTTGGCACGGAACAGCGAATCCACCCAGTACTGCACGTCACCCTCTTCGTTGCCCATCGCGGCCGAGCCTGCGCCCGCTGCGGCAATACCGCCGGCAGTGGACGCCGCCGCACCTGCGGTGGCACCGGCCACCTTGGCGCCAGCGCCGAGAATGCCGCCGATCGCGGAGGTCAGCAGTGCAGCGGTCAGCAGAGTGGCCACCGCCCACGACACGAAACCATGTGCGGTATCGCGGAAGTAGGTCTCATCGCCGTGCAGGTTGCTCCACTTCGTGCGCAGGCGACCGGCCAGATAGCCACCCAGACCGGAGGCTGCGATGGCGGTGAAGGTCAACCAGGCAATGCTGGACCAGCCGAAGGTCTCGGCAGTCACGCCTTCAAACGACCACGGCGAGACCGACGACAGGCCCAGGCCCACGCCGAGAATCACCAGGATCAACGAAAGCGCGGCTGCGGCGATGGCACCGGCCAGGATCGCGCCCCATGACACGGCACTCTCGCGCGGGAGATCCACCACCGGCGGTGGGGTGACCACGGCCACGGTCGCGGCAGCGACGGGCTCGGGGTGGGCGTAATCGCCTCGGGTATTCATAGCGGATGGCACTCCTTTTCATGCGCTGCGGATGCAGCTCGCATCGGCAGGCTGCGCTTCAGGTCGTGAAATACGCGAGACGCTGAAAACAAGACCGTGTGGACGGCCGCGCCAGACTCACACCCGCCGGCCAAGCAGCATGATCACGCCGACCAGCCCACCCAGCGCGCCGACAACCGCCAGCTCGATGGACGGCTCACGCAACCGCAATGCCATGACGATGCACAGCGCGCCCAGCCCGATGATCACCGCGCCGATGGCCGCCGCACGCGCCGAGCCATAGAAGTGAGTACGCCGGATCGGCTCGCTGAGCGCAGGCTGCCTGCGTTGCCAAGCCTCCAGTGCGTGTTCGAATTCGCGCAGCAGGCGGTCACGGCTCTGCAGATCGGCTGCACTCACCATCAGTGTCGCCCGGCCCGGCCGCACCAGTTTCAGATAGTCATCGGTGCCCCAGCTGGACAACTGATCGAAGGGCACTGCGTCACGTCGCGAAAACATCAGGCCATCGGCCATGACCATCACTTCATTGCGCGTCGGGAAGCCCTGGAAGGCCAGCATCGGCGGGAGCACCAGGCACAGCAGTGCCACCACGATGGCGATACCCACCGGACCGCGATTGAGCACGATGAACATGAAACTGCCCGCAGCCAACAGAAATGCGAGCGGGACGGCCAGCTGGTGCCAGCGGGTATAAACCGAGACCTGGATACCTTCCCTTGGCTTCACGATGGATTACCTCCTTAGTATCGGCGCGGGGCCGGGCGCCTCGGGCCACCATGGTCTTCGATGCCGGCCACGGCGGCAAATGCGCTGATGTCAAAACGGTTATCAGCCTGCCATCGTCGCGCCGGTGAATATGCTGATGAACATGCGTTCCAAGCCACGATGAACTTTTACGACATCCACGTGGCAATAATCCAGTCACGCCATGGATGGCACGTGACCGGCCAGGGATGGCCTTTCAGCGGATGCAGTGGAACGGGGGCTGCATCGCCGGCGACTTGGCGCGTCCAAGGGGATTATCTGGAAGCACTCTCATGACACTGGCATTATCCGGTCGCGTCGTCGCGGCCCTGTTCCTCGCCTCAAGCCTGTCCTTGGCCCTGCCTGCAGCGGCCGCAGCCACCGCCCCATTTCCTGCCGAAGGCGTGTGGCGCGGCGAATTCAATATCGATGGCGATCCCATTCCGTTCAACTTCGAAGTAAAGGGAAAGCGTGCGCAGGACGCGACCTTTACCCTGCTCAACGGCAGCCGCACCGACAGATTCAAGGTCACCCCGCGCGATGACGGGACCTTCTCGGTGCGGATGAACACCTACGATGCGGTGCTCGAAGGCAAGGTCTCCGAGGATGGCAAGCACCTGGTCGGCCAGTACAAGGACCTGGTGCCCAGCCGCAACGGGGCGCGCAACCTTGCCTTCACCGCCGAACAGGGCGCGGCATGGCGCTTCGTCAAGCCCGGCCAGGACGAGGCACCGGCGGCGGACCTCAGCGGCAAGTGGGCCGTGCAGACCATCGACAAGGCCGCCCGCCAGGACAAGCGCAACCAGGTCGCCCTGCTCAAACAGGAAGGGAATCGCCTCTCCGGCGTGTTCATGACCGTGGTGGGTGATACCCGCGAGCTGGAAGGCACCGTGCAGGGCAACCGTTTCTACCTGTCCGGCTTCAGTGGGCCCAGCCCGCTGCTGATCCGCGGCACGATCGATGAAGACGGCAACATCCAGGGCGCGTTCGGCAGCGGCATCTACAACGTGGTGAAGTTCGAGGCCGAGAAAAGCGACAAGGTGGAGCTGCCGGATCCGTACAAGCTCACCTTCCTCAAGGATGGCCAGGAACGCATCGATTTCAGCTTCCCCGATCTGCAGGGCAAGCAGGTCTCGCTGCGCGACGACAAATACCGCGGCAAGGTGGTCATCGTTGAAGTGATTGGTACCTGGTGCCCGAACTGCACCGACCAGACCTATTTCCTGGCCCCGTGGTTCAAGCAGAACCAGCACCGTGGCGTGGAGGCGGTGGCGGTCGCCTTCGAGCAGGAAGACAACTTCGATTACTTCAAGAAGACCCTGACCACCTTCAAGGACTACTTCGATATCCGCTACGACATCGTGTTCGGCGGCATCGCCGACAAGAAAGTCGCTACCGAGAAACTCAAGGGCCTCAATTACATGGCCGCCTTCCCGACCACGATCATCATCGGCCGTGACGGCAAGGTCCGCGAGATCTACACCGGCTACACCGGCACCGTGACCGGGGAGTATCACCAGGATTATGTGGCCCGCTTCAACAGCCTGCTCGACGGGCTGATTGCCGAGCCCGATCCGTATGCGGCAAGCGCCGCGACCGCAACCACGACGCCGGCACTGGCCGTCGCCCCGTAACCCTCCGCGGCGGCCGGCCTGCCCGCCCGCCGCGGCCCTCCCTCCTGCGCTGCGCGCCCGCCCGGCCTCCCCGCGATGCCGCGGGCGGCTGCGCGCCACCACGAAGAGACCTGCCCCATGCGCACCACCGTGCTGTTGACCCTGCTCACCGCTGCCACCGCACCTGCCGTGGCGATCGCCGCGCCGGTGACCTACCAGCTCGACCCGACCCATACCGATGTGCTGTTCACCTGGAACCACAACGGCTTTTCATTCCCGACCGGCCGCGCCGCGATCAGCAGCGGCACGTTGGTCTACGACGCCGCCAGGCCCGCCGCCTCGCAGGTACAGGTCGAGCTGCCGCTGGCCGAGCTGGCCACCCACGTGCCGAAACTCGACGAGATCGTGAAGAGCGACAAACTCTTCGATGTCGCCAGGTTCCCGCAGGCTGCCTTCCGCAGCACCTCGGTCGTGTCCCAGGGCGCCGGCCGCCTGAAGATCACCGGCGAGCTGACCCTGCATGGCGTCACCCGCCCGGTCGTGCTCGACGCCACCCTCAACAAGGTGGGCGAGCATCCCAGCCGCAAGGTGCCGACCATCGGCTTCAACGCCACGGGCGTGATCCGCCGCAGCGAGTTCGGGCTGGATGCGTTCCTGCCCAACATCGCCGACGAGGTGCAGCTGCGCATCACCACCGAGGCGCAAGGGGGCAAGGAGTGAGGTACGGCATCCTTCCCCTGGGCGTTGCGTTGCTGCTGAGCGGTGGCAACGCGATCGCCGCCGATACGCCAAAGGTCGCCCTCCAGCCGCGGCTGGAGGCCGCGCCCGACGGGTCCCGCGAGCTGGTCATCGATGCCCGCATCGAACCGGGCTGGATCCTGTACGCCTCGGACTTCGAGCAACCGCAGATCGGCCCCAGCGAAAACACCGCCACCCACGCCGATGAAGAAGGCTCCCCGCTCCCCCTGTCCACAGAATCAGGCGTGTTCGCGACATCAACTACGTTATTGCTCATCACAGATCCCAGTGCATTCGTGCAGCCGAGAGTCTAGGGAGCCCAGCCAGGATGATCTATGATTGCCCGACCTATATTTTTGATCGAAACCCCGGACCGTCTCAATGAGCCACATGCCAATCCGGCCCACCGACCTGATCAGCGAACTGCTGACCGGCATGCGGCTGCATGGCGTTCAATACCGGCGCATTCAGACCGGGCCGACCTTCGGGCTTGGCTTTCCCCGGAAGCCAGGCCATGCCTACTTCCATTACCTGGCAGTGGGCACGGCGATTCTTCGTGGCGCAGACGGCAGCCAACACCGTCTATCCGCCGGGGATGTCGTGCTTCTTCCCCGCGGAGACGAACACGCGTTGCTGTCGGGCGAGGACCATCCCGTCCAGTGCCTGGAAACGATCGACGCAGCCCCGTTGGGCGACGCGGTGAGCGGAATAGACACGTGCCCGAGCACACATGCCGTGCCCAGCGCCGTGCTCTTCCACGGCTGCATGGTGTTCGATCTGGGCGGCATGCAAGGGTTGAGCAAGGTGATGCCGGCGGCGATGTTGTGCGATGGCAACGCCACGCAGTTCCCGGGGCTGTTGCCGATGGTCGACGCGATGAAGCGCGAGGTGTGTTCCGGACGCATTGGCTATGCAGGAATCCTCGCCCGGCTTGCGGATGCAGTGGCCGCCATGATTGTCCGTGACTGGGTCGAGCGCGGTTGCGACGGCGCCTCCGGCCTGGTCATGGCCCTGCGCGACCCGCGTCTGTCACTGTCGTTGCTTGCCCTGCACAAAGACCCTGGGCGTGACTGGACGGTCGAAGCGCTGGCTGCGGAATCCAACATCTCACGGTCTGTCTTTGCGGAACGGTTCCAGACTGTCATGGGAACCGCGCCGCTGCGATATGTGACCGAGCTGCGTATGCACTTGGCCAGTCAATGGCTGAGCCACCAGAACCTCTCCATCGAGGTGGTGGCAGAGCGTCTTGGGTACGCGTCGCAGGCGGCTTTCAGCCGGGCTTACAAGCGTGTTATGGGGTACTCGCCTGGTGCGACTCGGCGGGGGCGTGGGTTGGCCTCTGTGTAGGAGCGCGGCTAGCCTTGGGTCTGCAAATTGGTCATTGGCGGAGACAGTGGGACTAAACAACCCCAACACTAACCCATTGCTCTTAATGAAGAACTCTAGCCAGAATGTGTCCTGGTGAGTGTCCTTCCAGTCTATTGCCAAAGTGCATTTACTCAAGCACAGCGATGTCGGCTGGCGTTGGTTAGGGCGTCAATTTAATCGGCCGCCGCTGCCTCCACACCTGAATTGACGTCAAAGCTCCATCCGCACCCAGAGCAGACAATCAAATTTTGCTCGTAAAGCTTGAACAAGGACTCGTTGTCCGACGTCCCCCCGGAAATTGCCCGCTCCACTTCGATGGCAACAGCCTCGTGGGTGGCGTCGTCGACGATGGTCAGGCACTTGATCACCCGGCCTTCCGCGGTGCGGTCGAACACGAAGTCCATCGACCACACCTCATTGGCAGCGGACGGCCGCAGGAGGGGCTGGCGCTCGCCTACCGGCACCTTCTTACGCTTTCTGCGACGCACCTGCAGGCCCGCTTCCTGATACAAGCGCTCCACTCGCTTGTAGTTCACGACCAGCCCTTTCTGTCGCAGTTTCAAATGGATCATGCCCACCCCGTAGCGTCTGTGCCGATGCGCCAGCGCGGCGATCTGCTCGCGCAGCTCAACGTTGTGGTCGGCCCGAGGCTCATAGCGCAGCGCGCTAGCGCTCATCCGCACCACCTTCAGCGCCCGCCGCTCGCTCAACCCCTTCTCGACCATGCTCCGCACCAGCAGCCTGCGCGCCGGTGCGGTCACCACTTTTTTCGCAACGCATCCTTGATGACGTCGTTCTCGAAGACCTGTTCTGCCAGTAGCTTCTTCAGGCGTGTGTTCTCCGCCTCCAGGTCCTTGAGCCGCTTGGCGTCGGGCACGCTCATGCCGCCGAACTTGCTGCGCCACAGGTAGTACGAGGCCTCGCTGAAGCCGTGCTGGCGGCAGAGGTCCTTAATGGGCATGCCGGCCTCAGCTTCGCGTAGGAAGCCGATGATCTGCTCTTCGGGATTTTCAACAGACGAAGGTCTGGTCAAAGCGCTTCTTCACGTCCAATCTCCTTGTCATTGAGGATTGGACTCCAAACCGCTTCGCTACTCAATCTCGGGGGGACGTCGCCGCTGGGACGAACTGCAAAACCGGTGAGAAAAACGCACACGGCAGCCAAACGCTGTTTGCCGAGTTCGGTCGATATTTGAAGAACTCAGGGTTTGGAAGAGGCGTCAGGTTCCATGCGTTTCCGCACACGCTGGTAACCAATCTGAGCGCTGGCGGAGCTTCTCATAGCGACATCGCCTTACTTACAGGTGACGCTCCACGACAAATCGACGTAGTGCCTGTTCTCGAAAAGTTCTACGAGCACCGCGAAGCGATCGCCCATCTGCGCGGGAAGGACAGCACACTCGCTCACTACCAGCCTCCGGTGCAACTGCCCGTGTATCAGCGCGGCCAGTTCGCCGAGTGCTGGCTGACTCAAGCCGGTTTCAAACATGAGCGTAGACGCTTGTCCGTTGAATCGACCTTATTGAGTCCGCTCCACCGAGCCAGGTTGACGTTGTGTGTAGATCTGCCGAGAAATCCGACAATGTTCTTAACCGTTCATACGGCTGCATGTGGTGACGGAAGAAGGCGCTGGGATGTGGTCCACTCTGCGGCACATCATATTCCTCCGAGCACGGAGGTCACATCCCAAACGTGCAAGCATCACGGAACGAGAAATGTGCTCCGTCATCCATACTGGAAATCACCCGCTTGATGGATTAAGTCACGACTCCATCACCTGCTCAACCACCAGTATCCAGGTTCCTGAGCAGGGATAAGCCACTCTGAAGTGGTCTGTATCCGTGCAACCCCGAACAGCCTTGGCGGAGGAGTGGAGCGCATGGATCTCGCGGTCTTTGAGGACCCCTGCTGTGGGGGTCGAAGTGTCGTGCTGGCGGATGACCACATCCTGGTGGCCCAAGGGATCGAGCGGCTGCTGATGAATTCGTTCGAGTCAATCGTGTTGGTGGCCGACGGCGAAAGACTGATCGAGACGGTCGAGCGCGACCCGCCCGACGTGGTGGTCGCGGACATTAGCATGCCTGGCATGAGCGGAATCGATGCAATGAAAGTGATGATGGAACAAGGCTGCAACGTTCCTTTCGTATTTTTGACAATGCACGATGAGCCATCACTGGCCGCCGATGCCATCCGCGCAGGCGCGCGCGGCTTCGTTCTTAAGAGCGCTGCCGGGGAGGAACTGATCTGTGCGATTACAGCGGTTCTGGATGGAAACACATATGTATCTTCAAGCATCGCCGCGCAGGCCATCGTTCATGGCGCAACCCCGCAATACACCCCGACCGACAAGCAACTGCGCGTGCTCGAATTTCTCGCACGGGGCCTGCGCGCCAAGCAGATCGCGCATGAACTGGGGCTCTCCGTCCGAACGGTTGAATCACACAAATACGCGATGATGCAGGAATTGGGTGTCCACGGGACTGTTGAACTCGTGCGTAAGGCTGAGGCGCTTGGGGTGATCTCTCCTCGAATCGACAGAAGAACCGCACGGTAGAAGCCCCGGTTCAGGTAGACGAGGAAAAGATCGAATCAGCCAGGCCCCGAGGTTCACCCGCACTGCCAGTAGAAATACTGAGCGCAACACAGTGAATACGCTCTTGCCAGTCCTGTGGCAGGGAGAACACAGTGGAGACAGGCCTTTTCATGCCCCTGCTCGCGGGACTGGAACCGCATGGCTATCGACCAGCGGAGCCAGCTAAGCCTGCGAGCGGCCATCACCCAGGGCCTCATTTTACCCCGCCCAATCGAGCCCATTTCCATGCGCCCAATGCCTTGTGGTTCGTCGCTCTTGCTGATGTCAGTCCTGCTTCTTCCAGCATGCCAGCGGCCTGAGAGCCAGCCCAATCGAGCGGAACCAGCCACGGCTCCAGATACACGATCGGCCTCGGCAAACGAACAAGACGACGCAGAGGCGCGCGCGATCGCGAAAGATGCCTACATCTATGCGTTTGCAATGCTCGAGAACTACAACACGCTCTACAAGCAAGTGGCCTCGCCTGATGCGCCCGAATACGTCGGCGGCTTCGGCAAGTTCAGGCACTACGCGCAGCTCTACACGCCGGACAACCACGATGTCGTGACCCCCAACAACGACACGCCCTATTCTTGGGCCTGGCTGGATCTGCGCGCTGAACCCTGGGTCGTTACCGTCCCCAAGGTGCCCGAGGGACGCTACTACGTTCAGCAGTGGGTAGACCTCTTCACCTACAACTTTGCCTACATCGGCTCGCGCGCCACCGGCAACGGCGCCGCCAGCTACCTGATCGCCGGTCCCGGCTGGAAGGGCGATACGCCCGCTGGCATCAAGCAGGTGTTTCCTTCGGAGACCTCACTGGTCTTGACGCTCACGCGCACCGCGTTGAACGGACCCGACGACATTGGCAACGTCAAGAAGATCCAGGAAGGGATGAAGCTGCAGCCCTTGAGCAGCTATCTGAAGACGCAGGCCCCTCCGGCGGCGCCGGAGATTCAGTTCCCCGCTTATGACGCCGATAAGGTCCATTCCCACGATTTCATCGGCTATCTGAATTTCCTGCTGCAGTTCACCCAACCGACGAATCCGAGCGAAGCCGGTCTGATGGAGCGTTTCGCGAAGATCGGGATCGGCCCAGGACGACCGTTTGACGCCACGTCCCTGAGCCAGGCGCGCCTGGCGGCGATCGATGCCGGCGTAGCGGATGCAAAGGCCGCAATGGCCGACAAGGCCAAGGCAACGCTATCGTCCAACGGACTGTTCGGATCCCGCGCGGTTCTGAAGGACGACTACCTCACCCGTTCCATTGCCGCCGAGAAGGGGCTGTATGGAAACTCCATCGAGGAAGCGTGGTACGGAGGGTATGTAGGCGACGGCAATACGCCTTCGATGATCCACTTCAGCAAGGATGCCCTCCCGCCTGCGAAGTTCTTCTGGTCGGTCACGCTGTATACCTTGCCGGACCGGTTCCTCTACGCCAATGAACTGAAGCGCTATTCGATTGGCGACCGGACCCCCGGGCTTAAGTATGACCCCGATGGCGGGCTGACCCTGTATATCGGCCACGTCTCGCCCGGGAAGGAAAAGGAGAGCAACTGGCTGCCCGCGCCGGCCGGTCCCTACAGCGCTGTGGGGCGGGTTTACGGCCCGAGCCAAGCCGCCATCGAAGGCAAGTGGAACCTGCCTCCTTTGCAGCCGGTTCAGACACACACGCCTTGATTCGCGCAGGACCTATGTCGGCGAACTAGACCACCCAGGAGATACCGCATGCACGATCATCGAATTCCGTCTGCTCCGGGGATCGGGTTGCTCCTTGTCCTCACTGGCTGCATGACGCTCAGTGCTTGTAACGAACGGGCATCGTCCGGCAAGGAGACGGACCCGGCCGCCAGCGCGAGCCAACCGACTCCGTCCGCGCAAGCGCCGGCAGACGCGTCAGCGTTGGACGAAGCCAGGACGACCGCCAGGGACGCGTATGTCTACGGTGTCCCGATGGTGGACACCTACAAGACCGTCTACGCGTTCAACGTCGATACCGCCAACCCGCAGTACAAGGGGCCGTTCAATTCCATCCTGAACATCGCCCGGGTGTTCACCCCGGACGACACCGCTTTCGTCACGCCCAATTCGGATACGCCCTATTCCTTCGCCATGCTGGATCTGCGGGCGGAGCCGGTCGTCATTACCGTGCCGAAGATGGAGAAAGACCGCTACTTCGTTTTCCAGTTGATGGATCTCTACACCTTCAATTTCGACTACATCGGCAGTCGCACTACCGGCAATGACGGCGGCAGCTTCCTGATTGCAGGGCCGGGCTGGAAGGGCGAGGCCCCCAATGGCGTCAGCAAGGTGATCCGGTCTGAGACCGACCTGGTCAGCGTGGTTGGACGGACGCAGCTTTTTAACGCCGCAGACTTGGAGAACGTGAAGAAGATCCAGGCCGGTTACAAGGTGCAGCCGTTGTCAGCGTTCGCGGGTACGCCGGCGCCGCCGCCCGCGCCAGCCATCGCATGGATCAAACCAACACCGCCCGCGCAGGACCGCACGTCGCTGGAGTTCTTCAACCAGCTGGCCTTCCTCCTGCAGTTCGCGCAGCCGCCGCATCCGAGCGAGTCTGCCCTGCGTGCACGCTTTGCCACGTTGGGCGTCGAGCCTGGCAAACCATTCGATGCCAACCGCCTGCCGCCGCCGATGCAGGCCGCGCTCAAGGAGGGCATGGCCGAGGGGCAGAAACAGATCGATGACAAGCGCGCGTCGCTGGGGGGAAAGACCGATGCCCTGTTCGGCAACCGGGACTTCCTGAAGAACGACTACGTCGCCCGTGCCACCGGCACCCAGGTAGGCATCGGCGCGAACTCCCGCGAAGAGGCGATGTATCCGATCCTGGACAAGGATTCCGATGGGCAGCCCTTGGACGGCAGCAAAGGTGCATACACACTGCGCTTTGCCAAGGACCAGCTGCCGCCCGTGGACGCCTTCTGGTCGGTCACGATGTATGGCTTGCCGCAGCAGTTGCTGGTCAAGAATCCACTCAACCGCTATCTCATCAACTCGCCGATGTTGCCGGGATTGAAGAAAGACGCAGATGGCGGACTGACGATTTACATCCAGGCCGAATCGCCAGGAAAAGAGAAGCAGGCCAATTGGCTGCCGGCACCCGACGGGCCGTTCGTGATGTTCATGCGCTACTACCGTCCCAAGCCGGCGTTGCTGGATGGCCGTTGGACCACCCCCGCCGTGGTCAAAACGTCTACGGGGGAAAAGCAGTAGCAGGACGGCCATCCCCTCGGTCCGATTGCTGCGTCTCTTAAGTTCGGGTCAAGAACGTCGTGGAACCAGGAGAACACTCGCTTCCCGCGGATGACTGCCCCATCGCCTCCAAGGATGGGGGCCCCGCTCATCTTTCCAGGAATCTTCGCGTCGAACTCGAAGCAAGGCCTTGGGGTGGACACTGAGCGAGTCTTCGCATTGTCGTGATGGACAGCGGTGGTTGTTGCTACGGAAACCAAAAGATCCTGAGCGAAGTGACTCAGCACGACAGTATCGCCGTCGTAGCGAACTGGAATATCCGCCATCAATGCTCCCGCTTCAGCAAGAGGGCCCCCAAGTAGGGGGCCTTTCTGTTGATCACGCGCTCAAGCCCGGCATCTCATAGGTAGCCGGTCAGTACCCGTGGTGATCGAGCTGGCCGCGCGATTACAGCCCTGCAACCGCTCATCCCTTCGTTACCGCGGGGGCGCCGGCGGAGGGCCAGGACGTGCGGCGGCGTCATCTCGGCAGTCGCATAAGCACGCGCTTTTACGCGAAAGGGGGCGATGCATCCGGTAAGGGTGAAGCAGATGGAGAGGAAAAGTGCGATCAAAGCCAGTTTTTTCATTGAGGCGCCATGCTGTGGGGGCTTACTCCGTGTAGGCCATCCTCAGGCGATCATGGCTGTAATTCCACAGCCGATCGATGTCCACGGCAAACACGACGGGGGCTTGGCAGCGCCGCTGCAAACTCCCGCCCTGCCCTGTTCGTCTTCGTCACCAGTTCCAACGCATGCCCACCTTGCTGTTCCAAGATGTCTCATCGCCGTTGAAGCTCCACGTGTAATCCACGTCGGCGAACAGATAGCCGGTATCGCTCACCTGCCACGTGCCTCCCAGACCAACTTCGCCCCAGCTGTCGCCGAGGTCGGCCGTAAAAGGCACATACCCCGTCGCGCTGGAGAACTCTGTCCTGGGCGAGCCGTTGAACTCATGCCACGCGTTCAGGCGAAGCCACGCATCGCTGGCGCGGGCGCGGCCGTTGCGGCCCTGGCTACTGCCGATGCGGTTGAGCCGGACGCCCAACCTGCCCACCGTTGAATCGCCATCGCTGTAACGCACGCGCGCGATGTCATCGACCAAGTCGTCGATCTCCACGCGCTGCCAGATCACTTGCGCTTGGGGTTCGATTCTCCAGCCCGTCAGTTCTTCCGCAGTGTCCCCCGATCCCAAGGCAAAGGGCCACCCACCCTCAAGCGAAAGAACCGTGCCATTGCCGTTGGTGAAGGTGTCGGGCAACCGTGTCGATCGCGCGCGCAGGTCATATGACGTGTATTGGGCCACGGCATCCAGGTAGCCGCCGCGGGCGTTGAACCCGGTCCAGTAGGCGCCGATCGTGCGGGCATCGAACTCGTCGCTGCCGGCGTGGAAGTCATGATCCAGCAGGTTGTGGCGGACGTCTCCCTTGCCCTTGCCGTAGGCCAAGTAGCCGCCTGCGTGCTGACGGTTGCCCTCCGAGTCGATGGAGCGGTAGAAGTCCAACCCAATTTGAAGCGCTTGGAATCGGTAATCGAAGCCCGGGCCACGGTTTCCGTAAATTCCTTGGTTACCGCCGTCCCGCTCGCCGTCGTGGGCCAGCAGTCTCACCCACGCGCCGTTCAAGCCGGTCCGGTCTTCGTCCAGATCGGTGCGCTGCCTCAGCAGGTGTTGGTCGCCGACGCGCTCATGCAGCGTGTCAACCAGGGCCCGGCCATACAGCGCGGACATGACCGGCAACGCTGCGGCAAGAGACACCTCCTGCCGATATGCAGGCGTCGGAGGCACCGGTGGAACAGGGGGTGTCGGCGGCGGAACGGGCGGAGGGGTCGGCGGTGCTGGGCATGGCGGGACCGGAGCACCGGGGGCGGCGCAGTCGATCGTCGACCGCAGGAACCAGCTGTTCTGGTTGTCGGCGGAGCCGACGCCACTGGCACCTCCGCGGTAAAGGAAATACTCATACGGCCCGGCCACGACGGGGGCCGAAAGTGCGAACGTATCAGCGGCTGTGGTCGAGTTGACCGCCTGCACTAACAAGATGCCGTCTGCGGCGGTGAGCGCCCCTGCCCCGCCAGTGTTCCGCACTTGGATGGCGCCCGGCCCCGTCCCTGTGCCATCGAGGATGACCAAGCGATCAGAGGGCGAGTCATCGGCCGCAAGCCAAGCATTCATCGCCAGCCTCCCATCGCCGGCATAGCTGTTCACGGTAAGCGTCTTGTAGCTGCTGGCCAGTGTGGGTGGGCCGACAGGGGGAGCGAAATCGATCACGCTGGGGTCGTTGACCAGGTTCGTCAGCACCGACGAGCCGGTTAGGAACCACGTGCTGTCGATGAGCGTGACTGAGGACGTGCTGCCTAGGGCCGTCTGAGCGGAGCCTGTCAGCGTGGAGCGGGCGATGGTCAGGGTGCCATCGGCCGCCGCGGGGCCGCTGGCAGTGGGGCCTACGTCCAACCATTGCCCACTGCCACCAACCTGGGTATCGCTCAGATCAACCGACGCCCCGGTTCCTTCGATGGTTACCGTGCCGCCTTGGGCATTGCTCAGGCGCCCGCCGGCGAACCGGACTGAGGCATCTGCTCCCGTGAGCAACAGGGCAGGCACGGCCGCGCCAGTAGCCGCAGAGTTCACCACCACGTTGGTCGCGTCCAAGGTTGCTGCGTCGCTGACCTGGATTACCGGGGCGCCCGCCCCACCACCGCTGGCAGTTCCTCCACCCGACAGCACTGCGCTCGTGCCGCTGCCGTTCGCCGAGAGAGCGGTGCCGGGGCCGGAGACGGCAATGGTGCCCGCATGGTTGAAGACAGCAGCATTGGTGAGGGAGATGCCGGTGCCCGTTGAGCCACTTGCCGAGACGGCCAATGACGAACCCGCGGCGCCAGCGAACGTGCTTGCGTCCAATTGGATGGCCGTCGCTGCCTCTTGTCCTACACCTACCCGCAGCGAACTGCCGGACTGAAGCTCGGAGGTGCTTGCGGCGAGGCCATTCAAGCCGAGATCACCTCCAGTGATGCCCGGAGTGCCCGGGCCAAACACGACGGCTCCAGAGTCGTTCCGAATGCCGACAGACCCTGCTCCGGTCGCGGTGATAGCGCTGGTTCCATCGATGGTCAGGCTGGTACCGTCATGCATCAGGGCACCGAAGCTGTTCGCACCTGCTGAAACCGTCGTGTTCGTAAGGCGCCCGACAGCGCCCGTGGCCATGAAGAGGCCCCAGCTTCCGGTGCCGACGTTGAACTGGCTGTCGGTGGCGGTGAGGCGGGCCGGTGCGAGTGCGCCATTGCCCCACCACCCAACGCTGTCATTGCCGAGCGTGATCGAGCTGCGGAGGACATTTGATCGGGAGCCTGCGATGGCGCCTGTATAGGACCCGGCGAAGTAGTTGTAGATACCGAGCGAGTAGTTGCCTGCGGTAATCGTGCTGTCGGTCAGGTTCAACTCGGCCTCGCCCCCGACCAACGCTCCACGGGTCCGGCCGGTGCCAGCGATTCCATCGCCCAACGTGACGGTCATGTTCGACGCGTTGATCTGGCCAAGCGCGCTTTGACCAGGCAACCCACCACCGGGGCCCGTGTTGGTGATCTGGAACGCGGTGGCCAAGGTGGTGGGCAAGTTGACCACCGTTCCGTTCGCATTGACCACACCGCCTCCGAACGCCGTCAGTGCTGCGAGCGTCATGGTCGGCGAGTAGGTGTTGGCGGGATTGAGGCCCACTACCGTCCCCGCCTCCAGGTTGAGCACGCCCCCCGTGGTCGCGATGGCGTTGGCCAGGGACTGGGGTGCCATGTAGATCGTGGTGTTGGTGAATGTGCCGGTTGCGACCGCATAAGCACCGTCCGGCCCACTGAACACGGTGATTGGGCTGAAGAAGCCGGCACCGCCGGTCGGTATCTCTGCCACAATGTTGTAACCGTTGAACGTAGCCGTGGTGCCATACCCCACCCGGACCACGTCCCAGGTCGTCCCGGGAATCGTCGCGTCAGGAAGCGCGTGGGTGGCGCCGTCGCACAGCGATACCACGCGAGGGCTGGTCTGGATGCCTTGGCACCCAGCCCCCTCCGACGGTGCGGTCAGCAGCGTCGTTCCGGACAGGGTTGGCAAGGGCTCCACCCCGTCGTCCGGCGGGGCCGCAAAAGTGGCATAGCTCATGAAGCAGGCGGACGCCAACGCGCTCAGCCGCGAGCCCCATCGAGAGCGCCACAATCTGGAGCATCCACAGGTTCCACACTGACCCGGCTGTGCGGCGGTGCAGACATCCCCCGTCCCCTTTGCCATACCCATCGGCTTAGATGACATGTCGAGCTCCACTTGGGAGCATCGAGTCTATTTTTGCGTTATGCCGTGCGCATCCGCACAACTGCCGGTTGCTCGTCAGTATGTTTACTGGCTTCCTAACAAGCGGGCCCATCCCGCTCAAAAATCAAGCGCAACCAGGACCGCCTTTGGCAGTTTTTCCGTGAATACGGCGCTCTGCTGAGGTAGCGCGCCTGCAGCCGGTCGGCCTTCAAGACGCACGAGTTCGACGCCGTCAGGACGCCCACGTAGCAGCTCCCAGGCGATGCTACGCCGCCTTCCAATCGCTTCGACCGTGCCGGCTTATAAACCCGCCCGCCACCCAGGCCGGGGGCGACGTCACGTTCTCAGCGCTCGTCAAATCAATGCGCAGGTCAGCATCCGCTTTGCTGAGCCTGGCCACGCGTTGATCCTTCAATAGTGCGAAGAGCCGAACATGGCCTGCGCCCCAGCACGACCGCACACACGGAAGCCGTCGACGGTTCTTTCGTTCGAAGCGCTTGTTTCATCAGCCGGCGGCCGAGCACGACTTGAAGTTCAACGGGGACACGCTGGGCGAAGGACCAGCGACCGGTCTCGGACCGACTCAAATGGCGTGGCTGCGTATGGGCGCGTTGCCTCTGCATACCTTCCGCCGGCCCATCAAAAAGCACCACAAATTCATCTTTAGAATCAGCGACTTATGCATGATTGGCGGAGAGAGTGGCCGATTGTGTCGTCTCACTGCGCCTCATGTTGGCTCTATAGCTAGGCGTATCAGTCCGTGCGACTCCACACCCATATCATGCCGTCTCACTCAATCGCGCCCGGAAGTATGGGACAAAGTATGGGACGGTTTTAATGGCGCGCCCGATCAACCGGCTCAGCGCCAGGGCGGTCCAAACCCTGACGAAGCAAGGCTATCACGCCGACGGCGGTGGCTTATACCTGTTGGTCAAGCCGACCGGATCGAAGTCATGGGTGCTGCGCTTCCGCCGCGGTGGCCGGCTACGAGAGATGGGCTTGGGCTCCACTCAGGTGGTCAGCCTGCAAGAAGCGCGTGGCGCGGCGCTGGAGCATCGCAAGTACCTCGCCGGCGGCGAGGATCCCATCGCCGCCCGCCGGGCAGCGAGGAGCGCAGGGGCCTCCTTCGGCCAGGCTGCGGAGGCTTACATCGACGCGCACCGCGCTGGCTGGAAGAACGACGCCCAGGCCGACCAGTGGGTCCAGTCGCTCAGGGATTACGGCCCACCCGAATCGCTGCCGATCGCACAGGTCGACACCACCCTAGTAATGGCATGCCTAAAGCCTATCTGGTCCACCAAGACTGAGACAGCTACGTGCGTGCGCGGCCGCATCGAGCGCGTGCTGGACTGGGCGAAGGTTCACGGGCTGCGCGATGGGGATAACCCAGCGCGCTGGCGCGGGCACCTGGAGAACCTCCTCCCCAAGCCAAGCAAGGTCAAGCCGAAGCGGCACCATGCGGCCATGCCGTTCGTCGATGTGCCTGCCTTCATGGCCAGGCTGCCGGAACGCGACGCGAAGTCGCGACGGGCGCTCCGCTTCACCATCCTCACGGCGGCCCGTACCGAGGAGGTTACCGGGTCCACGTGGGCCGAGTTCGATCTAGACGCGATGCTGTGGACCGTACCGGCGTCACGAATGAAAGGAGGTCGGGAGCATGTCGTGCCCCTGACGCCGGCGGCGGCAGGGATCCTTGCCGGCCTGCCCCGCTCCGCTCCGCCGTTCGCGCTGTCGGAGAATGCAATGCTTTACCTGCTCCAGAAGCCATCCCCTAAGGGCTTCGGCCTGCCCTTCACCGTGCACGGCTTTCGCTCAAGCTTCCGAGACTGGGCGGCGGAGCAGACGGACTTCCCTAGGGACGTCGCAGAGATGGCCTTGGCGCATGCCATAAGAGACAAGACAGAGGCTGCTTACCGTCGTGGCGCGTTGGTCGAGAAACGTCGCCTGCTCATGAGCGCGTGGCAGAACTTCTGCGAGGGCAGCCTCACCTCAGCCAAGTAAAAGCGGCCTAGCCGGGAATATGATCGCGATCACATTTTGCTTGCAAATATTATACACGTAGGCATAACATGCCGGTGCCTGCCAATTCCGGCAGGCTTGTCCACTCCCACAAAGTGAGAAGACATATGAAACGACGACTAATCATCTACGAGGTATTGACACACCATGGGTACAGAAAACGACGACAGTAATCAGAGCAGGAACGTTCAAACCCGCGAACTTCACTTCGTTGGGGGTGCCAGGAAAGAGCTGGAAGAGCTCTACTCATCGGTCCCGAGATCCAAAGCGAAGCAAATCGCCACGTGCATCTCATTCCTGACCGATGGACAAGCGCCAAGCTTAGACATTCGACACCTCCACGTGTCGAAAGGCTACAGCGCGATGGAGATCAGGCTTAAGGGAAGCCCGGCGCTTCGTGTGGTTTACACGATGAAGCAAGCAGGCAAAATGATCATTCTTTACGCTGGAAAGAAGACGGCAGAAGGTACAGATCGTGCCCTTATCAGCACGGTTGAAGCTCGACTGAAGATGATCTAACCGGGAGGCGGCGCTCTTAGAGCGCCGCCCTTTTTACTTCCAGCGAAATCGGCATCGCTTTGTTGGTCGGATCAAAGCTCGTTTCAATTTTGTAGCCGCTGCGGATAAGCATGCTCAAGAGTGAGTCGATCGAAAACTTTTCCAAGCGACCTCGAAATAGGTTGCTCACGCGCGGCTGACTGACCTGCAATTTTTCTGCGATGGCCGCCTGCGTGAGGTTCTCATCGCGACAAAGCGCGACTAGCGCCACGGCCAGCTTGGCCTTCAGTGCGTCAATGTTGAACTCAACCGGATCGTTGCTCAGCATCTGGAAGATGTTCTGACTGTTCATAGAGATAGCTCCGTCGCTTCGGGAGCGTTGTCTAGTTGGATAGACGAAGGATTATACAAATACTGACAACACTGTCAAGCAGTCGTTACAAAAATGGCCTTAGGATTCAGCGTTCAGTTTTTTTGGGCACGTACATCGGCCAGCCATCAAGCACATCGATCGGTCTAATTAACCCTGTGTCCATCCGACCGCTACCATGTCAACGTCGCGGAAGATCAACAGAAACAACGACTAAGCCGATCACCCGCGATCATTGGCGGCCTCAGGAAATCAACGCCTTACCAGTGGCCTGGGGTCAGTTTGGGGTCAGTCAATCAGGCGGCCCAGTCGTCGTCCAAAGGCTGCAGCCGGTTGGCGATGCCTTCGAACCGCGCTGCCTCGGCGCGTAGCCGGTCGGCGCCGCGCCGGCCAGTCGCCCTCGCCCGCCAGTCCCCGCCTCGCTCCAGGTCCAGAGCATCCGCCTGCTGCCAGAGGGATGCGGCCTTTGCGCGCGCCCAGCGCGCCTTACCGTCGGTCGCTTTCGTCATGATGGTGATGGTGAATGCGGGTGGTCTCAGAGGGCGATACGGAGGCAACGCCACCTGACCACGGTCGCGTCATGCGCGACTTCTTAGTAATTTTACTAACATGCCCGCCGTCTCCAACGGTGAGACACCTACCGGCCAGAGTTCGCCCCATGCAGTCCATCACCCCACCCCACACCCTCGCCACCTGCATCGGGCCCGTCTCGATCGATGGCCCGGCGCATTTCGTCCCCTTGGCCGGCGTGCGCGCTCGGCTTGGATTCCCCTCGCCCGCCGATGACTTCATGGACGAGTCGATCGACCTTCACCGGCTGCTGGTCCGCAATCCGTCCGCCACGTTCCTATACCGCGCCGATGGCTGGTCGATGCTGGCCGTGGGCATCAGCGACGGAGATATCTTGGTGGTTGACCGCTCTGTGACGCCGCAGGCCGGCGACCTGGTCATCGCGGTCTGGGATGGCAACCAGCCAACCTGCAAGGTGCTCAAGACCTTCGAACACCACCTCGAACTCCACTCGGCCAATCCCGAGTTCCCTCCCATCGTCCTTGACCAGGGCACGGAGGTGGAAGTCTTCGCGGTGGTGGGGGTGGTGCGCCAGATTCAGCGGAGGCGTGGCCATGTTCGGCCTCGTTGACGGCAACAACTTCTACGCCAGCTGCGAGCGCGTGTTCCAGCCCAAGCTGCGCGGCGTCCCCCTGGTGGTGCTGAGCAACAACGATGGCTGCGCCATCGCTCGATCGGCCGAGGCCAAGGCACTGGGCATCAAGATGGGTCAGCCGGCCCACGAACTGAAGCACCTGGTGCGTCGGCACGGGCTGCAGATGCGATCGGCGAACTTCGGCCTCTACGGCGACATGAGCGCTCGGGTCGTTTCCATCCTGCGGGAGGCAGCGCCGCGCGTGGAGGTCTACAGCATCGATGAGAGCTTCATCGACCTGACAGCCGTGCCAAACCGCGAGGCCTTCGCACAGGAGCTGCGCACCCGGGTGCACCGCTGGACCGGAATACCGAACTGCATCGGCATCGGGCCGACAAAGACACTGGCCAAGCTCGCCAACAAGGCGGCGAAGACCGGCACGGGCGTGGTGGATCTCGGCGACCGGGCGGCCCGTGATGCCCTGCTGCCGAAATTTCCAGTGGAAGACCTATGGGGCGTCGGCCGGCGCTTGGCGCCGAAGCTGGTGGCGATGGGCGTCCGCACCGCGGCCGACCTCCGGGATGCGCCAGCGGACGACATCCTCTCCAAGTTCGGGGTGACCTTGGCGCGTACGCAGCGCGAGCTCCAAGGCCACCCGTGCATGTCCCTAGAGGAAGTGGAGCCCGATCGGCAGCAGATCATGGTGAGTCGCTCGTTCGCTGACCGGGTGCACGACCACGAGGCCGTAGCCCAGGCGCTGGCCACCTTCGCCGTGCGGGCCTGCGAAAAGCTGCGCGCTCGAGGCCTAGTCACTTCCGGTCTGTGGATCTTCGCTCACTCCGACACCTTCCGCCCGGAGTTGCCTCAGCACGCCGCCAACAGGACGATAGCTCTGCCGGCGGCGACCAGCGACACCATGCTGGTGCTGGGCATGGTTCGTCGAATGCTCCGCGGGCTGCTGCAGGAAGGCATCGCGTACAAGAAGGCTGGTGTCGCCCTGCTCGATCTAGCGCGACCAGAAGACGTTCAGCAGGACCTGTTCGCGCCAGCGGTTGCCGGCGACCAGAGGCTCATGGATACCTTGGACCAGATCAACCGGAAATTCGGCCGGGGCGTAGCCGGGCTGGGCGCTTCGGGCTGGAAGGACAAGCCCGCATGGGGAATGCGGCAGCACATGCTTTCGCCAAACTACACAACAATCGTCAGTGATCTGCCTCGGGTACGGTGTTAGCTAGACGCACTGGACTTGGGCGATGGTTGCCTAGGGCGCCCAGCGTAACGGGTATGCTGCCGCATAACTCGATGGTGTCTCTAACATCGATCTCATTGACTAAGGGGAAGCACAATTGGAAATACCATCCCTACCCACCGACAACCTCTACAAATTCTCGGCGCTATGCGGTCTATTTATCATAGTGATCGGCTTAGGGTATCCCTCGAGCAAAGTATTTGAAATCCAGCTTTACCTCAATGAAGTTACGACAGAGGTGGCCATTTCGACCGCACGGGCGGATGCTTTCCAAAGGCTTAGCGATCGCCTTGGAGAGAACCCTGAGCGAACCCGGGAGCAAATCGAGCAATACGAATCAGCTCGAGACGCCGGGCTCGAGAGCTCCGCGGCCCTGATGAAGAAAACTGATCGAGTAGCTATCCTTGTGGAGCAGAACAACTTCTACTTTGCGGTCGGAGTGGGCTTCTCGATCGCCGGCCTGATATTGTCGTGCTGGGGGTTTACCAACTGGCTTAGACTACAGCGTGCGTCCGACGCCATGACACTGAAGCAACTGGAGTCGATTTTGTCGACGCCGTCAAATTCACCTCCCTCACAACAAAACACCGTTAGTACACCAACCGATTAGCGGCTTCATCAATGATGGCGCCGCTCAAGTCTATGCAGCGAGTCGGTGCTCATAGAACGGATGCCGCTTGTCGTCGAAGATCGCGTAGAGCGCGTCCAGGTCCGCCGGGTTGGGGTTGAGCCAAGCATCCACGTGCTCGGGCTTGATGTTGATGATCGTCCGGTCGTGACCCGCTGCAGGGACCTCGGGCTCCGTCGCAACTTCAAGGATTAGGCAATGGACCTTGCCCACGATATCCAAAAGAACACTACTGATGTCAGCGGCTGCAAAATCAAAGACATTCACACAGTAGATGCGGCGGCACCGAGAGCTTCGGGCCACCGCGCAGCACTGTTCTTTATCGCGCTTTCATCATCTTGCGGACATGGCTGACGACCTCTTCAACTTCAACGGCATAGACACGGCCAGGTGTAAAGCTTTGCACCTGTATCGCATCAGCAGGTATTTTCCCATTCATGGCGCTGTCGCACGCCTTCTTCCAGACCATGTAGGTAGTGGAACTCCGTGGAGCAACCTCGAATTTATACGGAACCTCTACCCTGGCGGCTTGCACAGATAGCTCGTCGTAGTTACGCATCGGAACATGCCGCTTGTCGTAGTGCCGCCCTTCTACACTGCAATCGTAGACCACGTCCGAGATGACATAATCAACACCGGCAGGAGTCTTTGCGCCGTAGATATGCATGCTTTGAATCACGAACTCGGTCTTGCGAGAGCGAGTCTTCTTGTCCACCAAGTTGATCAGTTCGGCGCCATCGGGGGCGACCTTTACGACGTACCAATCCTTCGGACTTATAGACAACCCGCTTTTTTGGGCGTACGCATCCCCGACAAAGCCGCAGACCAACAGCAACAAAGCAATCCTTTTCATACAAATTCCTAGCGTCGGCAATGTGATTTTTTAGTGTAACTGCACATCTAGGGGTTGACGTGTCAGGAAAATCCCTACGCGAATGCTAGGTCCCATACGCTACATAACAGGGCGACTGCTCGGATTGGTGTGGGGATCACCCGCCCCCAACTGCGGGAGTGCAGGCCGCGCGAAGGCCGGCGGCACCGCGAGGGGGTATGGTTCGGCCATGTGCGCCCTATTCGTCCAGACCCCCATCCGGAATGCTGACACCCTGGGCTTCCCCCAGCTGGTCGGCGACCTGCTGTCGATCTCGGAGAGCTACAACCTGGCGCCGACGCAGCGCGCCTCAGTGATCCTCGATCGCGGCACCGGCCTGCAGGTCACCCGGCTGTCGTGGGGCCTGCTCCCCTTCTGGGCCAAGGCCAAGAAGCTGCAGGGCTCCACGATCAACGCCCGCATCGAGACGGTGGCCACCAAGCCGGCCTTCCGGTCAGCGTTCAAGAAGCGCCGCTGCCTGATCCCCATGGCCGGTTACTACGAGTGGTCGGTCAACGCCGAGGACGGGAAGAAGGACCCGTGGTTCATCCACGCGGCCGGGCCGCTGCTGGCGGCCGGTCTGTGGGAAGACACGAGCCCGCTGCTCGACCCGGACAACCTGGGCACCTTCACCGTGATCACCAGCGACAGCAGTGGTGTGTCTGCCGATATCCACGACCGCATGCCGGTGTGGCTGACGGCCGGCCAGGCCGATGAGTGGCTGGCGGCCGAGCCCGACGACGCGATGGCGATGCTGCTGGCCAGCGAGCCACCGGCGATGGAGGCCTATCGCGTCAGCCGGGCGGTAAACACGCCTCGGAACAACCGCGAGGCGCTTCTGGATCCGGTGGCGGCTTAGGTCTAAAGGAAGAACTTCGACAGCATCAGGCCATAGTGCTTTAGCTCAATCAGCCCTGGATGGTTGAAGTAGTTCGCACTGCAGAGATGCTCTGGCGCAACTGGCAGGCCACCGCCCCCCTGATCGGTCAACCAGTTGATGGGAACGAAGGGGCAACCCGTCGCGTCAGCCACCAGCTGGAGCGTGCGATTGGTCTTCCGCCACAGCGCTATATCGCGCACGTCGGTAATGGCGTTGGTCTTCGGCACGCCCATCACCAGAACATCCATCCCGGCAGCCTGAGCCTGCTGGATGATGCTCGCCATGTTATCGAAGGTGCTGTCCGACCCGATCTCGTTCATACCGAAAGCCAACACCATCACGTCCGCACCGCTGGCGAGGGCGTCGGCCAACCGAGTGGCATTGCTACCGTTGTTTGCCGAGCCACTCGAGTTGGTGCCGCCGATGCCCTTGTTCACGTAGGTCAGGACCGGAAGGCCTCCCAGGTTGCTCTCGTGGCTGTCCACATAACCATAGGCAGCCTTGACCGCCTGGATGGCTACCCAGTTCCACGAGACGCGGGTGGCGAAGGCGACACCACTGTCGGCGCGGTTATACGTCGGGATTGCCGCGCGGTTGTCAGGAGGCAGCGTCTCGAAATACCAGAGCAGGTCGAGGTTTCCACAGCTGGTGATCGAGTCACCGTAGCCAAGCACCTTGACTGCCTGGCCTCGCTGCAGCTTGCGCCTGGTGCGGCCGATCATTCGCTTGCCCTTGGACAACATTCCATCGAAGACAACGCGCGTGTCTTTCCTCACGCCGTCCTGGTAGAGATGTACCGGAACGGGGGTGATAGTGCCGGCGCGGACGTAGAGGTAATAGAGCGGGATGAACCGATTACTTGCCACCGGCGCATAGTCATGCGCATCGAGATCACGCTCAGCCCCCTTTACGACCGAGCACGTCATGGTCACTGGATCCAGCTGCAGCAGGTCATAGCGCTCCCGCGCGTAGTTGTAACTCGCATCCACCACCTGATCAGCGACGTTCTTCATGCCATAGAGCTTGCCCCAGACGCTATCCACGCCGTAGTCGGTGCCCTGCACCAGCACAACCCCGTCCGACTGCCTGGTGACCACAACGCTGCTCAGACGGCGACGCCACAGCATGGCATTCGGGTTCTGCGTCGGGTATGAGCCGGCCCCGAACTGGCTGTACTTCAGCGGCAGCGAGGCCGTGCTGCCCGATGCGGCGACGGGGGGATCAAGCGCAAAAGAGCCACCAAAAACTACAGGGACACCATCAATCACTGCAGTACTGCCGGCAAGGTTCACGGTAAGCCCATTGATCACCATCAGCGGCTTTGCTGCATCCGCCATTCCCTCAGAGCTGCCGCCCGCCACAATCGATCCGAGCTGGGCCTTGATGTCGGCAATTTCCACGCCTTGCGCGGCTACGGCCGGAAACATCTGGCCAGTCACCAGCTCAGTCGCCTTGGTGACGTTGTTGGCCAGGCCGATACTGACCGTACGGTTCTGAGCCAGAAGAGTGAAGCCAGACGCGCCTGCGGCTGGGAGCATCCACGTAGTGTCAGCAGGCGCGCTGCTGTAATCCGTCCTTCCGGCACCGAGCGCAGCCTTGGTGCCATTGGCGAGAAGCCCCGCGAGTTCTACCAGCGGATAGCGTCCTGCCGGTATCTGAATGTTCCCAACGTCGAAATAGAATTTTCCCGCCATCGCCGCGCCGGTGATTGCCGACACGGGAAACGCGAATGTCCCCAGATGCATGTCTTGAATCCCAGGAGACCCGGGGAGGTTTGGCGATGCGCTTTCGCTGCTCTTGCGAGCAAACACACGCACCTGCACCAGGTCGCCTAGCGCCATGTTACTCAGATAGGCAGATACGGCATTAAAAGCCATGCCGGCCTGTCCGACGAAAGACCGTGCCCAGCCAGCGAAAGTCGGATTCTCCCAGTCATGACTATTGGGCTCAACCCACGAGACGTCGGTATACCCAACAGTCGTACCGGGAATGGATTCAGCCTGATGATCGGCGATCATTGCCAGAACCGCTGCGGTCGAACCCAGCGCAATCCAGTTGCCACTGGAGGCACTTTTTACATAACCGAAGTGATAGCCCGCTGGGGCAGCTACGGTGTAGTACCCAATGAATGCGGGTGCGTTACTGTCATCCAGCGCTTCGAATGTGACCAGCGTCGGAAGCTTCGTGCCGACCTGAAGCGGAGCAAATTTCGCGCGCACCATCACCGGACCAGTTCCTCCCAGCATCGTGCGAATGCCTTCGAGTGGCACGACCACCTCACGCTGAAGCGAGTCGATGCCACTACCGGGAAGCCCTGCACCTGTTCCGGACCGGCTGTATACGCGAACCCGCAACTTCGTTGCCGACGCAGCTGGGCTGATCCACGCCGCAACACTACTAATAACCGCAGTCGTCGAAACAAAGGCGCGACCGACTCCGGAAAAGTCCGTTGCAAGCCCCTGGTTTCCTGTCGGCAAATCGCCAAGAGCCCGGTAGTACACCCCTGAATCGATTGCTCCTACCCGTTCCAGTAGAGCGTTCACTGGGGCCTGGTTGGCTTTGTCCGCGAGCACATCGGATGCGATGAGCTGCCACGCAGACCCGCTCCAGCTGAACTGTCCTACACCAGGTACAAAGCCGCCCTGACCAGCGTAGGAGCCGGGCGTAGCCTGAAGCTCTGCCAATGTTGCCTTGTAAATTGAACTGGTTTGCTGGCCTGCCTTCAGGGCTTCAACGTCCGAGGGAAGACCAGACGCCTCGATCTGCACGCCTACGAAGTCACCCAGCACGGCAGCCGGCACTTGAGCGTTTCGCCCGTTTTCAATGACTGCCAACCTGGTGCTACTGCCGATCTGCTCGATAGACGGATACTGACTCAGCTCTTTCTCTGCCACGGTTTTACCCCTTTCCGATGAGTTGATAGCCGTCATGGCCAAGAAGCAGCGCTCCGTCGTCGCCGACCAGCAGCTGCAGATAGTTGGTGCTGTCGAATTCGAACGGCTCGTCCGTTTCGTAGGTCCGGAACTCCAAGGCCACGCCGGCGGCCGACGGCACCCACTGACCTACGTTCCCGAGGAAGTAGTCGTCCTCCGTCGCTTTGCGGCCGATGTGCACCCGGATTCGCGCATTGCCCAGGTCTTCGACGGCAATCCGATCCACGGCGAACAGCACACGCAGAGCGCCTTCGATCTGGGCCGCAGTCCGGCACCTTGCCCAGGCACCAGGACATCCAGTTGACGACCGCCATCTCGGTCTTCGAATACCGCGGCGGCAGGTTGATCACCAGGCGCTTGCACTCGCCCCGATAGACCCGGTCCAAGGCCGCGCACAGAGGGGCATGGTGCTTGGCCCGCATCCACTGGAAGCCCTTCTTCCGCAGGAACGTGTAGCGGCTATAGAAATAGAAGTCCTCCCGCGCCAGCTCGGCCGCAACCAGCTTTTGCTGAGCGGTCAGCTCGCCCACTTCACACCTCCTGCAGCAGCTTCTTCGCCTCCTCTCGGAACTGGCCGGGGGTCATGTCGGCGCTCTGGATCGGCCCACCGTTGGGGCCGCTGTGTTCGACTTGCTGGCGGTTCGTGTACGCCCCGCCTGTCTCCTTGGCCGCCTGTTCGATGAGCTGGGCGGCCAAGGCCATGTTCTTCATCCCTTCGGCCTTGTTGGCCATCCGGTTCAACGCGCGCAGCCGGACGGCTCGGTTGGCGATGGGAATGTCCGCCGTCTCGGCCTTGAAGCGCTCCCGGGTGGTGTTGAACAGCTCGACCCAGCGCTGCGCCAGCTTGCGCCCTGCGTGCTTGGTAGGGTCGTGCGATTCCACCGTCTGGCGGCTCACGGCCTGACCGAACTCAGTCTTGACCGCCTCCACCACCGTGCTGGGCGTGTCGAAGCACGCCAACTGCTGGACGATGAAGGTCTTCACCTGGGCGTCGAGCGCGGGCATCTGTATTCAGCCTTGTCGTGCCAGGTCGTGCCTACGCCGCCCTCAGCAGGCACGTGCCACACGACCGGGCGATATCTAGTCTGGCCACCTCAGGCGGCCTCTGTGCTGCGTCTACGAGCTTCTGGACCTGTTCCCCTGCCCCATACCTGCGAACCACCCCTACGAACTCTTCCACGTCATGGGCTCGCATCGTCAGGGCGGCGGATCCATCCCTACGGAACTTCGGGGCTCCGTACTGATCGGCCTCTTGGGCAACGTGGTAGAGCTCGTGCTCCACCAGAGCGCAGAACTCCGTGTCGGTGCAGCTGGAGCAGTAATCGGCGGCCAGAGTGATGACCACTTCAGGTACGCGCCCGAACCAGTCCACCATCTGGCGCTCCATGCGGGCCTTCTGCCACCCACCTGCCCGGAAGGCCACTATCTCGGCCTGGCCGACAACGGTCCTACCCTGCTTGGTGAAACAGGTGCCCGCCCAGAGGATGCCCACATCTGCACCCTGTAGGTGAAGGTGATCGGGGTTGTGCAGGTTCCCGTCCTCGGACAGCACCTCGGCTTCGATCCACTCCCAGACATCGGGAGCAGGCCGGAACCGCATGGACATGTCTTCGAGGTCGATTTCCAGAAGATCAGGGGGTGGGAGTGGGCGGCTCATGAGACGTTGGACGGAAATTCCGCAAGTGGACCTAAAAGTTTGGAGGTTGTCTGCTACCCCCACACCCACTGGAAAAAGAGACACATGGAAATCACGTTACCGGGCATTTCTATGCTCATTTCAGCACTCACCGGGGCGGCCGCCGTCTACCTGAAATACCGGCGCAAGAAGTGAGGGGGTGCGCCGGCTCAGGGCTTATCGCCCGGGGCCGGCTTCCCCTGCACTTGCTCGATCGCGCCGAACTGGGCCTCGTACTGGATAAGGCAGCGCTTCCGGCCGTTGCTGACCTCGAACACTGCCGATGGCCTGCCTTCTCGCTCCCAGGTGCAGCGCTTCCACAGCGCGGGGTCGATAGGCACATAGGTGGCTACCGGCAACTGCATCACGGTCGGTGCCGGAGGGTTCTGTTTGGGAGCCGCCGATTGGCATGCCGTCAGGAAGGCCGCCGCAGCGATCACGATATGTCGCATGTCAGTACCCCTTCAGGGCCGGGCAGGCCGAGTCGAGCAGTTCGAGCGCGGCCTTGCAGCTGTCAGGACGCTGCTGGTATCGCTCGCGCCAGGTGGTGGCATCCTTCTCGGCCGCCTCGATCTTGCCGGCCAAGCCGTTCAGTGCGGCGGCGCTCTCGGCCTTCAGGGCTTCCAGCTTCTGTGCCTCGGCCCGGAGCGTCTCCGCTACCTCGGCCAGCCGGGCATCGCGTTGCTCCACGTCAGACTGCAGGCGCGCGGTGTCGGCCTTCCAATCCGCACGCACCTTGACCACCTGAGCGCTCAGGTCCTGGATCCGCTGCTCCTTCTCATACGCCGAAAGGCCAGCGACCATGAAGCCGAACGCAAGTACCGCGCAGACCACCTTGATCTTGCTGCCAGGCTTGCGCAGCCATTCCACCGCATCGGCGACCGCGCCGATGATCAGGCCCCAAAGGGCTGTGGCCAACCGTAACAGTACGCTCATGGCTTCTCGCCTCCGATGTTGCCGGTGATGCGCTCGACCACCTTCAGGTAGCCCGGCAGCATTCGGCGGATGACCACGCCAGACAGCCCCGCCAGCGGTAACTGCGGTGCGCCGGTCAGGGAAGGAAACCAGGTCGCCGCTACGGCGATGAGCCATGCGGCCACGATGGCGTAGGAGATGACAGCCAATCCCAGGGCGAGCATTCGAGCTGCCGTCTGGAACCAGCGGTGGCCGCGAGTACGGCTGGCATCGGCAGCGACCCGATCGGCATCCTTTTCGGGCAGCAGCAGCACGCCGATAAGAGCACCGGCGATCGCCACCAATAGGACAGACTGAGGCACGCCCAGGATCATCCGCTCCGCCGCGCGGAGGGCGTCTGCGGTGGCGGGGGCCACCACTGCCGCGGTAAAGGTGCCGACGATTGTCTTAAGTGTGCTCACGGGCTCGCTCACTGGATCCCCTGCACGTAGACAATCTTCCCGGAACGCTTCACTGCGGTCAGCTGCTGCCGGCGATGCCGGGGCCCGTAGGACACATGGACCCAGCTGCCGAACTCCTCGATCACCTGATCAAAGGGAAGCCCGAGGGCGACGATCTTCCGGGCCAGATCAATCGATGACATACCCGGCACCCGGATATCCGCAGCCTGCCCCAGCCGGTGCTGGCTCGTGGCCGTGCCACCCACTGCGCGGTTCACCGCCTCCGATCGGAATGCGGAGTTCACCAGCACGGGCTGTCCCAGCGCATCACGGAGGGGCTGCAGAATTTCCCTTGCCAGGTACGAGAGGTTGAAGACCTCTGCCTCGTTCGGGACATTCGGCATGTTCCGGCTGGTGACCGTCAGCTCGGCCAGGCTGAAGTTGGCAGTGAGTTGCATGACGGCCTCGACAGTTGTGACGATGATAGGCGCCCGCCCCGCTGCCGGCTGGGCGCAAGGGTTGATCCGGTCGGGGAAGCGGGCATAGCTGGAGCGGGCCATGGGATTCGAACCCATGTAGTCAGCTTGGAAGGCTGATGCCTAAGCCACTCGGCCAGGCCCGCGCGTATTGACTGGGAGGCGTCCGTTGACGGTTCCCACAGAACTGTTGTAGTGCAATCTCCATCACGGAGATCACTTCCATGAATACTCAAGCACCACTCGCCCCTTACCCCCGCCAGCAGCACTTGATCATCGTTGGCCGCATTCTGTGCGGCCCTCGGTGGGAATCGGGGCTGGCAAACCTGCTTGGCCTATCGAAGGAAACAATAAGCGCTTGGGCAACGGGTGCCGAGCTTATGCCTGCCGAGGCGGTGTGGCCCCTCAACCAGCTTGCGCGTCGACACAATAGGCTGCTCGCTGCTCAATGCGACTTCATCGAGAAGATCGAGCGCGAGTGAGTTGCTTGTGGTGGGGTGCCGTGGAGTTGAACCACGCGAGTCGAAGACACCGGATTTACAGTCCGGCCCAGCGCCCATCTGGCAACGCACCCCGTGAATGAAACAGCCCCGCTCGATGGCGGGGCTGTCAAACAGGTACTGATTTGTTACATGTCGCCTGAGCTGACGTCATTTGCCAAGCTTCCCCTCCGCACCACAAAGCTATGCTCTAACCCAGAGCCTTTCCTAGGAGAAAAGCCAATGTACCCGTTCTCCAAGCCCCATTGGTCAAAAACAGCACGCCAGTTGGACTCAGGGTTAAGCCCGCTGCGCCTGCAAAAATCACCTATAGAGAAGGCCTTTGCGCCGTTGACGCAAAGCTGTATGCCGATAGGGCAATCACCCCAAGCGGCATCGGATATATCGATCAACCATGAAAAATTCTGCATTACGCGCCTCCAGCTTCTGAAGCCTTGAGGCTACGGAATATCCTGGCCAATTAATAGCCAACACAGCTGTACATCAGCTTGGCGCGCATTTATCTAAGATGGCGAAGTTGGCCATGGCCAAACCTCGCGATGATGAGGATTCTGCACGTCTGAATGTAGAGTCTGCAACTCTACATATTCGAGTCCTATGCCGCGCGGGCTTGCGGGCTTCCGTCGTGGTTGCTCATTGCGCGAGAGAACTGCCGTGAAGCCATCTCCCCGGACTGATTCATTTCTGCCAGCAGCCACTCGAAGACATCCTTCCACCGCTTCGGGTAGTCGGAACGATGGCAGCCAATTGCAGCGGCCCTGCGCATATCGGGTAAAGGCTCGATGCCGGTGCACCTGCATCCAGCACACCCCTTGTCTTCGATGACGCCAGCTCCTCGGCATTCTTCGCATCGATTGCCGCTGGCCAGCTCCAGCACCACGGCGTCGACCATGCGGGAGAGGTGCTGATAGGTGTTCTTCGGCCAGGCCTTCGCGCGTGCCCGTTCCACCGCGGCCTCCCGATCCCGAAGGATCCGTCGCTGGGCGTCGGACATGCTGCGTCGGCTGAGGCTGACCATCTCCTTCGAGAAGCTCAGATCATCCTCGGCCTCTGCCAGCGCCCGCGCGCGGCGGGTGAACTCTGGGCGCACGATGGCGAGCACGGCCTCGGCCAGCTTGCCGCGGTGCCGGATGGCACCATCAGGCAAATACACCGCCTCCATCACTTCCCGTCCAAGCCCGGCCGGCACCATACCCAGCGCAGCGGCGATATCGGACGTGGTCAGGCTGGGGGCGCCCCCACCCTGCCCTACGTCGAAGCGCACGGTCTGCGCGTTCAGTCGGGCCAGCATCTCGCGGCGGTCAACCGTGTGTGTTCTCTCCTGGGGTGGTGCTAGTGGTAGAAATGCCGCGCGCGCTCGCCAGTGCGGCGCGCCATCGGTAAGCGGTGGCTCTGTGCATCCCGAAGTCGTCCTGCAACTCTTTGACGCTGGGCAGGCGACTCCGGTACTTGTCAGCGATCCGGCAGGCGACGACGAGGCTCACGATCGCCGTCCCGCGCGGGCCGCCCACTTGCTCGGTGTAGGGATTTGCCGTCACAGGGCGATCCTCTCGATCTCGATAACGCACCCAGGTGCGTCGAGGGCATCCGCTCCCTCCCCCGGATAGCGCTTGGCAGCGAGGCATTCCACGACCCGGGCGTCATCCCGCCAGATCCCGGCGTCGGTCAGCGCGTCCTCCGTCGATCGGACCAGCTTGGAGAGGTCCGGCAGCTTGCAGGGGAAGACCCTGCGCCGCTTCGGGGCACTGAGCGGCTTGTGGAGGGTGAACGTCATGCGCACCACGAGCGGCTCATCAAGCATCTGCAGCCCTAGCTGGGCGCGCAGTTGCTGGGCCGCAAGCTTGACGTCCTGCCGCCATGGCCGGACCTTCTTCGACGACTCAGCCAGGATCGCCCGGCCGCTCTTGGCCAGCCCCTTGAATGACTTGCTGCCCTGCGGCGCCGGCGAGCCATAGACCACGATCCGGATAATCATGCGGCCACCTGGATCAGGCCCATCTGCCACAGCGCCAGCATGGTCCGCTCGTGCCCGCGCAGCCAGATCTCGGCCTTCTCCTCGCGGGTGAAGCGCCGCCCCTGGTCCAGCTCGCGGTGGCAGCTACGGCAAGCGCTGGCCACGAAACAGTCGTGCGCCTTGAGGCCTCCGCCCTTGCCGTGCCGGGTCTGGTTGCTGTGTGCGGGCTCGCCGAAGCCTCCCTCGCAGCAGCTCTCGATCTGCACGGTGCATTCGACCTGGTAGACCAGGTCCAGCAGGGCTCGCTCGCGATAGTTACTGTGCACCGGACCCGCCTTTTGACTGGGCGCGCGCGACCAAGATGGCGGCGATGAGGGCCGCCACGAAATCAAGTTTCTCAACGGACGAGCACCGGTCATAATTGTCCAACAGGCGTACCGCGCAAGTCGCGTCGATGTGGCGCAGCTCGCCTTCAATCTTCTTGGACTGAAAAGGAATATCAGACATGTCTGTTACCTACGTTGGCAATTGTCCGCACTGCTTGGCGGAAGAGATTGGGATGACGCTCGCCGGCGCCACGAACATCCCGATCCACCATCCGACTGCGATGTTCCAATGCAATCGATGCCATCAGGTCGTATGTGTCCAGATGCAAACAGGGAGAATGGGTATCGACTGGCTGTCCCATGCCTCCGGCGAAATACGGAGGGTCGCGCGAGAGAATTCTGCGGACGTTGTCCGCGTGTACCCAGAAACTCTCAGAACGACCGCGCCTGAGCATATTTCGCCAGTGGTGCTGCGAGCGTTCGAGCAGGGCGCGGATAATGCGAAACGCAGAAATATGGATGCCGCGGCAGCCATGTACCGCAAGGCGCTCGACGTGGCAACGCGAGAGCTCGACCCCACGCTGGCCGCGAAGAATTTGGCCTCTCGAATCGACGCGCTTCATAGTGCAGGCCGGCTCACTAGCGATCTGAAAGAGTGGGCGCATGTCATAAGATTGGACGGCAATTCCGGTGCTCACGATGAAGAAGAGATGTCTGAAGCCGAAATTGCGCAGATCGCCAGCTTCACTGAGCTTTTTTTGACCTATGCATTCACACTCCCGGCGCGAGTGAGGCTTCGGAAGGAGGCAGCCGAGGCGCAGAAGTAGAAAGAGCTGGTTCATGCAGCCTCCGCGAAATCGTGTGGGTTGTGACCAAGCCCGAGCAGCACCGTGTCAGACCAACGCACCGGCTTGGCGCGCATGCCCTGCTCCTCGGGGTGGTCGCCGATCTGCACCAGAACGGTGATGGCGTCGCAGGCCAGCGACTTGGTGAGCTTCAGGCTGGAGCCGCCGAGCATGATGTGACCCGGGGCGCCATGCCCCCGGTCGATCGCCGGCATCAGGCGCCACCCAAGCATCGTGCCGGCCACCATGTGGCGCCAGTCGTCCTTGGTCAGGCGCTGGCCGTGCCAAGACAGCCCGGCGGCCAGGTCGCCGCAGATGGCGTTGAGCATGCGCTGCTGCTTGGGGGTCATCATCCCCTCGCCGCGCTGTTGCCAGTCTTCGGGGCAGATGCCGCTCAAGGCTGCACCTCCGGGCGGGCGGCGCTGACAGCCTTCTCCAGCGCCTCAGCAGAGGCGATCAGAGTTTTGCGCTCCAGCGGTCGAGCCGAACGCGACGCTTTCTCACGCAAGCCAGTTGCAACCCGCAACATGGCGCGCTCCGGCACATAACCCTCGGGCGGCGTGAGGGCGGCGCGGGTGTTCCACGCCTGCACGGTGTCCGGCTCATACCCCGGGCAACTGGATATCCCTTCGCACTCGCATTCGGTGCAGTGCACCTTCTGCCATTCAACGATGGCATGGCTCCACGGCTCCTCATCCTGCCAATTTCTGATGGCTGCATCACCGCCACAGAAAGGACATGCCAGCAGCTCCCGCGCCCTCTTCTCGATCTCGCTCATGCGGCCACTCCCAATTTCATTTCGTAATCCCGCTGATCCCAGCCGGCCTCCCACTCCTTGCGCTGCAGCCGACCGGGCTCGCCCATCTCGAACAGCGGCACTGCGCTGCGCGGCTTGTGGGCCTCGCGCATGTAGCGGCCGGACTGACGCGCCCGGAGCAGCAGTTCTTTGTCGACCTCAGGCTGCATGGCGCACCTCCGGGGTCTCTTCGGCGGCAGCGGCCGGTTCGTCCGCCGCGATCGCCACGTTGAGCTCGCGCGCGATGTCGTCCATGTGCTTGGCGACCTGCTCGCGCGTCGCCGGCACGGCCTCGCGCACCTGGTGCTCGATCTCGGCCACCGGTGCCGCCGGCAGCTCGCCGCCGCGCATCACGAACTCCTTTGCCCGGTTGTAGGCCGCCAGCAGCAGCTTGTCGGCCTTCTCGGCGCTCGCCAGCCGGTAGCGGTGGCCGTTCAGGTACTGCCACACCAGCCGGGTGAATCCGTCCTGCTGGCCCGCATCGGCGCGCACGGCGTCGAACGGCGGGATGCCCAGGCACATCATCCGAAACTGAGGCAGTGTCGGCGGCCAGGGCTCTGCGGTCGCGATGCACGCTGCCAGCCCATCAGCGAGCTGCCGACCCGACAACCCGGAAAGACCCTTCGACCACGTCGCCGCCGCCGCGCCCGCCGGATTCGCCGTGTAGGCGCTGGTCCACTTGTGACCGTAGATCTGAGCCATGTGTCTCCACAGCTGATCCATGGCGTTCTGCGATTGCAGGCGTGGCGTCGATGACGTTTCCGCCCTGCTTTCGGGCTTGGATAAAATGCTCGACTTGGTCGGGAGGTGCGAGGCCACGTGTTCCATGATGGGTTCCGGTGTTCTGCGGGGGTTTCTTGGGGCCTTCGGCATGACGGGCCCTGGCGGTGGTGATCGCCCAGACGAAGGGCTTGGCAACCGGTGGTGCGCGGCTCAGGCCCTCGGTGACGGTGTCTGCGTAGGCCTCAGGCGTCACACCCTCCGCCAGCCCAGCAAGCAGGTCCGGGTGGCTCGGGTTGGTCGTTGGACATCCGGCCTGGCGCATCAGCAGGCATGCACGCCCCGCCAACGTAGCGACCTCAGAGATCTCTAGTGCTTGCTGAGATCTATCTGGAGTAGTTATCCCTGTCCCTGTCCCTGTCCCTGTCCCTGTCTTAGCCGTGACACGTCCGTGACCTGTCCCTGTGACAGGTGGTGTGACGGGTGGCGTGGCTGGACATGGATCTGACGGGTCACCATCCGGATCTTCGGATTGCGGCTTCCCGGGCATGGGAAGCCGCCCGCCGCCACGAGTTGGTGATGCTGGGCTTTGCAGACGAGATCGAAGAGCCGAAAGGCCTCAGCTTCCCGTCTCCCCGGAACTCGATCGACGAACGCCGCGCGGCACGACAGCGGCAGATCGATAGCGTGCGCGCCCTGGTCAACCCGTTCTCGCTGGCCGCTCCGGTCAGTCTGGAGCGTGCCGCATGAGCGCCCCTGTCGATGTGCTGGCGGTGCTGGATCGCGCCTTTGGTGCGGCGAATGAGCATTACGACGATCTGAAAAGCGCGACCGATGAGCCGGCACTCGGTCCGGCATACCAGCGCGCCTGCCGCTACATGGCAGAGCATCGGGAAGCCCGCGCCGCAGTCGCCGAGCTGATCGAGGCGGCTACCCGACTTCGCGACCGTGCCGAGTTTGAAGGATTCGGACGGGAGGCCAATGCCGAGATGAGTGCAGTGAGCACCGCCCTCGCCCGCGTCAAAGGCGGTGCCGCATGAGCGCCCAGGTCCTCGCCTTCCCCGTCCAGACCAACAGCCAGAGATACCTGCTGGAGAGCGTGCGAGCCGTTGCGGCCCGCTCCGGGCTGGACGTCAACGAGACAGCCCGCGAGTTCGTCGCGGCCGGCTGCTCCAAGGAAGCCCAGAACCGCATCTGGGAGCGCGCGCGCCGCAAGCGCATGGCACTGATCTACGGAGGTGACGCATGAAGTCGGATTTCAACCCGCGAGTGGAAGGCTTGAAGGATCTCGGGATCTACCTCGGCATGTTCCTCTGCTGCGCGGGGCTGGGCGCCATCGGCTGCCTCATCGCGCAGGACCTGGCAAGGGTGAGCATCCCATGAGCCGCCATCCGATTCGCCTGCTTGTGCCGGCCTTCATCTGCGCCGTGGTGTTCGGCTTCTGCGTCGCGCTCCTGGCCCGCGCCATATACACCCACGCCGACAGCTTCGTTCTGGTCGGCAGTGTGGGCGCCCTCTTCTTCGGCTGCCGCACCGTCACCGAGGCCCGCCAGGTCTGGCGGCAGTTCGTCGCCCAGCTCCAAAAGCGCCGGTCCATGCGCCTCGCAGCTCCCCTGAGGGGATCGATCACGGGGCCGTGAACGGTTATGCGCTCGCCGGCATGCACAGATCCGCAGGATTCTCCTTCCGCGACCTGTGGACCAGCACCGGCGGCGACTGGGACAGCAACCCGTGGGTGTGGGTCATCGAGTTCAAGCGCGTGGAGGGGGCCGGTGGCTGATCCCATCACCCAGTCCAAGCACACAGCGCGCGTGCTCATCGGCGAGGCCCGCGCCCGCCGGCTGGTGGGCCACGGCTTCTGGTGCATGTTCCGCATGGCCCAGTCCGCCCGCCGACGCGCCGCATCCCTTCCCCGCCCGGCACCCCCGGCACTCACCATCCAACCGGAGCTGTTCGCTTGAACATGACCCCATCATTTGGCCTGGGAGCCCTGGCGTTCTCGGCCACCATGGAAGTTCCGCGCATCGCCAAGCGCGAGAGGCCGCTGGCTCAGCACGACTACGCGGACTACGGCTGCGTCCGCTCGGTCATGGAATTCATGAAGTGGGCGCACGAACAGGACCGCTTCCCGACGGTCCCGGCTGTGCAGAACCGATTCAACGTCAGCAAGGCCACGGCGTACAGATGGACCAACGCCCTTGCTGAGACGTACGGCATCGACCCGCCGGTTCGATCCGGCCCAGGCATCTTCGAATGATTGCCGCCAATCAGGAGAGCTCCCTATGACTCAGCGACACATCAGCCACCCCGAGCCGCTGCCGGCCTGCGCCGCCGGTAAAAGCACCTTGCACATCAACGGAGCGGGCAAACGCCAGCGAGAGAATCACTCATGAGCGGGAAGAAGACTGCAGCCGATCTGGCCGCCGACCTCCAAGACATCGAGGTCGTCATGATCCGGACCTCACTCAGCCGGGCATCCATTTACCGGCGCATGGCGCAGGGCAATTTCCCCAAACAGCGGAAATTGGGAGCTCGCACAGTGTGGGCGAAATCGGATATCGACCGCTTCTGTGCCGAAGTGATCGGCGACGGAAGTATGGGAGACTGTATGGGACAGGATTTGGCAGCGTAGGATTTAGCTGCCATTTCAGTCACTTACAAAAGGTCTTGGCGGAGAGAGTGGGACTAAACGTTGCCACCCCTAAACCATTGATCTTGCTACAGAACTCGGATCGGACTGTGTCCTGGTGAGTGTCCTCGAAGTCTAGTCGCCGCAGGACTGCTCTGGCAAGCAAGGACTCGCCGAACGAGCGCCCTTTTGGTGCAGACACAGATGCTGCAGACGATCGGTTGCCGCAACGGCGACGCGTCCTAGCCCAACACCGAAGGCCAGCGCGGCGGAACGATACACGTCATTAAACAGCGCGGGCCAGGGTCCGATATAGTCCAATAAGGCCAACCCTCGCCGCAGAAAACCCGGAAAATGCGCGTGCTTTTTAGGGTTTTGCCAGTCGGGCTGGCACCATCCAGCACAATCTCCTGAGCTCTCAACAATTTTGAACTCGCCATTGCCGTGGCCATCGCAGCCTTCGGCTTAGCGTCACCGGTTGCCTTCGCTGCCGTTATCGGCCCGCTGGTAGAAGTGCCTGTGTTGATCCTCTTGGTCCACGTCTCCCTGCGGCTGGGCAAGCGCTTCTTCCCTCCGGACGTGCCTGCAACAGCGATTGAAGGAAAGAAGCATTGAGCAAACGCGGCGATCACCCTGGACAACAACGGCGTCGCACTCCAGGCCCGGCTTGCATCGGTCGGGCCGCAGTCCGCAGGCGCAACTGCGGCCCAACTGCTGCAAAGCTGCATCAGTGACCCGAAGACAAACTAGCGCCCGGCTTCCTATGCTTGCCTAAGCGATCAACCAGCGTCTCACTCGCATCGTTCAGACCATTGACCTCAACAACGGCCCCGTGCTCACGGAGCTTCATTACCACCCGATCCAGCGCATCTACTGCGGTCAGATCCCAGAAGTGCGCGCCCCTCAGGTCAATGATGACGTTGTTTGGGACATCCAGGTAGTTGAAGCTGCTCACGAACTGTCCGGCCGAAGCAAAGAACACCTGCCCCTTCACCACATAAATGCGCGAGTCCGCGTCCAGCTGTGTTTCGACTATGGCGAGCATCTTGCCGACCTTGCGGGTGAAGAACACAGCTGACAGCACAACGCCAGTCAACACGCCCTTTGCAAGGTCATGGGTGGCCACAGTGACAATCACCGTGCCGATCATGACCACTGATGAACTCTTCGGATGGATCGCCAGCTCCCGAACCGAGCGCCAGCTAAACGTGCCGATACTGACCATGATCATGACCGCCACCAACGCTGCCATCGGGATCTGACTCACCAGTTCAGAGCCATACACGACCAGCAGAAGAAGCACCACGCCAGCTACCAAGCAGGAAAGCCGGCCCCGCCCTCCCGACGTGATATTGATCACCGACTGACCAATCATGGCGCAGCCAGCCATGCCGCCGAAGAAGCCTGTTACGGTGTTCGCCAAACCCTGACCCGCACACTCACGGTTCTTCTGGCTGGGCGTCTCGGTCATGTCCTCAACGATCTGCGCTGTCATTAGCGACTCCAACAGACCCACCACTGCCAGCGTTGCCGACACCGGCAGCAGGATCTTGAGCGTCTCCAAGGTCATCGGGACGTCGGGAACCAAAAAGGTCGGCAAGCTATCAGGCAGCGAGCCCATGTCCCCCACGGTCCTTACGTCAAATCCGAAATACATAGACGCAGCAGTCAGCACGACGATAGCAATAAGCGGTGATGGGACCGCTTTGGTAACCAAGGGCAGCAAGTAGATGATTGCAAGACCTGTCGCGCAGATGGCATAGACCATCCACGGCATCCCGATCAACTCGGGCAGCTGCGCCATAAAAATCAGGATAGCCAAAGCATTGACGAAACCGGTGACCACCGAGCGCGAGACGAAACGCATCAAAGAGCCGAGCCGAAGCGCGCCAGCAACGATTTGGATCAACCCTGCCAGGATCGTTGCCGCGAACAAGTATTGGATGCCATGGTCCTTGACCAAAGTCACCATTAAGAGTGCCATAGCCCCGGTTGCAGCGGAGATCATGCCAGGACGGCCACCCGCAATGGCGGTGATCACAGCGATACAGAAAGAGGCGTAGAGACCCACCTTCGGGTCAACGCCCGCAATAATGGAGAACGCGATAGCTTCTGGTATTAGCGCGAGAGCGACGACGATGCCAGACAGAAGGTCGCCACGAACATTGCCGAGCCATTGCTGGCGCAGGGAATAGATAACAGACATGAATAACGATCTCCGCGCACAGCGTGCGCGCCAAGCGAAAAAACGAACACCCATTCCAGAATCGGGTTCTGGAGCGCTTTTTAATCGAGCGTCAGGGTGGTGTCATCGCAGGCAGATCATCGTGATACAGGTGCCACTATTCTACCCGAAGCTCCGGCGGAATTCGAGGCAATCAACTTGCCGCCGCCGAAGCCGCCTCTCGCCGCATGAGGTGGCCAGGAATCGCCTCATCACGAGTGACCTGGCCCACTATGTCTGGCGCAGATCAAGCCCGCTTTTCTTCACTCACGCGTGCTGAACGCTTTCGCTCGCCTTGACCAGCCCGCATCCGCGTCCCGGTCGATCATCGAGCCCATGCCTTGCGGCCGCTTTGGAACGGTCCGCTGCTGCCAGCAGTCATGCCAGCACCTTGAAAGAACGCGACGCCACTTCCCTTCGAAATGGAAGAGGCGCCAATGAGCCAACAAGCTTGGCAAAGCTTGCGGACGAACAACCGAGACCAATTTGATCGCGACCACTGGGTGCTTCCTATCCCCACCAATCTTGAGACGTAAGCTGGCTCGAAAACCTACGCCCTAGGCCTACCGAGACGGGGACGAAGATCAAGCTCTCCGTCGGAAAGGACTCCATTTGAAAGTGAATCTTCGCCAATACTCAGGCCTGGAGTGGGTGCACGGGAGCCTCTAATCCCAAATCTTTTCTCGAGGTGGTCACCCGCCTCCACCATCTGCGTTCTAGCCTGGTCAACGGCAGCCGCTTGCAACGCCGCTGCACGCTTGGAGATGTGCGCCTTGGCGCGGAAGTAGCGTTGCTTCGCGCGCGCGCCCTCACGTGAGTGCGGCGTAGCCTCATACTCAGAGAGCTTAGCGCGGGCTGCCAAATACGCCATTCGCGCACGCTGGGGCCTCACGACTGCATGCGCGTAGCTCATCACCGCTTGTGCGAGGCGTTCAGTGTCTTCGTACAAGAAGGAACTGGTCGCATACGCGTCGACTCGTCGACACATGAGCGTGGTGTAGGCCTTCTGGAACTGCGGTTCGATCTGGATCCCGCCCACGCTTCGAAGCATATCGAGTGAGTCTTGCGCTGCCTGACGCTGGCTCTCCAACCATTGTTCGACAAGCTCTGCTTCGGCGTTCAGAACCTCAGCGTCCTGCCCAGTCGCCCGCGCCAAGCGCATAACACGACTAATCCTCCGCGTAATCCCTACTGGCACGGCTGTTGGCATGATGCGTCCACCGACCGGGCCTGTTTTCCCCGCCGTATTTCCTTTGCCTGTCGTGACCTGCGGTAGCGCCGCCTGTTCGCGCGCATGATCCGCGAGCGCAGATTGGTGGGAGTGCCCTTCGGGAACGCCATGAGTCTCGGGAGCGGTTTGCAATCGTCGACTAATGATCCGCTCCACAAAGCTTCCTGCTGTAAGCGCGTGGTCCAGACCCAACTTCTTGGCCTGGCGCATCATAGCGGTCCGGGTCTTGCCCATATGCTTCGTTGGTGGGCGGCTGAGCTCATTGGCACGGACAAAATCTTGCTTTAATGCAGCTTCCCGGGCTTGAGCCCTCAGGGTCCGGTGGTCCACTCGATCCGTGCCGCCAGCGCGCTCCAAGTGCGCATTGATGACGCCTTCAATGGCTTTGCGAAGTTCCCGAATGGCCTTGGCACCGCCGCCCTGTCGCGAGTCAAACGCCATGCCAGCGCGCTCGCCTAAGCCTTTGCTGTCTACCTTGCGAGCAGACATTAGCAAATGCACGTGATGATTGCGCTTGTCACCCTCTTTGCTGGGGGCGTGGATCGCAACTAACACGGCGACCTGGTAGCGGTTCACCAGGAGCTGGCCGAGATCGAGCGCGAGCGCCTTACGCTGGGGATCAGACAGGCTGTGAGGTAAAGCAACCTCAACTTCTCGACAGACGCGGGCATTGGCGCGTGTCTCTGCCTCTTCGTTGGCAGTCCAGAACTGCTGTGCGTCGTAGCACCAGCTCGGTGCACCGATCGGTGCAAGCATTTGCTGGTGAGCAACGCCATGCCTGTGGGAGTAGCGGTGGTAAAGACCTGTTGCGGTATCGACAAGATCAAACCCGGCACGGTAAGCAGCGGCGGCGACGGATGACTCGCCCTTACCACGGGAGAAGGACTTGAGTGTTGCATGATAAATTGCCATTTATTGTGGGCTCCTTGTTGTTGGAGCGCTTAATTAAAGGCGCGACTTGCCCTCGTCTAGTCCTAGACGCCAACTACTTTTTCGTGCGCTATCTCACGCTTTGCTGAGCAATCAGCGTTGTCTGGGTGCCTGGCCATTTGACGCAGTCAAATGCGAGCGCGGCAGCGCTCGGCCAAACCCCAGGCAGGCCGCACGGTTTACGCGAAGCGGAAACCATAAGTGCGGTTTTGACTTTGATTTTTAAGGGTCTTCCACACCCTAAATTCCGTCCCAATTGATGCTTCCCAAACGAAACACCTTACGCTGAGCGTATCTTTTGGTGAACGAAATATGAATAGGGCGCACCAGTGGTTACCACTGACGCCGTTTGCTCTCGCGCTAGACTGAGATGCGGGTCACAGAGAGGGCCCCGTCATGCGGCGCTTCGTCCCAGTCCAAATTTGCAAGGAATGCTATGCCCATCACCGGGGTCAAGATCAAGGGTCTGAGCTGTTTCACCACAGAGTTCTGCGGCTTTGACGAGTTCAAGCTGATCAATGTCATCATCGGGCGCAACAACACTGGTAAGTCGCAGCTCTTGAAGATCGTGCAGAGCCTCTGCTCGCCAGATCGCACCAAGTCGCGCCTTCCTGCTTCGTATCGATTCACGGGCACCTTCGACGAGGGGACGCTCCAAGGAATTTTTGCAAATTCTCAGCGCTCTGGGGCCCTAGGCGTCCCCAACACCGGCAGCAACTGGACCTATCACGGACTGCGGTTCGTCGATACACCAGTGAGTTGGATCGAGAACGCCCACGGGCTCGTAAATGACCTGTCACATCGAGCGAAGGAGAAGCCTGATGCTTGGGGCAGAGTCCTCTCCCATCAGGTTAACGAAGCAACAGAGATGGAGCTTGCTAAGGCGGTGAGCCGACTTAGGGGCCCATTTCCCGACAAGATCTTTCGCCATATGCTGGCTGATCGCGACATACGGAATGAGCCTGCCGCCGCCAAGCTCGCTCTTCGCTCAGATGGACAAGGGGCGACCAACATCATCCGCGATCACTTGATCCGGGCGGACAACATCATGGCGACGCGGCGCCTCGTTCAAAGCGAATTGCGAGCAGCGCTCAACCATATCTTCGGCCCGGATGGGTCCTTTTCTGCAATTTCTGTGCAACAGCATGAGGACGGGGAATGGGAGATCTTCCTTGAAGAGGCAGAAAAGGGGCTGATCCCGCTGAGCAGCTCAGGCAGCGGCTTGAAGACAGTCATCCTCGTTCTGCTCAACCTCCTGGTGATCCCTACGCTTGAGAATAAAGCGGCAAGTGAGTATGTGTTTGCGTTCGAAGAGCTTGAGAACAACCTTCATCCTGCGCTTCTCCGACGCCTGCTGCGGTTCATCGACGGGTTCGCCGTCGAACACCAATGCCCTATCTTTCTGACAACCCACTCCAGCGCCACGCTCGATCAGTTCAGTCGCTCCGATCATGCTCAATTTGTGCGCGTATCGCATGACGGGACAGCTGCATCGACTCAAACGATCTCGGCGCACTTTGATCACTCTCAGGTGGTCGGTGACCTGGGCGCTCGCGCGTCTGACATTTTGCAGGCGAACGGCATCATCTGGGTCGAGGGACCGTCAGATGCCATCTATCTCAACCACTGGATCGAGACCTTCTCGAAGGGGAGTCTCTTAGAAGGCCGTGACTACGCCTGCGCCTTCTACGGCGGATCCCTCTTGGCTCGAACAAGTTTCCGTGACCCAACAACGCCTAATCCCGAAGAGCTCATCCAGCTCATACGGCTTAACCGCAATGCTGCGCTGGTGTGCGACAGCGATCGATCATCCAAGGGTGCCGCACTAAAGCCTCGCGTGCTCAAAGCGCAAGAGGAGATCGCAAAGCTGCCAGGCGGATACATGTGGGTCACGGCTGGCAAAGAGATTGAGACTTACCTGCCTGGCTCCGTGATTGGCAAAGCACTTGGCATGAAAGCTGATCCCGTTGATCCTGCGCAGTTCGAGCTCTTCTTTCCAAGCGCATCCAAGTCGAAGACGGGCGACTCTTACGTTGAAGCCAAGCTCAATCGGGCCAGTATCGACAAGGTTGAGCTTGCCCTCGCCTCTCGCGAGCACACCACATCAGCCATCATGGCCCCGCGCTTTGACTGGACCAAACGCATGCAAGAACTGGTGGTTACAATCCGAAAGTGGAACGATTAGTCCGGCTCGGTGAGGCGCTCCAAATGCTTGTTTAGGACCCATCCGAACCGCAACGCGCCCTCTTCGTCCACCGTTTGGACAAAACGCCACTTGCCGGCTGCGCGTAGGACCTGCACTTCCTCACGGCAAGGCAGCCAATGCGTCGCGGGTTCTGAAAGCACTGTCCGAAGTGGAGCGGAACGGACGACGACCTGGTAGGTGTGATCAGCCATCTCTAGATCCAACAGGGCTTGATTTAGCGCGACCATCTGACGCCCGCTTCCGTTCTGCTCATCAAGCTTGGCGTTCATCTCCTGACTTTGCGCGTCAATCTTGGTCATGTGCTCAGCGTGGTCTTGATTGCTTCCTATTTCCGTATAGAGGAAGCAAGCGATTGTCAGCGCATATCCGTAGAGGACCATTCGATCTGCATGCGGTAGACCGGATGAGCGCAACGCAGCCAAACACCCCACCAACCATGAAACTAGAGATGTTGCCGTTGCCTGCATTGCAGCAGGGGGCATTGCCATGTCTGGTAACGAGGATGACGTATCCTCCGACGCCTCCTGCAAAAGCTGCTCCATGCGCTCTTGCATCTCGACGCTGGACATCTCCGATAGCCAAGACTGAAACGCCGGCGATTGGCTCAGCTGCGCTGCTATGTGCAACTGCTCGCCGAACTGCTCAGCCAAGCGCCTGACAGGTCCAATGCTGGACTCGAGTCGGCGCATCGCCTCGACGGCAGCGTCGCGTTGGGGCGCATACCGGTCGCGCCAAGCAAGAATGTCATTTGCCGTTCGGCTTGCAGCCATCGCGAGTTCGCTGACAACCGGCTGCCATGGCATGAGGGACTGGCGCAATGCCATGGCTGATCGCCTGGCCATCTCTGCATATTCGTTCAACTGACCCATGCGGTCGGCCAAGTTCTGTCGTAGGCCTGAGGACATACGCAGGACGTCGCTGTTGGCCAGCTCTATCGCAAATTGGGTAGCGAGTGACTCGATATCTCGCATAGCGGCAATCGATGGATGCTGCTGGGCCGCGTGGAGAGCATGGATGGCTGAGTTGCGTTGCATCTGCTCAACAAGCCGCGCTGCCGAGCTTCGGTCAATCACGCGCGTGAGCCGCGCACCCGGCGTTTGGTCTGGCTGACGCACGTCTTCCTTGTCCGAAGTCATTGGCAGCTCGCAGATAGGTTGCCCTATCTTAAAAGCAGCCTACCCGCTCGGCCAGCTTCCGCTGCGGAGTTGGGTTCTACGCAGGCAAACCGCTACGGCTGATCCTGCGCTGTGGGATCAATCTGAGCGTGGCGAACCCGGATTTCTTCGGCTAGTGCCCGAAGCTCTTCGGGTTCGTAGTGCTGGACAGCTCTGATCAGCTCGGCGAGTTCCGGCGTCTCGGCAACCAAATACGCCACGGACACGCCCAAGGACTGGGCGATCTTCAAGGTCGTTTCCCAGTCAGTCGCATGGACGCCGCTCTCATAGCGGCTGATGTATGGCCCTGCCCGCTTGTCATCTAACCCCACGCTCTTCCCCAGGGCCCGCTGAGAGACGCCAGACGCTTTGCGGACCTCCTTCATGCGGGTCGCGATAAGGGTCTGGATCGATAGGGCGTGCGCGTTCATCTGGGAATGATGAACGTCAGTTACGCCCAACGCAAAGTTACGTTGAACGCATCATACGTTTGACGTAACATTTTTGGCAAGCCTGCTCGGGATCGGCACTCCTCCACCGCCTGATGCTCGCTCAAGCGCGCTCGTCCAATCGGCCCCTACGGCCTCCGGCCGAGTCCCGGGACCTGCCTAAACCTTTTTCCACCCTCCCTGCCCTCACCCATCCGCTTTCAGACCTCAAAGGAATGACCATGCCCAAGACCCTTCTGGCTTCACTTGCCACCGCCTTGCTGCTGACTGCGTGCTCTGCTGGACCGTCTGCAAACAAGGCAGAGGACGCGATGCTTGTCTTTGTGAAGGCCAACGGATCTGACGACGCTCGCTTGACCAAGTTTGCTATCGGCAAGTGTGAGAAAGGCGACGGTGGCTATAACTGCCCCGTCCAGGCCCGCGTCTTGGCCATGAATGGTCGCTTTGACGAAGAATTCAACGGCGTATTTACGTTCGCCGAGGTGGACGGCAACTACCGAGTCGTCGGCGTCGTCAGTCGCACCCTTTAATTGACCGCGACGCGCTTCGCACGGCAGCCCGCGCTTATCACCCCAGAGCCAATCAGGAGTTCCCATGACCGTCGGCACGTTCCTCCTCTTGCTCGTCCTCGGCGCTACCGCGCTTGTGCTTGTTGGCTTGGGCCGCAGTTTCAAACTGCGGAGCGAGCGCGGCAACTTTGAGCAGGACTACGAACGAAGCTACTTCTCCCGCTCGGGCGCCATCGCGCTGTCCCCTGAGCGAGCGAGGATCAAGCTTCATGACCGCAACCAGACCAAGATCTACTCTTTTGCTGACGTGCGAGCCTGGGAAAAACACTGGCACAACACTAAGCGCGAAGGCACGCTAGCGGTGAGTGTGCGCGACGTCGACCAGCCTGTCTGGACGATCAAGTTCGGCAACGAGGCGGAGATGAATCGCTGGTATGAGCTTCTGAACCAGGCAATCAACGCCAACTGAGCCGATCAAAGAAGAGGGCGGAATGATCCCGCCCTCCCCGCCCTCACTTGCCCAGGTGGCGCTTTACATCTTTGGTCATCACGCCCACTGCCGCCACAGCCTCTTTCAGCTTTGCCGGTGTGACGTTGAAGTGCTTGGACCAATCCCGGAGTTCCCAGGCCTCATTCACATTGATGCGAATGCCATCAGGTGGGCCGCGCTTGCTCAGATCGGCTGCCATTGCCAATCCCCTCCACGCCTCGAAATGTGAGGCGCCTCACATTCTCGCCACGCCCGGCCATTGTCCAGTCGGAACTATCCGCGCGTAGCGGTAGGCCTTTCCCTACCTCCAATCGGTCTTCTCCATACCCAATCTGGGCATAGGGAAGCGGACGCAGATGCAGACGCGCCTAGCATCGCGGCGTGACAGACATGGGGGCGAGCAGGCCAGGGCGCGCTCGCCTTCCCAAGGCCGAGCCCGATATCCGAGGTTCCGCCACCAATGGGCCGAGCAAGACAGCAGGTCAATAACACCTCGCCGTGCGGAACCAACTGCCGGCTTTGGCAGATGCGTCCGCTGGGGAGGCGGCAGTTCTCGTTGTCCAAGATGGGTTAAAAAGGTCGGTTTAGTGCAATGATTTATCGTCGACCTGAGTATCCGCTAGGTGATAAGCAGACTTTAGCCTAGCGCTGGTTGGGGGCGCCTGCACGAGCCTCCTCATCACGCGTTACAACTACCGATCTGAGCATTCATACGCCGACGAGAGATTTGACAACGCTCTGATTCGTGTTAGGAATCAGGCATGAATACACTCTCCTACAATCCCGACGTGTCAGACCATCCCGACTTCGACGAGCCAAACACAACAGAATCGCGCCGAAAACATGTGCGCTTCTGGCTCCGATGCCTAGCCGATCGCGGAGAGCAACCCGACGCCCGCATCCATGTCGCTTTGGATCGGTATGTCGACGGCCGCTATGATCTGCATGCGCTCAGCCAAGCAGTCATCAATCCTTACCTCCATTGACTGTTAGCTGACCGCTAATAACTAGGCGCTCTAACGCGAGACTGAGTCTGCGTCGCCTAGGAAGATCGCGGTGACAGCGTGCTTGGTGCGCGAGGCACCAAGCAGACCACTCGTTGCCGGGACTCTTGCACGACGTTGCCGACGCCCTAGGGCAGGCGCTGCGATGGTGCGTTGTTCGCTTTTTGCCATGCCGCTAGCACTGCGTCGTTGTTGTTCAAGAAAACCGAATCGTGAGAAGCAGACCAAGCCTGAGTTACGTCCTTTCTCTGGTGAACCAGCATTGCGCTCTCGAACTCTTTGACGAGCTTCGACAACAAATGCCCCGGGGATGTGGGTTGAACCTTCGATTGCCCCGCATTAAGCGCCGCTCGCGCTGCATCAGAGGCTTGTCGAAGGTGGTCGTTGATCGATTGGGCAATGGTTGCGCGAATCCATTCGACCTGTGGCTTGCCATTGATGACGCCATCGAGCTCACGCGTCTTCTGCGCGAGTCCCTGCGCATCTACCTTGCGTGTCGTTGCCAGGAGGTGGGCGTAGTAGTGGCGCGCATCTGCATTCTTAGGCGGCTCGTGCATGCTGACTTGAATGGCAAACTGGAAGCGCAGCACGAGCTTGCGCGCGACGTCCAGCGCAAGTTTCCAGCGCTGATCGTCATTGAGCTCGTGAGGCAGTGCCAATTCAAACTCGCGAGCCACCGTGCTGTCTTTGCGCTTCTCAGCAGCTTCGACTGCGTTCCACAACTGCTGAGGATCTTCTGTCCAGTCGGGCGCGCCGATGGGACTGATGCAGATAACGCGCTGGACGCCCGAACGACTTTGATAGTTGTGAACGATACCGGTCAGTGTATCGGTGAGACAGAGTGCGCCACGATAGGCGGCGGCGGCGACGGCTGAGTGATGCTTGGCACGACTGAACGTTTTGACGCGAGTGTGGTAAATGGCCATAGATGCTCCGTTGATTGAGCATCCAGCTATGAGGCAAATTGGCTATAGAGCAAGACCTATTCAAAGGAGTTCATCGCTCCTTTGCTGACGCCTAAAGGTCATGGGATTTGGCGCGCCGTTTCATCGTTTTCTTACGTTCAGCATGGCGGCCAGTCAGGGCCAAACGCCACGCACATTCCTCAGCGAACTCGACTCGGTTGAAGAGCATCAGCCTTGGCTTCGGCTGTCGCGCTTTCGGCTTGCAATAGAAAGGGCGCCGGCATAGGCCGGCACCCTGGATGACGCATCAACTGGTATGGCACGCGTTGGCGCAGTAATAGCACCCGTTGATGCGATTCTGCGGCCAACGGGCTTTCGCGTCGGCCACGGCCTGCTTGCAAGTCAAGTGGGAGCCCAGACTGATCTGATTAGCCGACAGCGGCATGAAGGTGCATCCCGTGGTGGTGTTATGCACCTCGTGATCGCCGTTGGCCTGGGCGTTTTTGTTGATGATGAAGTTCGGCAAAGCGCTTCTCCTGAAATTGACAGCAGCCAAGTGGTCGGTGGTGCCTGAGCACCACCGACCGTTACTTACTTTTCCTTGCGCACGCCCTTGAAGGGCGTCTTGTCTGCTTTGACGTCCATGAAGCGTCCGGTGCCCGTGTCGCGCTTGACGAAATTGCCGGCCGGGGTCTGGGTTTGCGACCGGTTACGCACCGCGCCATTGCGGTGACCGTCGCCTTTCGGTGGATTGGTAGCCATTGAAGTTCTCGGTAGTTGAGGAAGAAAAGCACAAGAGGCGACTGGTCTTGACCGTTGAAGGCGGGGCAGCATCGCTGCCCCGCACATCACCTGACTACACGTCAGGGACCCAGATCGGCCAAGCTTTCAAGCCCGCAGCAGAAGCGTGGAGCTTCTTGCCGTTCTTCAGGGTAATGACTGCCCGGAAGATGAGCTTGTAGCCAGGACGAGGGGTAGCGGTCGTTGTAGACACGGCCGGTGGTCCTCTTGGTTGAGGGCGCTCATCCGACAACTTCAAGACTGGTGTATTGACACTCTTTTGCAGAGCGCTATACTTTTACGGCTGTTTACGAGGCAGCCAATCTTAAAGGCCCCACCGGCTGAACGCCTTACAGGTGAGGTTTTTTGCTTCACGCAGTGACCTTCTGAACCACTGCATGTTGTGTTGGAAAAATTATCACCCCCTATATCTTGGGCTCTACCTTCCGGTCGGGCCCTTTTGCGTTGGACTCTAGCACAGCTCCTGGGTGGAATGTGAACTGAGTCACGTTTTTATAGCAATATTTTTTGTTCGGTGTAGCGAACTTTCGGCATGATCTTGCCCGCATCGTTCGCTCCTGTCAAATCTTTTGTTCGGTATAGTAGCACTTGGCGCTGTGCCGGCCTCCAAGGAACCATCGATGTCCACGATTTTTGGCAATAAAATCAAGAACCTAAGGCGCGAGAAAGGGTTGACACTTGACTCGCTCGCTGATGCTGCTGGCATGAGTAAGAGCTATTTATGGGAGTTGGAGAACCGAGAGTCCCCTCGCCCATCGGTTGAAAAGCTCGCCGCGTTAGCTAAGGCCCTGTCTATGGATGTGTCCTATTTCCTGGATGAGGAAGCAACAAGTCCTGAGGAGCGGCATCTCGACCAAGCGTTCTTTAGGAACTACGGCGAACTAGACTCAACCGCCAAAGAGCAGATGCGCAGGATCATGGAAACCTTCAAGAAGTCCTAACTTTGCCAAAGGATTGGCCGATGAACGCTGATGTGCTCACTCCCTCCAAGGCTGCCTACCGTCTGACGCATTTGCTCAACGCAATGTCGGCGGCGCACGGGGATCCACGATTTCCAGTTGATGTCGTGGCGCTGGCCAAGGGGGCGGCGGATATCTTCCGCTGGGATGACCCCATCACTAATGTCGAATCGGCCGATATAGAGACCTTTGAAGGCGCGCTTTTCGCAAATGACACGCGCAGCAAGTGGATGCTGCTTTACAACCAGACGCTGAAATCCGCAGGCCGCATCCGCTTCACGCAAGCTCACGAGCTTGGCCACTACTTGCTGCATCGACAAGATCGCATAGATTTTAAGTGCGCCACGCAAGACATGGTGAGTCTGACCGAGCAAGAGGCATCAATGGAAGCCCAGGCCAACGCCTTTGCAGCAACGCTTCTGATGCCCTTGGATGACTTCCGCCAAAGCACACAGGACGGCGCCGACTTTGACGTGCTCGCAGACTGCGCCGATCGGTATGGCGTATCGCTAACTGCTGCTGCATTGCGCTGGATCGACCACACCGACCATTGCGCCGTGCTCATTTCTCACACCGATGGCTTCATCAACTGGTCGATCTCGAGCCGATCGGCACGAGCAGGTGGCGCGTTCTTCCGTGCACGACAAAGCGCAATTGCCATCGGTGAGGACACCTTGGCCGCTAACGGTCAGATCGTGCACGAACGATTGGGTGTAGAGCTTCCCGCTCGCGCCTGGTTCAAGCATGCGGAAGACGGACTCAGTCTTAAAGAAATGAAGATCAGCGCTGACCAGTTCGACTACACCCTGACGCTTCTGGTGCTCCCCAGGCGCTCAAGGGTTTGGGCGCCCTGGCAAGACTAAGCACACTTGACAAGCCCTATTTTTGGCCTACCAAAGGATATTCAACGGAGGTCAAAAATGTTCTTTCCAAGCTTGCAAGACGCCAACGATGCCATCGAGCGGTTTGGCATGAGCCTGACACGCGACGGCGACGGAGTCGTTCTTGAAGGGGATAGCACCTGGCGAGCATGGCGCGCCGGAAGCGAATCAAGTCACTTTGATACGTTAGGTCATTTTTGGGCTGAGTGGTGCTGGTATGTCGCCTTCGCTCTTGAAAACGAGCGCAAACGTGCCTGCTTCATGTCTGCCCTATTGGCCGTCGATGTTGAAGGGCAAATCAATCTGCTCAACGCGCTTTCAGACTACGAACATGGCAGGGCTAGTCCATTGGATTACTTGTTCGCTAGTTCATCAGTGACAATGGAGACTATCCCCGACGATTGGCCTGATCGCCTAGCCCAGGCTATCGGGGGTGAGGGTGAGGGCGCGGTCCTTGGCGGAGGAAAGCTCTTCCGTGCTATCCGTCGCCATGCGCCTGACGCCATGAATATCTTCTTCCCAACCGCATAGTTCGCAGTCAACCTACTCGCGCAGGTTGCGAACCCAATGTTATCTTCGTTTATCCAAGGGAGGATGAAGATGGCGACGAGCGAACAGAGAGAATCGACCGAACAGGCGTTAGATCCAATGCACCTAGCGCTTGCTTGGACAATGGCGCGGACCAAAACCATCGCAGGTGTTCAGGACTACGATGAAGAAAGCTACACGTCCACCATCCTCGGTGGCGCGGCAATAGCGGCACCGCTGTTAGCCGTCTTTGGCGGCCACAGCCCAGCCGATCAAGTGACCTGCGGATTTGGGACATTTCGGAAGAGTGGCGGCGCCAAAACACCATTGAGTGAAACGGCTACAGGCTCAGACTTCTGCCTCGTTGTTGGTCACGACGAAGAGAACGCCAAGGTTGCGATCTTTCAAGCTAAAAAACTCGAATCCAACGTCAAATCTCGTGTTCTATCCATCAGGCGAGGTCCAGCAGAGTCAGCCAAACCGCACTTTCAGATGACCATGCTGCTTGCATTTGTGTGCAGAATACTGGCGCAATCGCAAGCGCCCAGCTTTAAGGAATTTGCATCTGACGCAACCTCAATCGCTGCCGCTTCACGGCTTGAGAAATTTCAATCGCATCAAGTTGAAGCGCTTGTGAAGCACATTGACTGGGTCCATTACGTGGTTTATCAAGATGGCGAAGCAACCACAGTTCCCTTCAACCAGCTGGATCAGGGCTGCATCGAGGCCGAGATTTCGAGAGCAGCCCAGACGTCCCACAAGTTGACGAAACCCCGCGCTCCTTTCATTGACACGATGACTGAAGGCTTGTCAGGCAAGGGGGCTGGCTGGTTGGTGCTTCCTCGCACTGTCATTAAGAAGTTCTTGCCAGAGCTTATCGAAATGGGCGCAATCGTCGTCGTGGATGACAAGGGCGGCACAGGGCTTACACCGGATTTCGATTGCATCAACCAAGCCTCTCTCGAACCTATCGGTGGTATCCAAGCAAACCCACAGGGCGCTGCCGCCGTCGTTGCCATGGTCAGCAGACCTAGCGGCGGGCTGAAAAGCGGAATGTGATCAAAGATGCGTAGCGCAGACGTTGGTCCCGCTTACAAGAATGACTCAGCCCCCGAACCTCAGAGAGTCGCTGAGCCGTGCCGACCACCTCCTGCACCTTACAGCTGAGCGCTTCTGACCAACATCGATAGCGGCAACCCCAAAGCATCTGCCAAGCGCATTAGGGTCGAGAGCTGGAAGTCCTTCTTGCCCTGCTCAACATGCCCAAGCTGCGTGCGATGCATCCCCAACGCCTCGGCGAGCTCAATTCGTGTCAGCCCTCGGCTCGTCCTTGCACGACGAATGGCATTGCCTAGGGCACGCTGCCCAGCAACGACCGGCCCGGAGCGGGACCCGGACTGCCCCGGCTTCCGGCCACCACGATTGGCCCTCAACAGTGCGAACGGCTCGATTGCTAGTTCGCAGGCAGCTGATCTCTAGCTGAGAGCACCGACTGCAGGCGCGCGACCTCTGCCTCGTCCACGGGCTTGGCTGCGTTGCCCCAGGAATTTCGGATGTAGTCCAGCGTCTCAGCGATCTGCCGGTCACTTATCTTCCACGCAAAAGAGGGCATACCGGCGCCTGTTGGTTTTTCTTCTGTCGCCGCTGCGCGCCCACCCACAAGCATGAAGCCCACCCCCTCGCCCCTCACTCCGTGACCGTGGCACGCCGAGCAGTTGGCCTCGCGTCGCTGGGGTTGCCGGAGCCGACCCTGGTGTCACTTTGCCCGAACCGCTACCCCTGGGAGGCAGCTCCCAAACCGGGTGACCACCGGGGCAGATGGCCTGCCGCCACCCTCCTGCCGGTGCTATACAAGCACGATGCCCACGGCACCCTGATCGAAGGTCACTAGGCCAGGTCCAATCCGCAGGCGGATCATGCCTACCCGTCGTTGTGGAACCCCTTGGGGTCACCATGGGTGCCCGTGACAGTCTTCCCATCGGCCGCTTTGTTCACGCGCGTCCCGCAGGCCTTGGTGATGACCGAAAAGGCACGCGGTGACATCGCGGATCCGCTTTCACAGCTTCCATCCGGATACATGACGTGAGCAACAATTGAGCTCAGTTGTTCTATCTTGCTTGACGCTCCTCAGGCCGCAGCAGCCTAAGGAGCGCGATTGCTCGGTGAGAGCAAACTCAGAGGGCGTGGACGCTCTGCACATCTGCCCAGGAGACTTCGAGGTGTTCCCCCTTCTCCTGAACACTGAAACCGCGCTGACGGAGCATTTCGGCAGCCGCCGCCATCTGGACAGCAGTGAACTTCGGCTTCAAGCCAAGGGTTGCGTCTGATTTGCCGATCGTTGCGCTTGCGCGAATGACGCCCACATACTCATCCCAAAGCTCCTCAGAGCTCCCCACTGCATTCTGCTGCAATGCACGTGCCTCATCGGCCGTAATGTCACTCATGACACCTCCTTGTTAGCCGGAGTCATTTCCGGCAACAGCATCATAGCGTCCAGATATGACAGCAGCACCTTCTATTTGGATACGCAAATCAGACAGACAAGACGCCGTCAACGCCAGTTATTCTTAATTTCCACTTTTTGGTCAGCGCGCACCGAATGGATCCATCCGACTGGCCTTAGAATGCCTAAAGGTCCTCTTTAGGTATTAATGGCATCGCGCCCAACCCGTCACGTTTATCTGGCATTCATATTAATCACCCGTTACTTTTGGCGTACATGGATAACTAAACACTATGGCAAGTTCTTTTATAACACTGCATAGATAAACTCTAGAGGCTATACGCCTCAATGGCCCTACGGCAATTCTTAGCAATAATATATATTAAAAACTGACCCCACTGGCAGGCCGATTTCTCAACGCCCGGACATCAACCAGCCACGAGAAAATAGTTCAAAATTGCAGGTTGACAGAAAGGTTTTACCTCTTATCAACAGTCTACCTTCATAAATACGGATCGTAGATGTCCTCTGATTTACCCAACTTCAACCTCGAAACTCTACTCAGCACCACCGACTCACTTCAAATCAGCAGCATCAAACTTGGCAAGCTCGAACTGAGAGACGTCGTCGTCAACAGCCGCCAGGCTGGCATCCAGCTTTACGAGATCTTGCAGCTTTCGATCCAGCAGCTAGAGAACTCTCGACGCCGTCGCAACAGCACGCGCTTTCCAGACACGCTTCCAATCGCGAGCCCTGCGCGGCGGCTCTCAGACGAAGTTGCAGACTACCTGGCTGACATGACGCGCCGCGCCCTGCAAGACACAACGACCAAAGCGGCTGCGCGCTCGTTGAAGATCTTACAGATGACGTGTGGCGACATCCCGGTCTCGATGATTGACCATCGCCATATCCACCAAATGTGGAACTTGCTGCGCTCATCGCCTCCGAACTTAACCAATGATCCTAAGCTTCGAAGCATGACAGTTGACGCGCTGATTGCTCTAGGCAGAAAAACGAACGCCCCTGCCCCCGCCGTGGCGACTTTAGAGCTTCATCGTCGAATGCTCACGACCTTTTTTCAAGCGCTGGTCAACACTAAAGCCATCCCTCACTCGCCTATGGCCGCGTTCCGCCCGGTCAAGGCAAGTCTTTTAGAAAGCAGCAAGAGTGCGGAGCGGCTGCTGAGCCCCGCAGACCTGCAGAAGATCTTCAATCCAGACACCTTCGGAGCTTGGGCATCCAAGTTCCCACATCGCTGGTGGGCGACGATGATTGGGTTGTATACGGGCGCGCGGGTCAATGAAGTCGCACAGCTTAAAGTTGCCGACATCATCCAAGACCAGGGCACCTGGTGCATTGCCATTCGGATGACCAAAGATGCCGATCTTGCCAAGAGCGACGGGCAGCAAACCCGGCAGCGCCTCAAAGGGAAGAGTGCGATCCGCATGATACCGGTGCACCCCACCCTTCTAAAAGCTGGACTCCTGGACTTCGTTGCCGACATCCGAGCGTGCGGGCACCCCAGACTCTTCCCGCAGCTTTCGGCAGGCGTGAACAAAGCAACGGGCAAGTCCAACGCAAGATACAGCCAGGCGCTCGTCATCCAGCTCAGCAACTATCTTAAGGACCTTGGCTTCCCCAAAGGCGTCGGCTTTCATGGCTTCCGCCACACGCTTGCGACGGAGTTAGAAGCCGCCGGCGTCAATGAAGAGGACATTGCTCTCATAACGGGCCACTCGATCTCCAAGAAAGTTCCAGTTCTACACAGCAACTACATTCATCGATCGCCGCAGCTGGTGCGCGAGCGTCAAATCGCGGCACTGGCAAAATACAACCCGCCCGTAGTGCTCCCGGTGTATCAACGCGGGCAGTTCAAAGAAAAGCTCGGGAAAGCGGCGAAGATGTATCCGTGACTGCGAAAAGAGTGCTCCGCTTCAATCCTGCCTCGGCCCCCAGCCGCAATCGCAAGCTGAATACTCGGACAGCACGACGATCCTGCTAAAGTCGCGGAATATTGGAACGCGACCCTATTGGCAGCTGGGTCTGCTTGTTCAAGGCCTCACGATCCTGCTGTGCAGTCGCCTCAGCCGCAAGCTCGTCCAATAGCGCGTGGTGCTCGGGACTGAACAGCCTCGCCCTGACTTCATCCAAGTTTGCATGGTGAAAGAGAACTCGGGCTGTCTCTCGCTGGGCGTGACCGACTGCTCCGACCAACGCAGCATTACACGCGCTTTGACCTACGGTCGGTGCCAGCAACTCCGCGATCTCTCGGTAGCCCTTGCTAGCTGCATCGTAGATCGCCTTCTCGCCGAAACGGCGCGGGCGTCCGAGCTGATCAATTGCACCCAAGATAAGCTCAACGACCTCAAATTGACCTTTACTTGCCGCAAGGTCAAAAGCAGCTGCATACGTGTGCGCGGCATCTGGCAGCTTAGCTTTAAGCATGAGTTTGACGACCTCTGTTGCCCCGTGCCCAGCCGCCGCCGGAAATATCTGAGTCGCACAAATGATCGATGATGACACCGGAAGCAGCAGTTTGACCACACGAAGATGGCCCCCGTGAGCAGCCTGAGCAAGAGCTCGACTGTCCTTGTCGTAAGGATCGCTGTGCGGAATTAGCAGCTTCACCACGTCAGCGTGCCCGCAGGCGCTTGCCTCGTATAGTGCAGCGGAGTGATCCGCTAGTGCGTCACTAACGGGTAACAATAGCTCCACGACATCTTTGCGCCCCGCCCGAGCTGCACACACCAGCGCCATCGAGTCTTTGGCACTCGGTTCAGTCAGTGGAACAAGCTTACGAACAACATTGAGTAGCCCCTCCTCGGCCGCCAACGCCAAGGCAAAAACTCTGTCCTTGGAGGACAACATGGGAACCAACGCTTCGATGACCGCCTCACGCTTGGCATTGATGGCGTCGTGAACCACTTCCCATGCCAAGCGCGCACTGTCGGCAGACTCACAAACAATCTTTGTGATGGCGACCACATCGGCCGTCTCGATATCACCAATCAGATCGCGGCTCACAGTCACGAAGTAATCCCAAAAAAAACCAGCTTAATGCAAGCCCTTCGCTCGTCAAGTAGCTGAAGTCCTACGGCAAGCGCGTGGCACCAATCCCTAGCCGTCTAGTTTCGTGAGCCATCGTGGAGACGAAAAGGACGTCACGGTTTGTTCAAGAAGATGCAGTGCTCTTGCAGTCCGGCCCCTTCTCCGGAAAAGAAAGCCACTTAGCTTAAGGGCCTGAGCCATGGCCTCTGGCGTCACAGTCAAGCAAACGAGGCGGGGCTCAGGAAAACGGCGATAAGACGTAAGACCACGGTCAATAATCGTGGTATCTCGATGGAAGCTTGCTCGAACCAGTCTTCGATAGATTACGTCCAAGCCTGACTTCGGACCTTCTAGATACTGCAAGAAAATTTCACCATCAAAGACCACGGTGCCCGTAACACCCCACCCTGCATTCGCCCGCTCCGCCTCTTTCCAAAGCTCGGGAAAGTTCTTGCTTTCTAGCCCCGGCGCGACAAGGCTCGTGAAGATCAAATACGAGTGCGGCATTGGTCGAGCTGCGTGTGGGGAGAAAAGGGCTTTCGGCACGGGGAAACTAAGCATCCGCACATGCACGAACTATACGTCATCCCCGCCAGAAGCGAGGCAGGAAGATGATCAACACCGTGAAGAGCTCGAGTCTCCCCAGCAGCATCGCGAACGACAGCACCCATTTGGCTGCGCTTGGCAGCGAAGCGAACGTCCCTGCTGGCCCAATGGTCTCCCCTAATCCCGGCCCTACGTTGGACAGCGCCGTGGCCGCGCCGCTGGCGCTGGTTAGGAAGTCCAACCCTAGCCCAAGCAGCACGACCGTAATGACGGCATAGCAGACCAAAAACACCGTTAGAAACGCCACCACTGAGCCGATCACCTCGTCGGAGAGCGGCTTGCCGTCGTAGGACCGAGGAAAGACCCCATTGGGATAAAGCAGGCGTAGGAAGTGGACGCGAAGCATCACTGCCATGACCTCGAAGCGAAAGATCTTGATGCCCCCGCTCGTGGAGCCTGTGCACCCGCCAACAAACGTCAACAGGAAAAACACCCCTACGACGGCCGCTCCCCACTGGCCATAGTCCGTTACGGCATAGCCTGTGGTGGTGACCACGGAAACCACACTGAAGGCCGCGAATCGATAAGCCTGCTCAAATCCATATTGGCCGGATGCAGCCAACCACGTTCCAATCCCACCCACCGACACTGCCAGAAGCCCCAGCAGAGATTTGACCTGGCGATCAAAGAAAGCCCTCCGGTCCCCAGCCAAGAACCGCACATACAAGACGAAGGGCAAGGTCCCTGACAGCATGAAGAGCGTGGCAAGCCACTGGATCCCGTTGTCTTGCCATCGACCGAACGATTGATCTGAGGTCGAATATCCGCCCGTCGCAATCGAGGTGAGCGCATGCACGATGGCATCAAAGGGGTTCATGCCTGCCAGCCAATAGGCCAGGCCGGCCACAACCGTCAGACCAATGTAGGCATACCCTATCGTCGAGGCGATCTGCCGAACCCGGGGCATGGCCTTTTGCGAGCGATCTGAGGACTCCGTGCGAAACAGCTGCATGCCGCCCACGCCGAGCGCGGGTAAGATGGCAATGGCAGTCGCGATAATGCCGATGCCACCCATCCATTGAAGCAGCCCTCGCCAAAGCAACAAGCCTGGGGGCGCGGTATCAAGACCCGTCATGACCGTGGCGCCGGTCGTTGTGATGCCGGAGATCGCTTCAAAAAATGCGTTGGCAAGATGTCCGCGAAGCTGCGGGTGTTCCGAGAAGAGAAACGGCAGCGCACTCACGGCGGACACGGCAGCCCAGCTCAGTGGCGTCAGGGCGAAGGCCTGCCTCAATGTCAGGCCCGACTTGCCCCACTTCCCGCGAGAGCGCCAATAGCCCCAGCTCAGCGCACTGCCACAGGCGGCTGAAACCAAAGAGGCCATCCCAAACGCCAACCAATCCCGGTTGTCGTAATAGAGATCCGCAACCATGGGCAGCAGCATGAAGGCAGCTGTTGCCAACAGGACTTGCCCAACGATCGCCGCAACCAGACGAAAGCCATTGTGCGGTATTGACGTCTGACCTGGTGCCCAACGCATCCCGCTACTGTTGGCTTTCAAAACGACCGCCCGCCCGCTCCGCCAAGAAGCTTCTCTGCAACATCGATCTCGCCATATGCCACGACCAGCACGACCCTGTCACCCGCATTTATCCGGGTCTCGGCTGTCATATCAAGTGGGTGGTCTTCTCGAATGACGGCACCAACTTTAATGCCTTCCGGCAGACCAAGCGCGCCGATGGTGTGCGTTAAAAGTGGCGAACTTCCGGCACCAATCGTGGCTTCAATAACTTCACCAAAGTCCTCGCGCAACGTCTGCAAACCGACAATGGCCCCTCGACGGACGTGCCGCAGCACGGTCGAGACCGTCACCGCGCTTGGACTGACGACTGCGTTGATGCCCATTCCGGGAAGAAGTGTGGCGTAGGTGCTCTTGTTGACCAGTGTCACGGCCTGGCGGCAGCCCAATTTTCGCGCCAAGAGCGAGCAGAAGATGTTGGACTCATCGTCGTTGGTTACGGCAACCAGAGTTTCCTTTTGATCGACCCGAGCCTCTTCAAGCACTGACCGATCCAGGGCATCGCCATGGAGCACAACAACATCGCCACCAAGTGTTTCCGCCGCGTAGCGTGCCCGATCCCGATCCCGTTCAATGACCGTCATCCGCGCCTTCGGAAGCAAGGCGCGGATGTTTCGAACCAGGTGCATGCCCACATTGCCGGCACCTGCGATCACAAGTTCGGCAACGGGGCGCTCGCGGTGCCCGAAAAGCGCCATCGTCGCCTTGCGCCGCTCTGATCGCGCGAGTATGTAAAGTTCGTCCGCCAGCTCAGCGCGATCCTGCGGCGTGGGAATGAACGTAATGCCCTTGCGGGTTATGGCAAGGACCCTGATGTGCTCAAACTTGCCGTTTGACTCAAGGTCACAGATGCGCTCACCCATCGCCGGACAATCTGGATCCGTCACACCGATTCCGATCACTTCCAACTGTCCGCGAGCCAAGGGGAGGATCGTAAAAGCACCTGGCGTGCGAAGCCGCCTCGTAATTCCCTCGGCAACCTCAGCCTCCGGGGAAATGATCACATCAATGGGCAGATGCTCAGCCGCAAACAGGCCGTTTGCATCGCGCGCGGTGTATCCCACATGGCGAAGACGGGCGATTCGGCGCTTTACTTTAAAAAGCGAGTAGGCGACTTGGCAGGCGACCATATTGACTTCATCCGAACGCGTCACAGCGATCAGCATGTCAGCATCCATCGCGCCAGCTTCCCGGAGCGTATCCGGGTAAGAGGCATGTCCGACGACCCCGCGAATGTCGTGGCTTTCATCCGCCCGCCTGATCAGCTCGGCATCGGTGTCAATGATCGTAATCGCCACACCTTCCGAGGCCAACTGGCGCGCAATCGTCATCCCCACCTGGCCCGCGCCACACACAATAATCTTCATGGATAGAGGGCTGACAGGACAGATGCCAATGTCGAAAACCCAAGCTCCGAACCGGTCTAAGGAGTTCGATTTTATAGGCCCCGGGCAGGGAGTGTCACCCTACGGAGTTGGGCGCAGCGGCCGCTGGATTGCAGCCTGCTCACCTCGTATTGACGCACACAGGCCTGGGCGGCTGGGATACTGTCAACACAGGTAACGAGCAAGCGTCCGATGATGACAAAGTGGCGGCTGGCCCTATTCAGGATTAGCAGGAGGATGTGGTTCCGATCCACGCTCTACGGCGTTCTAGGCGTGGCTACTGCCTTGGCCGGTGCGGGCGCTAAATTCGTGCTGCCGGAGGGGCTGGCAACGCAGATTGGTGCCGACTCAGTTGGCAACATCCTTGGCATCCTTGCCGCCTCAATGTTGACAGTGACCACCTTTGCCCTATCCACCATGGTCGCTGCCTACGGCTCGGCGTCGACCAATGCCACGCCGCGCGCGTCCCGGCTCCTGATTGAAGATACGCGAGCGCAAGGCACGCTGGCCACATTCATCGGTGCGTTCTTGTTCTCCATCGTCGGGCTCATTGCGCTGAGCACCGGCATCTACGGGGACAGCGGCAGACTTGTTCTCTTTGGCGCGACCATTGCGGTCATCATCGTCATCACCGTCACGCTTCTCCGCGCCATCGAGCAATTTTCCCGCTTTGGACGACTCGGCGAAACGGTCGATCTTGTCGAGCAAGCCACCTTGAAATCCATGAAGCAGCGTGCAGAAGAGCCCTTCCTTGGCGCTACGCCCTACTCCGGCGTCGCTCCGAGCAGCACGGTCGATGTCTTCGCTGCGGATGTAGGCCATGTTGAACACATTGATGTGCAGCGCCTCAACACGGTTGCAGAACAACACCAGCTCATCGTCTATGTGAACTGTCAGCCCGGCACCTTTGCAACCCCAAACCGCGCGCTGCTCAGTGTCTGGGGCACCCTCCACGATGAGCAGAGAACGCAGCTGCTTGCAGCTTTCACCATCGGCGGCTCCCGTCGGATAGAGAACGATCCGCGTTACGGTTTGGTCGTCCTTGCTGAGATTGGTGTGCGAGCGCTGTCGCCGGCCGTCAATGATCCAGGGACGTGCATTACGGTCATCGGCACCTGTGTTCGCCTGCTGCTCAAATGGGACGCCTTGTCATCCGGATCCGGGGCCAAGGACGTTCAATATCCGTTCGTGCACATGGCTCAGCTTGATGTGGATGACCTGTTTGAAGACGTGTTCGCGCCCATATCGACTGATGCAGCAGGGTCGCTTGAAGTCAACATCAGGCTCCAAAAAGCTTTCGCCGCACTGTCTGCTGGCTGCTCATCCACCACGCGCCAGGCGGCGCGGCGCTACGCCGATCTGTCTCTGGAGCGGGCCTTGCAGACCCTTAGCTTCTCTCAGGATCGCGACAAGCTTCGAACAATCGCCACCGTAGAACACAAAAGGGCGCAACAGGCTGTCGCCCCCCAGGCCGCAGCGGAACCGAACTGATGTCGATGGAGCTCAATCGGATCTATCTGCGTCATTCAATCCTGACCGCATCTGGAACTTGGGCCAAGATTTCTAGCAGGAATGAGGCGCTGAGATTGGGCTGGTCGCTTCGAATGGAAATAGGCAGATCAATTTTTTTCGCGACACTCACCAGCGACGGGATCTCTCTATCGAGATCCAACCACCACCCCTCAGGCAACCGTATTCCATTTCCGTCGCGATCGTAAAACCGCACTCGATTAGGCACATTGCTCTCCTTCAATTGGCCGCACGCGCGACGTATCACTACTTCCGACAGTCGCCCGTCACGCCCTCCCCTCGTTTTCACGGGCATCATGGTTTTATACCGCCCCAATGCGTCCCAGTTGCTGCCTAATCATGCCGCGCGCACCATGCGGAAGACATCCCTCGCTTGGGTGGCTCGCGCTAACGCGCTAGACTTGGACGCTTTCATTCGCAAAATGGAGGCCACGGGACACTATTGTGAAGGTATTTCCCCTGATTTTTCTGTGTGCTGCGGCAACGGCCACAGCCACAATCCATGCTCAAGAAGCGCCCGACACTCAGCTTGAACCGTTTGTCGATGTGGGTGGTGCCGTCCGGTTCAATTATGGCTGGCTGGACTACGGTCCCACAAGCCGCTTGCAACTTGAACTGCTTCGCGCAGACGTCAAAGCCGGCGCTGGCCCCCTTTTCTTCTCGGCTCAATATCGCTGGTATGACGGCTTCGATGCCGTCCACCATGCCTACGCCGGATGGAATTTCAACGACCAAACGCAGCTCAAAGCGGGCATCCAGCAGGTCCCCTTCGGACTTATGCCTACCGTTTCCCAGAGCTTTTGGTTTGGCTCAGGCTACTACCTTGGCATTGAAGACGATTACGATCCGGGCGTGACGGTTAGCCATCGGAGTGGCGACCATCACTGGATAGCCGGCTGGTTCTCGGGCGATGAATACGGAAGCGGCTCCCGCTACGACCGATACTCCTTTGACGTGGCCCAGACCGCTGATCTGCCCTACAAGGAGCGGGAGCGCGTTCATTTCAGATACGAACACACCAGCTCCTTGCATGACGGTGAGCTGCTGCTCGGGGCTTCTGCATTCAGCGGTCAGGTTCAGAACACCACCACCCGCCGTCACTATGGCCACCAGGGTGCAGCGCTGCATGCCCAGTGGAAACGCGATGGCTGGACGACCCAGCTGCAATGGGCTCGCTACCGTTACAGCGTGCCAGGCGACAGGATTGCGATGTCAGCGTTTCTTGCCCCTTTCGAGATTGCGTCGGAAGCCGATGTCCCCAGCGCAAACGTGGCCTACTCCTTCGGTGAGAAGCGTTGGCTCGATGACATCACCTGCTACAACAACCTCAGCATGACGCGCCCGGTGGGACGCAGCCAAGGTGTGAGGGAGTCATGGCAGAACGTCACCGGATGCAGCCTGCAAAAAGGGATCATGTTGACTTACGTGGACTGGATTGCTGGCAAGAACATGTGGTTTGCAGGCGGCGACGGCATCGGAATCGATGACGGCGGCCCTTCCCGCTGGCATAGCCGACTCAACCTCAACATCGGGTTCTACTTCTAAGCTCAAGCCGCATTCCAGCTTGAACGATCATCAACCGGAGGAATTTATGCAGAGCCCCGCTCCGCCACCCACTCCTGTTCGCCAGCGCATCTTGCCGCAGGTGTTCATTCCCACTGCGGCCATCGTGCTTTTACTGCTGGCGCTATCCATCTTCGTTCCAGAAAAAGCGACAACTTGGTTCACGGCGGCCAAGAACTGGACCGCCAACGACGCGGGCTGGTTCACCATCTTATCGGTCGCAGGCTTCCTGGTCTTTGTGGTCGGTGTCGCGATCAGTGGCTACGGGCGAATCAAGCTCGGCCCAGACCACAGTCGCCCCGATTACAGCTATGCCTCGTGGTTTGCCATGCTCTTTGCCGCAGGCATGGGCATTGGCCTGATGTTCTTCGGCGTGGCAGAGCCGATCATGCACTACGCTACCCCGCCGACAGGCACGGCCGAGTCTGCCGAGGCAGCTCGCCAAGCGATGCGTATCACCTTCTTCCATTGGGGTGTGCATGCCTGGGCCATCTACGCTGTTGTTGCGTTGGCATTGGCCTACTTTGCCTATCGCCACAACCTACCGTTGCGGGTGCGATCAGCGCTCTATCCACTCATTGGAGAACGCATCCACGGACCTATCGGCCATGCGGTCGATACGTTTGCAGCGCTTGGCACCATCTTTGGCCTGGCCACATCGCTTGGCCTGGGCGTAATGCAGATCAACTCCGGACTGAACTACTTATTTGGCCTGGAAGTGAGCACCCTCGTCCAGGTGTCGTTGATCGGCATCATCATCCTGGTGGCCACAGGGTCGGTCGTCGCGGGACTCGACAGTGGTGTCCGTCGCCTGTCTGAGATCAACATGATCATGGCCGTGGCACTTCTTGCATTTGTGCTTGTCTGCGGTCCCACGGTCCACCTGATGCAGGCATTTGTCCAGAACACTGGCATGTACGCCTCCCAGCTCTTCTCAATGACCTTCAACCTGTATGCCTATGAGCCCAGTGGCTGGCTTGGCGGCTGGACGTTGTTCTACTGGGGTTGGTGGATTGCGTGGTCGCCCTTCGTTGGGATGTTCATCGCCCGTATTTCGCGAGGCCGCACGGTGCGTGAATTCGTGGTTGGCGTCTTGCTGGTTCCGCTGGGCTTTACGTTCCTTTGGATGACCATCTACGGCAACTCGGCCTTGTTCATGGTTCGCTCCGAAGGTGTTCAAGAGCTCGTCAAGGCAGTGTCAGATGACAGCTCAATGGCGTTGTTTGAGTTCCTGCGCCACCTTCCCCTGACGATGATCACCTCCTCGCTTGCCGTTGTCCTCGTCGCACTGTTCTTTGTCACCTCCGCTGACTCCGGCGCCCTGGTCATAGACATGCTGACCTCCAAGGGCGAGGAAGAGTCTCCGGTTTGGCAGCGCATCTTCTGGGCACTACTGGTTGGTGGCATCGCTGTTGCCCTGCTCATTGCAGGTGGCCTTGAATCACTCCAAGCTGCGACTATTGCCAGCGCCCTCCCCTTTACGATCGTCATGATCTTGATGTGCTGGGGGCTTCTCAAAGCCATGCATCTGGACGCAACCAAGCGCTCGATTTCTCGTGATGCACGATTGCTTCCGGGCACCAGCGATGACTGGCGCGCCAGGCTTAAGCTGCTCGCGCATAACCCCGTCAAGATCGAGGTCGTCGGCTTCATCAAGGATCAGGTGCTGCCCGCGCTCCAAGAGGTCGCGGTGGAGCTGCGCAAGCAGGATCTTCCGGTTGAAGTCACCCAAGGGGAGGATGGGCGCGCCTGGCTTCGCGTAGGCCATGGCGAGGAAATGGACTTCTTCTACTCGGTGCGTCCCCAGCCTTACGAGCCGCCCACCTTCGCGTTGCAGGACCCGCGTCGCCCGGTGAGCGAGGGCACGCGCCACTATCGGGCTGAGGTCTACCTGCGCGAAGGCGGGCAAGACTACGACGTTATGGGCTGGCCAAAGGTGCAGTTGATCCACGATGTGCTGGACCAATACGAGCGCCACCGCCAGTTCCTGGATCACGTTCGCTGATCAATGCCCCGGCCAACCGGATTCGGTTGGCCGGGACTTGGGCCAAGATGCCTTAGATACAGATCGGCAACCTGTTCTAGCTTCGGGGTGCAAACCTCAAGACGACCGCTCCCAGCAGCGCGGAAAGCAGCGATCCAAGCAAGATGCCGACCTTGGCATCCTCAACGAACGTAGGGTCCAATGGGAACGCGAGCGAGCTGATGAAGAGGCTCATCGTGAAACCAATGCCGCAGAGCAAACTCACGCCGTAGATTTGTAGCCATGATGCGCCCGCTGGCTTTTCAGCAAGCCCGGTCTTGACCGCAAGGGCAACGCCTCCGAACACGCCCATTTGCTTGCCGACGAAGAGCCCAGCAGCGATTCCCAACGGCAGCGGGGCCAAAATGGCGCTCATCGAAATCCCAGACAGATCCACACCGGCATTGGCAAAGCCAAAGATCGGCACGACTACGAAGCCAACCCAAGGAGCGATGCCGTGCTCCAAGCGAACCAGTGGCGACTTAGCACTGGCGCCGTAGGGGATCAGAAATGCACCGACAACGCCTGCAATCGTGGCGTGGACACCTGAAAGAAGCGTGGCATACCACATGGCCAAGAGCAGAACCAAGTAGGGCCAGAGCCGCTCCACACCGTTTCTCTTTAGCGCATACATGGCAAGCCCCGCGCCGATTGCAGCCGCCAGAGCTCCGATGTCGAGGGACGAGGTGTAAAACAGGGCAATGATTGCCACTGCACCCATGTCGTCGATGATGGCCACCGACAGCAGCAAGAGCTTCAAGCTGGGAGGCGCGTGCCGCCCCAAAAGCGCCAGCACCCCCACCGCAAAGGCAATGTCTGTGGCCGCAGGAATGGCCCAGCCGTTGGAAAGGGAGGGCTCGTGCCGAGATGCGATCAGAAAGATCAGAGCAGGAAGTGCCATGCCGAGCAGCGCAGGCACAGCTGGTAATCTGCGCTGCTGCCAGGAGGACAACCGCCCACTGATAAGCTCGCGCTTGATCTCCAAGCCGACAAGAAGAAAGAAGATCGCCATCAACCCGTCGTTGATCCAAAGATGCGGCGTCATTGGCCCGAGTTTCTCACTGAGAACCGGGCCGGCATGAGCATGCAGAAATGCGAAATAGCTGCCCGCTGCTGGACTGTTGGCCAGCAAGATAGCGACCATCGACGCCATCATTAGTGCCACACCCGCAGATGCCTCGTTAGCGAGCATGCGGGCAAAGATGCTGCGCGGTCGGTCTATGGTTGTCATCGTGCTCCCTTAAAGCAAGGAGCGAACAAACCGGAGAGGCACGACCAGACTCGACGCACCTGAAAGGTTCGTCAGCTCATGGTTGATCGAGGTATGGAAGACGCCGCCCAGCCCAAGAATTTGAGAGCTGTGAGACATCGAAATGGTCGGAACTTCGGGGTATCAGCATGCGTAGACTCGGAAAACGACAGGTCGTTCTCCGTAATCGGGACCTAACCCCGGGCGCACGCAGCACACGCCGTAATTCAATTTTACGGATCAAACCCGAAGGGTCAAGCACCCGCCCCTCGGCCGGTTGTCACTGTTCAGACGACAGATGTCGCAATACTTAGGCGCGATAGCGTGCTTCAGCCCCGCCGCCTAGCAACGGCTCCGCACCGCCCCCTATCCCCGCGAGTGATCGCCAGGTCATTCAGAAGCGAGCTCGATCATCAGATTAAATAAGCATCAGGCTTGACGGAACCCAATGAGCGATTAAGTTAAACGCAAAGGAGATGATGATGACTGAAAAATTACGCAAGCCAGCAAGGATCAAACCACCTTTCCACAGCTTTAAAAAGGCAAATCAGGTTGTCTTGTGCATTATTTGTTTCACTATCCTTGTGATTTTGGTCCGCCTAGCTGCATGGGTCAACTAACCCAACGAAACATCACGCAATCCTAATGACCTGTTCGGCGCAAAGCAGTAAGGTTCCGGCAATGATCGCGACCGAACCCAAATACGTGCGCACGGATGATTTGATGAACGCTTGAGCGATGTTCTTTTGACTGATGATAGCGGACCCTTGAACTTGGAATTCCGGCGACCCCCATTTTCGATCAAGATCATCTTTCGCTTGGCTTAGCGTCTTGCCTCTTTCCAAGTCCGATAGCAGCCCCACCATGACTTCCACAAGCTCCTCCCTCGATGTGTAACGCGTTGGATTACGAGTCTCACTTTTTACGATCTCTTCTGCATGACGAATAAGCTTGCTCTTCAGTATGACGCCAGATGCGATACAGGCCGTTCCACCGATAACGAGCAGATTGCCGATCCTGAGGAAAACCCCCTCGAAGGGCGGCACTAACGCCAGAGCGAGAAAGAGAATGAAAAGTCCAGAGAAAATGCATGGCAGACGATCGTAGAATTTTTCCTTCCATGTCTTCGGCCCATCCATCTTAGCTACAACATCTCCATCGGATTGCGAGTTTTGTTCGACCCATGCCATTCGATGCCACCTTTTAGTTAGACCTGAAAAATGGTGAGCAAGCCGGGTAAACACACCGCGCCAGCCGACAAGCTCGACACCCAAACTATCTCTTGCTCTGCGATCAGTTTGGAAGATTGGTATCAAGTAGAAGGAAATGCGTTTTTCGGACTGGTAAGCAGCAGCAACTCAATCGCGCAAGCATGCTGCGCGCCTCAAAAAGGGGGCCTAGGCAACAACGCCCGCCCCCTTTCGCCGCGCGGACTCAGTCGTCAGCGAGCGAGCGTTCACTTCTTTAATGAAGCTCTCAAAGGAAAGGATATCCGCCAGGAGCTCGTCCGGGTCCGGCAACGCTATCCCTGCGATTTCCGCGCGGTCATGAGCGTAGTTTGAGCATTTAGTCATACCCTCATTTACTCGCGCGTAGTCTTCATCGGAGACCGTCACTCCCGCTAGCCGTTGGGTATCCACACTCTTGCGAAAGCGAATGACGACATTGCGAAGCAACACTTCTTCCACTGACCGCTCCCAGGCAAGCCTTAGTAGCGTGTAAGCCCTCACCGTTTGGATTTGGTAGTTCTCTTGGTCGTTCAGGCCGTAGGCCTTGGCTGCCAGGACTTGGATTGTCTTCACAAACCCCACCCGCTGACTGCTCGTCTTACCTTCAAATGGGAGATCCGCGCTGGTCACGCCGAACCCTTGCTGCTGTCTACTCACGCTTTGAGTTTGGACGCTGACGCCCAAGCGCTTGCCGTCATCTGCAAGGAGCTTTAGGAAGTAAAGGTCATGCGTGAAGACAATGACCTGCCTCTTCGCTGCTTCTTCAACCAAGCGTTTTGCCACAAGCTCGCGGCGCCGATGGTCAAGTGAGCAGACGGGATCATCGAAGACGATGCCGCTCGTTTGTGCATTCAGAGAGATTTCTGCCATGAACGACGCAATGGCAATGGCGCGCTGCTCGCCTTCACTCAGGATCTCTGAGGGCGTTCGTGACTGGGGGAGTTCTAGGCGAAGCCGATGAAGTGGCTTACCGCGTTCGGAGCGGCTTTGCGCACTGACCCGCAAGGCATGGACTCTGAGCGCTGCGAACTCACGATTAAGCGCGTCAGCAAGCTCCCTGGATACCACCTGCTCGGCCAGTTCAGATGCCTTTGTCGAAATGCCATTGGTGCGAAGAGCGGGCAGACATGCCTTCAGTTTTGTTATGTAGGCTAGCTTGGCCACCGCCGACAACACTGCATCCTTGACCAAGCCGAGCTGCACTCTCGCGTCAAGCTCCCCGAGCTCGGCTTGCATCGCCTTGCGCGCAGCCTCGTCTGAAGCTTCTTCCAACGCCTTAGCCGAAAGATCAAGCTGGGCCGATAGCTGAGACAGACGCTGGCTGAAAATGGCAGCCGCAGATAGCACTCCACTCCAATCGTTGCTCTCAGCCGCCTTCCGGATAGATTGCTGTCGCGCCAGTAGTGCCGCTTCGTGGATAGGCAAGCCATCAGCAAGCTCCTCATCTTCGGAACGAAGCGCCAGAAGGAGCGCTTCATCCAAGCCTAACGCGATCGCCTGCTTTGTCATCGGAACGTAGACAGCGCCCAAAGCTCCCTTTTTTGCAGCATGGAGCTTTTCCGCTTCTGCTTGAACAAACGCTTCAAAGCGATGCATCCGTGCCGCCCCCTCTTTCAAAGGCTGCTGGCAAAGAAGGCACGCATCTTCTGGGGTAAGATCACCAATAGCCTTGTCTGAGTCGACTTGCGCTGCAAAGCGTTTGGCGGCCTCATAGAGCTCGCGCCACGCCTCTCCGCCCGTTCCTGGCAATAGCTTCTCGCCGTCGCTATGAAGCTTCGCGGCAAGCTCGGCGGCAGCCTTGGCAGTCCGATATTCATCGGCTGCTTGTCGCACCACCGCCAGGGCCGCATCGCTAAGCCGAGCCTCCTGCTCTGCAACCTTGCTAGCAAGCGTCGCCCAGCGGCGCGCGCGAATGCGCAGCGCCTGGGCTTTTTCCCTGGGGTTGTTTTCCTTGAGGCTCGTTTCAAGATCGGCTCGTCGCGCGAGCTCCTCCGCACTAAGTGAGGCAAGTGCCTCAATCATCTCCGGCTTCGACTTGCCTGTGAGCGTTGCGATCTGCCTGCCAACCGCCGTCTCTCCACGCAGGTGAGCGAACGCGCCGAGATCAACTGCGCTAGTCAGGACCTGCTGGTCAACCTTCAACTTAAGCCGTTGACTCAAACGCGCGAGCGACCCAAAAACGTCCAACCCGTAAGGAACATAGGAGAAGTCATTTTCTTGTTCCAGATACGCTTTTGCGCAACGCGCATCGAAGACTGCAATCGAAGAGAGCTCAGCAGGCGGTGCCGCATCGAGCCGCCAAACCACCTCTTGGTCGACCCCGTTAACAGAGATCTCAAACGTGGCTTGAGCAACCCCGCCCTGGCTCACTGGAAGATTGGCATTGGGATGGATCGGCTCTGACTGGTCGCGTGCACGACAAGCACGCTTCAAAACACGGGAGTATCCCGACTTACCCGATCCATTGTCTCCGTAGATCACGGTGAGGCCAGTAGGCGCCACAGTGACCGACTGGTCTGATGCAATCGCGTTGACGTGGTGCAATTGCTTCATCGCGTGAAGCAGGACAGCACTCTCTGGATCAGCGGCCACGGGAACTTGATCCTGTGACAAGGGCTTAGCAGTTCGTCCCTGAGGGTCAGGAATTCCATTTGCTGAATAGAGCAGCGCAAGCAGATCGGCGTCGTCGTTCTGATCGAGATCCACTTTAGTCAAAAGACGAGCGACCGCGTCACTCTGCCAAGGCGGAAGCGTCGTCGTCCACTTGAAAACTTCTTCCAAAATACTCATACCACCCCCTGTAAATTCCATTTACCACGGCGTGCGGCTCAAGAGCATTACCTGCAATTTAGGCCAAGCACGGTCGTTGCCCCCTGCGGGCTTCTGATCACTTGGTCCGCACCCGCGCAGACGTCGCTTTGCCCTGGGCCGTTCGTCCCAATCGCAGTTCGTATTTCAGTGAAGACAGGCCAGGGGAGTGCTTTCCCATGCCGTTAAGCTTCTCTTTCGCAGTAAAGGCGCGGCTGTAAGTAGCATGATGCTCGTCATCGAGCTCATGCCCCACGATCTGAGCGCGCAGCTCGGATGCCACACCGAGCGTTTGCAGCTCTTGGATGAAGGTCTTTCGCAAGGAATGAAAACCGCGCTTCGCCTTTGGCCAATCCTTGCCAATCGTCGCCAGATGCCTACTAAATGCCTTTGTGATCCAGTTCCCCTGACCATTGAGCGCATCGCCTTTGGCTTGCGGGAACAAGCGCTTGTGTCCTGCCGCTTTGCGCGTTGCAACCCAATCCATGAAGCCCAGTGCCAGGAAATCCGGATGCAGAGGAACGGTCCGAAGACTGACCTCCGTTTTGACTTTTTGGTTCTCGCCCTCGTCAGAAATTCGAATGCAAGGGAGCTTTCCTTCCAACACGATGTCGGCGATCAGGAGCTGCCCCACTTCCGACGCTCGAGCGCCTGTGTAGAGGCCAAGGAGCGACGCCCATCGAGCGTTCTCAGAGAGCTTCTCGAAGTTGCTCGGCGAGAAGATCGTTTGGATCTGATCACGGTCGTAGGCTTTGAAGCCGAGCTTGCGCCGAGCGCGCTTCTCCCGCAGCGAATAGCTCACGTGACCTGTCGCGGGATTGTCGCCCTTGGGATAGTAACCGGACGCAATGGCCCAGTCGAAGAAGCCTGCTTTCCCGCCTACATAACTTTGCTTGTTCGTCAGTGTTGGCGTCGAAGCCCCGACGTCACGAAGATGTTGATACCAGCGCGCCAAGTCAGGACGCGTGACCGTGTGGAGCTTTGACTTAGGCCCGAGGAACGCAACGAGCGACTCTACTGCGGCTGTCTTAATCGTATAGGTCTTCGGCAGCGTGCGCGGCTTGATGCTCGCCAACCACGCGTCGCGCGCCTTTCCCAATGAGATCGTCTCGCTGACCTGAGGCCGGGTGCTTCGGACGGGATGCGGCTCGGGGTCGAGCATGCCGATGGCTGCCACCTCTGTCGCCGTTGCAAAGCTTTGGGCTTGGCGGAACAGACGGACATCGTCTTCGCTATCGATCTGCCAGCGTTCCGTGATGGTGCCGTCCGCAGCCTGCGTCCGATGAAGCGTCAGATCGCGCCGATCTGCACCGCCACTCAATCGCTCAACGAGCGCTTCCAGATCCTTTTTGCTAAACCGATCCACTCGTTGATCCCTCAACACGTCATAGGCGTGAGCATAGCCTGATGCCAAGACGATCGCGCGCAACCTGGCTGACGCCAAGTTCGACGTTCGAAGCGTTTGCTTGATGAGCTTACGGCCGATGACAACGTGCAAGTCGCTCGGCACACGCTGACGAAACGCGTAAGTGCCGGAGGCGGTACGGATGAGGTGGTGGGGAATGCGCATTTCGGGAGATGTGTCCCGATCTGTGTCCCGCTGGAAGACCCAAATACTCGAAATAAGTTAAATAAAATCAATAACTTAGATGAATATTGGCGGAGAGAGTGGGATTCGAACCCACGGAAGGAATGACCCTTCGCCGGTTTTCAAGACCGGTGCCTTAAACCGCTCGGCCATCTCTCCGTATCGGCAGCGCTTCCGCGCCCCGCGTGCCCCGGTCATTGCAACCCGGGCAACCGGTTCGGGATCGCCCCGTCCGGCATGGCTCCCCGGCTTGGGCCGGGGGTCGCATTCTCGCATTTCAGGTGGGATTTGCCCACCCGCCGGCTGTCGGGCTCAGCCCGCATCCACCGCCAAGGCACCCAGCGCACTCGCCTTGATCTTCTCCTTGGCCCGCTCGCACGCGCCACCGCAATCCAGGCGCGAGGCCTCCAGCTGCGGCGGCAGGTGTTCGGCCAGGAAGTCGATGAACACGCGTACCGCCGGCAGCAGGCCGCGGCGGGAGGCGAAGACGGCATGGCAGATACCCTGCGGCAGCGACCAGTCCGGCAGCACCACTTCCAGTTCGCCGTTGCGCACGGCGTCGGCGCAGACGGTTTCCGGCAGCATGGTGATGCCGAAGCCGTCCTTGACCATGCTCTGCAGCAGCGGGAAATCGAAACCAGCCACGCGCGGCTGCAGGTCCACGCGGCGTACCGCGCCTTCCGGGCCGTGCAGTTCCCAGCGCTGACGGGCTTCGTCTTCGCTGATGCTCAGGGTGACGTGGTTGGTCAGTTCGTCCGGGTCTTTCGGGCGGCCCGCGCGATCCAGGTATTTGGGGCTGGCCACCAGCAGTTCCTGCACTTGTCCGAAGCTGCGCATCACCAGGCTGCCATCGTCATCCAGACGCGAGCGCACGCGCAGGGCGACGTCGTAGCCTTCGTTGATGATGTCCACGCGGCGGTTGCTGATGTTCAGCTGCAGCCGCACCTTGGGGTACTGCGCCAGGAAGATCGGCAGCAGCTTGGGCAGCTGCATCTGCGCGAGCGAGACCGGCACGCTGGCGCGTACCAGGCCGCGCGGCTCGGCGCTGAGGCGATCCACCACCTCTCGCGCGGCCTGGGCCTCGGCGAGCATGGTCTGCGCGTGGCGATGCACGCTGGTACCGACATCGGTCACCGCGAAGCGGCGCGTGGAGCGCTGCAGCAGGCGGACGCCCAGATCGGTTTCCAGCTGGCTGATACGGCGGCTCAGGCGGGATTTGGGGATGCCGAGCGCGCGTTCTGCTGCGGCGAAGCCACCATGATCCACCACCATGGCGAAGTAGTAGAGGTCGTTGAGGTCTTGCATACCGAAGTTCCAGATATAGAACAATACGTGGTATTCAACCACCTTTATTCCAAACAGGCAACAACCTAACCTGATCTCCGTCGGCGGCGCCTTCCCCCGCCCCTCCCCAGATAACAGGTGATTGCCATGAAGCTTCTTCACATCGACGCCAGCGTGCTTGGCGACAACTCGGTTTCCCGCCAGCTCTCCGCCGCCGTGGTCCAGCAGTGGCGCGACCAGGTGCCGGGTCTGGAAGTGAGCTACCGCGACCTCGATGCCCAGCCGGTCCCGCACCTGCGCAGCTCGTCCCTGGCCCAGTCCGATCCGGCCGAAGTGGCTGACGCCGAGCAGGTGCTGGCGCAGTTCCTGGCCGCCGACGTGGTGGTCATCGGCTCCCCAATGTACAACTTCAGCGTCGCCTCCACCCTCAAGGCGTGGATCGACCGCCTGGCCGTGGCTGGGCGCACCTTCAAGTACACCGAGAATGGCCCGGTGGGCCTGGCCGGCGGCAAGCGCGTGATCGTGGCCAGCAGCCGCGGCGGCCTGCACACCGGCGCCCCGACCGACTTCCAGGACCCCTACCTGCGCCAGGTCTTCGCCTTCTTCGGCATCGACAACGTCGAGTTCGTGCGGGCCGAGGGCATCGCCTATTCGCCTCAGCACCGCACCGATGCGATTGCCCAGGCCCTGGCCGCGCTGCCGCAGCCGGAAGAACTCGCCGCAGCCTGAGCCGCGCAGGACCCACACCGTTCCCTCCCCCTCGTCGTGACGGTGTGGGTGTGGCAGAGATGGCCCCTCCAGGGGCCATCTTTTTTGGACGCGGCTCGGCCTTACTGCAGTTCGCAGTCGCGCGTCATCGGTGATCCCAGGATCATGCCGTTGCCCGTGCAGGCCGCGAGCACAGTGTCGCCTTTGCCGAGCGCGCCGGCCTCTTCCCTGGAGAGGCCGGAGATCATCACCTGGTCCACGCTTCCGGCCTTCAGCTGCACCTGCGGCTTATCCATCAGATCCGTCTGGATGCTGGCAACTTCGCCGGTGATCAGCAGCCGCTTGCCTTTGTAGAGGACGTCGGCGGCGACCTCATTGGCCTCGTAGTCCCGATGGAGCTGGCGCGCGCTGATTTCGACAGGCACGACAGGCACGACAGGCGCGATGGTGATGTCCTGCTGGCGGCCCTTGCCCGCATTGGCCTGGGCATCGAGGGCCGGCTGACCGATCGCGCTGACGGTGCCGGCGAACACCACGACGCCCACGAGGTAGACCAGCGGGGAGGCGACGAGGGACAGCAGGAGCTGGGCGATGCCTTTGCCGGCGCCGCCCTTGGCCATCGCCACGACAGCCAGGATGAAGGCCACCAGATTGAGCGGCCAGCCGAGGATGAGCCCGAGCCCCGGAAACGGGATCAGGAAGCACAGCCAGGCGATGCCCAGCATCAGCCATGCGGCGATGCCGGCGGGATTGGTGGATGGGAGGGGTGCAGCCGCTGTAGTCACCGTGCGTCCTGTGGAAGTAGATGTCAGTGCCCAGCCTGTCCGCTGTGTGCCGCAGGAAATGGGCATCGATCACACCACCACGTGCGGGCCGTATGGGTCGCCTACCGGATGCTCATCCGCGAAGCCCCGTGCCTGCCGTCTCTGCGGCCTTCCACGCCGAGTGCCGCCCACTCGGCTATCAACCTCTCCTACATTTCATCACGGCGTTTTCTGAGCTGCCTCTCTTCCTCATTGGAAGCCGCATCGCTGACGCAATCAACGCTGCCGCGTCGCGGCGATGGCCGCTAAGCTGGGGGCTCTTTACACATGGCTGATTCCGCATGGATTACCGCGTCATCCAGACCCACCGCAGCGAGTTCCCCCACCCGATCACCCTGCAGCCCGGCGATCCGCTGCAGGTCGGCGAGCGCTACCAGGGGCCCGAAGGCTGGGACAACTGGTATCTGTGCCAGACGCCGGGCCAGGCCGCCGGCTGGGTACCGGCGCAGGTGATCGGCCGCAACGCGCAGGGCGATGCGATGGCGGCCGAGGCTTACTGCGCGCGCGAACTGGACGTGGATGTGGGTCAACACGTGCGCGGTGAGCGCGAGCTCAACAGCTGGGTCTGGTGCGAGCTGGTTGGCGGCACCACGTCCGGCTGGGTGCCGCTGGGCGTGTTGGCGCCGATGACGGACGGGTAGAGCCACCCCATGGGTGGCAGCAGGTGATGCATGACCGGTACGGAAGCCACCCATGGGGTGGCTACCGAAGCACCAACAAAAAACCCGCCTTCCGGCGGGTTTTTTACACGCGTCACAGCACCGGATCAGCCGATGACATCCAGCCCGCCCATGTAGGGCTTGAGCACGTCCGGCACGGTGATGCTGCCGTCGGCGTTCTGGTAGTTCTCCATCACCGCGATCATCGCGCGGCCGACCGCCACGCCCGAACCGTTGAGCGTGTGCAGCAGTTCGGGCTTGCTGGTTTCCGGGTTGCGCCAGCGGGCCTGCATGCGGCGCGCCTGGAAATCACCACAGTTGGAGCACGAAGAGATTTCGCGGTAGGTGTCCTGCGAGGGCAGCCACACTTCCAGGTCGTAGGTCTTGATGGCGGCAAAGCCCATGTCGCCGGTGCACAGCAGCACCTTGCGGTAAGGCAGGCCCAGCTTTTCCAGCACGACTTCGGCACAGCGGGTCATGCGCTGGTGCTCTTCATCGCTCTGCGCCGGGGTACAGGCGGCGACCAGTTCCACCTTCTCGAACTGGTGCTGGCGGATCATGCCGCGCACGTCGCGGCCGCCGCTGCCGGCTTCGGCGCGGAAGCACAGCGAATGGGCGGTCATGCGCAGCGGCAGCTGCTCGGCGTCGATGATTTCATCGCGCACGATGTTGGTCAGCGGCACTTCCGAGGTCGGGATCAGATAGCGGGTGGACTCGCCCACGGCAGTCTTGAACAGGTCGTCCTCGAACTTCGGCAGCTGGCTGGTCCCACGCAGCGACTCGGCATTGACCAGGGTCGGGACGTTGGTCTCTTCATAGCCGTGCTCACCGGTATGCAGGTCGAGCATGAACTGCGCCAGGGCGCGGTGCAGGCGCGCGATCGGGCCACGCAGCACGGTGAAGCGCGAGCCGGACAACTTGGCCGCGGTCTCGCCATCCAGCCAGCGGTTGCGGGCGCCCAGCTCGACATGATCAAGCACCGGGAAATCGAACGCGCGCGGGGTACCCCAGCGCTTCTGCTCGACATTCTCCGATTCATCCTTGCCCGCCGGCACATCCTCGGCCGGCAGGTTCGGGATGCCCAGCGCGATCGCTTCGATCTTCTCGCGCAGCACATCCAGGGCCAGTTCCGAGGCTTTCAGTTCATCGGCGAACGCGGCCACCTCGGCCATGATCGCCGAGACGTCTTCGCCCTTGGCCTTGGCCTGGCCGATGGCCTTGGAACGGCTGTTGCGCAGGCTCTGCAGCTCCTGGGTACGCACCTGGATCCGCTTGCGATCGGCTTCCAGCGACTCCAGCCCGGAGACATCCAGCTCGAAACCGCGCGAGGAGCGCAGGCGTTCGGCAAGGTCGGCGGGCTGTTGGCGGAGCAGGGCTGGATCGAGCATGGCGGCAGAGGGGTCTACGGATTCGGAGGGGGATTATCGCCTGTTATGCGTTTTTCTGCCGCCGGTTCATCCCGGGCGTGGCAGAATCGCGGTGATCCATACGGTATGCCCCATGTCTGCTTCCCGCTCGACTTCTGGCAAGAACATCACTTTCCAGCTGCCCCGCCGCAGCCTCAAGATCGCCGCGATCGCCTTCGGTGCGGGCGTGCTGCTGTTCCTGGTGGTGTGGCTGAGCAGCCGCAAGGACGGCTTCTACAAGGCCGACCCCGCCGCGCAGACCCCTGCCCAGGTGGCCGAGGTCGAGCCCCTGCCCGAGCCGCTGGCCGCTGCGGCCGGCTCCAGCGACATGCCCGACGCCAAGGCGCCGCCGGCCAATGAAGAAAAGCCGCAGCTGGTGGAGACCGCCCCACCGCCGCCGCCGGCTGCGCCCGCTGCACCGGCCGCGCCTGCTGCGCCTGTGGCGATGGCACCGAGCGACCGCCCGCAGCCGATTGCCGACCAGTCGCCGCCGCCCAGCTACCCGCCCGCCGCACTGCGCCGGGGGGATCGCGGCACGGTCGTGGTCCGCGTGGATGTGGATGCCACCGGCTATCCCTCGGCCGTGACGTTGATCCAGCGCAGCGGTTCACGCGACCTTGATCGTGCCGCGTCCGATGCAGTGCGCCGCTGGCGCTTCCAGCCGGCGCAGAGCAATGGTGTGCCGGTGCCTGGCAGCCTGGAAGTACCGTTCGACTTCACTCCGCAGTGATTCATCACCGCATCACGCGGTGATTTTGCAACGGCTCAGCAAACTGAACCTTGATGGCAATGCAGTCGCCGCGTTGACGGTGCGCTGACACATCCGCAACCGGGTACGCGCAAGACTGCGGGTGTCACATCGACACCAGGAGTCAGCCATGAGTGTTACCCATGCCCCGGACATGCCCCGCTCGCCGCAGCATCAGCGCGACGTGATCGATGAGCCCCACAATCGCCGTACGTCACCCTGGTTGTGGGTGGCGTTGATCGTGGCGATGTTCGCCGCTGCGCTGGTGTGGCTGCGTTATGCCACCCCGGGCGATACCAACGACGCGCCGGTCGGCCAGCGCATGTTGCCCGCCACCGAGACCGCGCCGGTAGCGACGACGCCGGCCCCGGCGGCGCGCCAAGCGGCTCCGGCTACCGAGCAGCGCAAGGCGACCCCGGCCGTGCGCAATCGTGAGGCCCGCCCGCTGGCGAGCAATGCCAAGCCGGCCTACCCGCGTACGGCGCTGCGCAGCGGCGTGCAGGGCAGCGTGGTCGCGAGCCTCAACGTGGATACCCGCGGCCAGGTGACCGATGCCAACATCGTGCAGCGCAGCGGTACGCGTGATCGCGATCTGGACCGTGCGGTGCTGACCACCGTGCGCGACTGGAAGTTCGAGCCGGCCATGCATAACGGCCGCGCCGTCGCCAGCGTGGTTCGCGTGCCGGTGGATTTCCGTACTGAGCGTTAAGCAGCTGCGCTGAGGCGGGAACGAAAAGGGAGGCCAGTGGCCTCCCTTTTTTTTGTTCGTGAAGTACCGCGACGACGCCAGGTCAAGGCAGTGCCGGGCGCTGCTCGGCAACCACGCATACCGGGCATCTGGACGCAGCAGCGGCAGAACCCGGCATTATCTCAGCCGGCGCGAAGCCCGAAACCTGCGCCGGTCGCCAGACCATCGAAATCCGGGAACGAGGTCGCTACGTTGGCGATGTCATTGACCCGCACCTCGCCCGTGCTGAGCTGGCCGGCAATGGCGAAGGCCATCGCGATGCGGTGATCGCCATGGCTTTCGATGGTGCCGCTGCCCAGCGCCGCGCCGCCATGGATCGTCGCGCCGTCCTCGGTCTCGTCCACCTGCACGCCCAACGTGCGCAGGCCGGTCGCCATCGCGGCCAGGCGGTCCGATTCCTTGACCCGCAGCTCGGCCGCGCCACGCACCACGGTGTTGCCCTGCGCGGCGGCCGCGGCGACGAACAACGCCGGGAACTCATCGATCATGTCCGGCACCAGCGCTTCGGGAATCTCGGCGCCGTGCAGGGGCGCGTAACGCACCACCAGATCGGCCACCGCTTCCCCACCCTGCTCGGCATGGTTCTCTTCGGTGATGTCCGCGCCCATCAGGCGCAGCGCGGCCAGCAGACCGGTGCGGCGCGGGTTGAGGCCGACCGCGCGCAGGCGCAGTTCGGACCCCGGGATGACGCTGGCGGCCACGAGGAAGAACGCCGCCGAGGAGAAATCGGCCGGCACCACGATATCGGTCGGGCGCAGGCGCTGGCCACCGCGCAGGCGGGCCTTGCCGGGCGAGAACTCGATATCCACGCCGAACGCGCGCAGCATGCGCTCGCTGTAGTCGCGGGTCGGGTGCGGCTCGATGACCGAGGTTTCGCCCTCGGCATACAGCCCGGCCAGCAGCACGGCGGATTTGACCTGCGCACTGGCGACCGGCGAGGCGAACGCGATGCCGCGCAGCGTCTGCCCGCCCTGTACGCGCAGTGGCGGCGTGCCATCGGCCTCGGTCTCGATCTTCGCGCCCATCTCGCCCAGCGGGCCGGTCACGCGGCGCATCGGGCGGCGCGACAGCGATTCATCGCCGACCATCACCGAATCGAACGGCTGCGCGGCCAGCAGCCCGGCCAGCAGGCGCATGCCGGTGCCGGCGTTGCCGCAGTCCAACGGGGCGCTCGGCGCCTTCAGGCCATCCACGCCCACGCCATGCACGATGCGCTGCGACGGCGACGGGGTGTCGATGCGCACGCCCATCTGCGAAAAGATCGCGGCGGTGGCGCGGGTGTCTTCGCCTTCCAGGAAGCCATCGATGCGCGACACGCCATCGGCCAGCGCGGCAAACATCACCGAACGGTGCGAGACGGACTTGTCGCCGGGAATGGTCAGGCTGCCCTGCAGGGGCTGGCCCTTGTGGGCGATCCAGTACGGAGATGCGGTCATCGGAAATCCTATGGGGCGGGGCCGCCGCAGCGGCGATGCAACGGTGTGCGGAAGGGCCGCAGTGCCCATGCGGGCACCGGGCCGGGCGTAGCGCGCAGCGCGGCCACGCCGTTCGGATCAGGGCACGGCGACCGGATAGGAGCCGAGGATCTTGATCTGCGCCGAGTGGGCTTTCAGTTCGGCCAGGGCCGCCTGCATCGCCTCGTCGTCGACATGGCCGGCCAGATCGATGAAGAAGCCGTACTCCCACTTGGCGTTGTGCGAGGGGCGCGACTCGATCCGGTTCATGCTGATGCCATGCCGCGCGAACGGGCTGAGCACGTCGAACAGTGCACCGGGCTTGTCGTGGATGAACACCAGCACCGAGGTGCGGTCGTGGCCGGAGGTGGGGAAGATGTTGCGGCCGATGACCAGGAAGCGCGTGGTGTTGTCCGCATCGTTCTGGATCGGCTTGGTCACCACCTTCTTCAGGCCGTACACATGCCCGGCACTCTCGCCGCCGATCGCCGCGGCGTCATCGGCATTGCGGGCGCGGCGCGCGCCTTCGGCGTTGCTGGAGACCGGAATCTTCTCGGCCTTGGGCAGGTTGGCGCGCAGCCACGAGGAGGTCTGCATGAACGACTGCGGGTGGCCATACACGCGCTCGACATCCTCCAGCCGACCACTGCGCGACATCAGGTACTGCTGCACGCGCAGTTCCACTTCGCCACAGATCTTCAGGTTGGAGGTCAGGAACATGTCCAGCGTGATCTGGATGGTGCCCTGCCCCGAATTCTCCACTGGCACCACGCCGAAATCAGCGTTGCCCGCTTCCACTTCCTGGAAGACTTCTTCGATGCTGGCCAGCGGCAGCCCCAGCGACGAGCGCCCGAAATGCTTGAGCACCGCCTGCTGGCTGAAGGTGCCTTCCGGACCGAGGTAGCCGATCTTCAACGGCTCCTGCTGGGCCAGGCAGGCCGACATGATCTCGCGGTAGACGTGGACCAGCACTTCATCGCTGAGCGGGCCCTCGTTGCGGTCCACCACCATGCGCAGCACCTGCGCTTCGCGCTCGGGGCGGTAGTAATCCACGGCGGCAGCGAGCTTGCCCTTGGCCTTGCCGACCTGGTGGGCGAAGTTAGCGCGCTCGGCGATCAGCGCCTGGATGCTGCGGTCGATATGGTCGATCTTGGCGCGCACATCCGACAGCACGGGCGCGGCAACCGCCGGCGCGGCATCGCGCTTGGCGGCCTTGGCCTTCTTCGCGGGGGCAGCCGCCTTGGGCGGGGTCGGTGCCGGCTTGGCAGCCTTGGGCTTGGCGGGTTTGGTGGCCATCTGGGTTCCAATTGCAGTGGGGCGGCGAGCGCCCCGGGAAAAACGAATGCGTCAGCCGTTACGTTGCTGGAAATCGCGCATGAAGGCGGCCAGCGCCTGCGCGCCCTCCACCGGCATGGCGTTGTACAGCGAGGCGCGGATGCCGCCGACCGCCTTGTGGCCCTTCAGCGCCAGCAGGCCGGCCGCTTTGGATTCACTGACGAAACGCGCGTTGAGCGTGTCATCCGGCAGGAAGAACGGGATGTTCATGCGCGAGCGTGCGGCCGGTACGACTTCATTGCGGTAGAAGCCGCCGGACTGGTCGATCGCCCCGTAGATCAGGCCCGACTTGACCGCGTTGCGGCGGGCGAATTCTTCCACGCCGCCTTCGGCCAGCATCCACTGGAACACCAGCCCGGCCAGGTACCAGTTCCAGGTCGGCGGGGTGTTGAGCATGGAATCGCGCGCGACGTGCGAGCGGTAATCGAAGATGTCCGCGCGCGGCTGGCCGCTGCGCTCGAGCAGGTCGCGGCGCACGATCACCACCGAGACGCCGACCGGGCCGAGGTTCTTCTGCGCGCCGGCATAGATCAGGCCGTACTTGCTGACATCCAGCGGCTCGCTGGCGATCGAGGAGCTGAAATCGGCGAACAGCGGCACGTCACCCACGTCCGGGGTGTCACGGAACTCGACGCCGTGGATGGTTTCGTTGGCGGTGATGTGCACGTAGGCCGCGTCATCGGAGAGCTGCCAGCTGGCGCGCGCCGGGATGTCGTGGAAGCCATTGGCTTCGCTGCTCGCGGCGACGTTGACCGTGACGTAAGGGCTGACCTGCTTGATCGCGGTCTTGCCCCAGTGCCCGGTGAGCACGTAATCCACGGTCTGGCCGGGCTGGGCGAAGTTGAGTGCGAGCAGGGCCTGCTGGGTGGTCGCGCCACCGGCCAGGAACAGCACCGCGTAGTCGTCCGGGATGCCGATAAGGCGACGCAGATCGGCCTCGGCCTGGGCGGCGACGGCCATGAACTCCGGGCCGCGGTGGCTCATTTCGACAATGGAGGCGCCCGCGCCGTTCCACTCCAACATCTCTTCCTGCGCCTGGCGCAGGACCGATTCCGGCAACGTTGCAGGGCCGGCACTGAAATTGAACGCGCGCGTCATGTCACACCTATGGGGCAAGACCCCTAGTATGCCGCAGCGCACCAGCCTTTAGGCCTTGCAGGACAAGGCGAATTTGGTTGCAAACGAATCTAATGGCCCACGCCAGGTATGCCTGGTTGCCGGCCAGCGGCCGGCACTACCTCGCCCCGAACCAGAGCAGGCCGCTGATCGCTGCCGCGAGCAGCAGCGCACTGACCAGCAGCCACGGCCAGCGGCTCACCCGCTTGGGCACGGCCACCGGTTCCGGGCGCTGGCGCGCTTCGAAGCCGTCATCTTCTTCCTCGACCACGATGCGCTTGCGGCCGTCATGCGGCACCTCGAGCACGAAGCGGTGCTGGGCATCGAAGACCAGCTGGTCACCGGGCTGCAGCCAGCAGTGGCGAACGGTGACGCCATTGACCCGGGTTGACTCGCCGGCGCCCAGGTCGCGCAGCAGCAGGCGCTCGCCGTGCTGCTCAAGGCGGGCGTGCTGCTCGGCGAAGGCCGGGTCGTCGATGACGATGTCCGCCTCCGGCCCGCGCCCGATCACGCGCGGGCGATCCAGGGTGAAGCTGCGCCCGTGGTGCTGGCCGCCGACGCCACGCAACAGACGCTGGTCATCGCCACCGTCATCGCTGCGCGGCGGTGCGTGCGCAACGGCCTCGCAGTCGCCCTGCACCACCATCTCCACGCCATCGGCGTAGACGGCGTCGCCCGCGCGCAGCAGCGCCATCCGCCGCACCGGGCGGCCATTGACGTGGATGCCGCGGATGCCGCTGGCGACCTGCAGCCACAAGCCGCGGTCGTCCAGGCAGAACTGGGCCAGCAACAAGGTGCCGGGAGTGTCATCGCCAAGCCGGACAGTGCCCGAAGCATGACGCACGATGCGCTGCACCCCGGGCCGCAGCGGCTGGTCAGGGTGTTGGCGTTGAGTAAAGTGGACTAGCAGGTTCTGCACGCGGCGCAGCCTAGCAGGTTGAATGTCAGGGAAGAAGAAGTGTGACGCAGACCTTGGAGTTGTGCCTGAGGATGCGCACAATGCACGCCCGAATCCGCGCCGTTGTCCGCCAGGAGACTGTATGTCCACCATCGATATCCGTCACGCCCACTCCCTGCCCGCCGAAAACGCGCGCAAGGCCATCGAAGAAGTCGCCGCCAAACTGTCCGAGCGTTTCGGCCTGCAGTCCAGCTGGGTGGGCGACGTGCTGAACTTCAGCGGCTCCGGCGTGGATGGCGCGATCGCGCTGCAGCCCGGCCAGGTGCAGGTCACCGCCAAGCTCGGCTTCCTGCTCTCGGCCATGAAAAGCATGGTGGAAAGCGAGATCCAGCGCGTGCTGCAGGAAAAGCTCGGCTGAACCGACACCCGGCCCGACGCTGCACAGGCGCCGGCCATCACATCGCTTGAAGCCGGCGATGCATACGATCCAAGGGTGTCCACCCACAGGGATCGCCCCATGAATTCACCCAACGACTTCGACGATCGCATCCCCGGCGAGAAGCCCTCGCTGCAGGATCAGGCCGAGCGCTTCTCGCGCAAGCTGACCGATTCGGCCCAGCAGATCTGGCTGGCGGGGCTTGGCGCCTTCGGGCGCGCACAGGCCGAAGGCAGCCGGGTCTTCGACAACCTGGTCAAGGAAGGCGAGAACATCGAGGCCCGCAACCGTGAGCAGGCCGGCGATACGCCGCGCTGGCGCGACAATGTCGAGGAACACCTCGGCGAGGCCCGTGAAAAGGCCAGCGGCACCTGGGACAAGGTCGAGAAGGCCTTCGATGACCGGGTCCAGGGCGTGCTCAAGCGCCTGCACATCCCGACCGCCGAGGACGTGGCCGCCCTCAATGCCCGGATCGACGCCCTCACTACCCGGGTCAACCGCGCCGAGGCCCGCAATGCCTCCCCGTCGGCCGATCCGTCGCCGGGGACGCACCAGTCGCCGACCTCCGACGCCTGACTGAACTGATCCGACCTCGTTTGTTGCAAAGCAGCACGACTTTGTTGACAATCGAAATCGACCCGCCAATCGCTTCCACCGCCGTTTGTTCCCTCCCCTCACGGCTTTGGATTGGCGGGTTTTTTGTGGGCGCTCGATCGGCCGCACCACCACAAAGTGAGACGGCCGTCACCGACGTGATCGCCGGATGCCCATGCGTGCGACAACGACGCGCCGCTGACGTGCAAAGGCGCATATAAACTGTCTATCGCACTTCCCTGTTCATATCCCCCTGCATGCTCTCCTGGATTCTGGCCCTGCTGTTGGCCCTCATCGCCTGGTTCCTGGCCACGGCCTACTTCTGGCTGATCAAACGGAAGCGCAAGGAGACCCAGCTTGGCCTCAATGCCCTGGCCGGCATGCACTGGCGGGAATTTTCGCTGATCGTCCGGCGTGCGATGCACGAGCAGCGTGGCCTGCAGGACGTGCCCGATGAGGCCATGGACAGCCGCCAACCCCGCAGCGATTTCCTCATGCACGACGGTCCGCAGCGCTGGCTGCTCTCCTGCAAGCACGGGCGCGCTTACCGGATCGGCACGGCGGCGGTGAATGAGCTGGGCGCCGCCGCGCGCCTGGCCGGTGCCCGCGGCGGGATCCTGATCACCGAAGGCAAGGTCGAGCGCGATGGCCGCATCGCCGCTGAAAAGCAGAATGTCGAGGTTCTGGACGGCCCGCTGCTGTGGCCGCTGCTGCAGCCGTATCTGCCCGGCGACATGGAGTCCCGCGTACAGGCCGGTGCCCGTCGCGAGGCGATCCGCCGTATTTCGATCGCGGCGCTGGGCGCGGCGACACTGGGCTTGATGGTCGGGCTGGGCTCGCTGACCGCGGGACTGGAAAGACAATGGGCCGACGACGAATCCGCAACGACCGCGCCTGCCGCCATGACGCCCGCCACAGCGGTCCCGGCGCCGGCCGATACCGCCCCCACCGCCCCCACCGCCGCACCGGCACCACCCGCGGCAGCGCACGAGGGTCGTCCAGGACCGGCGACCGATGCTCCCGCGGCTGCGATGGACGCCAACCCCGACAACGCCACGCTGGACCGCTATCAGCACGAACTGTCACGCAACGTGGCCACCCGCCCCGGCGTGGCCAGCGGCATCTGGCTGACGCGGCAGACGCTGGCGATCAACCGCACCGGCGAGATTGATGCCATCTGGCCGCTGATCTGCGAGGAAGTGACCCGCTACCCGGCGCTGCGCACCGTGCGCATCCAACTCAACCCGCGCCCCGGCGTGGATGAGCCGGTCCGCTGGCGGCAATGCACCACGCTGTAACGGTCAGCGCGCGCCCGGCGAAAACCGGGCGACCAGGTCGTAGGCATCGCCCAGGAACATCTGCCGCACGCAGGTGATCGGCTGCTCGCCGCGCCAGGTGAGGCGGTCGATGACCAGGCATGCCGTGCCGGGTTTGACCTGCAGCAGCGTAGCGGCCGCGTCATCGGCGCCCCACGCGCTGATCCGGTGCTGGGCGCGCGTCCACGACACGTTCTGCAGCAGCCAGCTGCCTGGCGCCGTCGTCTCGAAATCCACCTCCAGCACCTCCGGCACGCCGACCGGACTGATCAGGCGATGCTCCAGTGCCAGCGGCCGGCCATCGGCCAGGTGCAGGCAGCGGATCGCCAGCAGCTTTTCGCTGCCGGCCAGGGCGGTTTCCTCCGCGACCTGCTCGCGTGGGCGACGGTAGGCGCGCTCCAGCAGCTGGTAGCCATACACATGCCCGCGCGCTTCCACCGCCATCGCGATGTCGGGGATCTCCAGCGCCACCTGTTCCAGGTGCGGCGGCTGCCGGGCGACGAACGAGCCCGCACGGCGGCGGCGCTCGATCATGCCGCTCTCGGCCAGCGCGGTCAGCACCTTGTTCACGGTCATCCGCGAGCAGCCGTACTGCTCCATCAGCTCGTGTTCGTAGGGGATGCGGAAGCCAGGCTCCCACTGTCCACTGAGGATGCGGCTTTCCAGATCGGCGCGGATGCGCTGATTGAGGGTTGCTGCTTTCTTGCCCGTCACTCTGGATTCCTGCATGGGAGGGTCGGATCAGACCCTCAACAACGGTCGAAGTGCCGCGGCGAACCGTGCGGCCACCGCCTCGCGTTGCGGGTGGCGACCGTCACGGACCAACTGGCGACCCTGGCGCCATACCGATCGCACGGCGCCATTACGTGCGGCGAACACCCAGCTGTCAAGCAAGGCATCGCCGTCGCGGGCGATCAGCGCCGGGTGATCGGGATCGAGCTCGACCAGGTCGGCAGGTGCGCCGACCAGCAGCCCGCTGGCCACGCCCAGCGCCTGCGCAGCACCGTTCAACGACTGTTCGTACAGCCAGCGGCCGGTGGACTGGCCATCGCCCGGGGCCAGCACGTTGCGCCCACGCAGGTGCAGGCGCTGGCCGTACTCGAGCAGGCGCAGTTCTTCGGCCGCGTCGATCAGGACGTTGGAGTCGGAACCGACACCGAACCGGCCACCGGCGCGCGCGAACGCCTGCATCGGGAACAGGCCGTCGCCCAGGTTCGCCTCGGTGATCGGGCACAGCCCGGCCACCGCGTGGCTGGCCACGATCTGCTGCAGCTCCGCCCCGGTGATGTGGGTGGCGTGCACCAGGCACCAGCGTGCGTCCACCGGCGCGTGTTCGTACAGCCATTGCACGGGGCGCATCCCGCTCCAGGCCACGCAGGCATCGACCTCGCGGGTCTGTTCGGCGATGTGGATGTGGACCGGGCCGGTGTTGAGTGGCAGCAACGCCGACAGTTCCTCGCCGGTCACCGCGCGCAGGCTGTGCGGGGCGAAACCGAGCACCGCATCGTCCTGGCCCTGCAGCGCGCGCGTGCAGCCCTTCAGCAGCTCGGCAAAACCATCCACATCGTGGATCAGCCGGCGCTGGGCCGGGTTCGGCGCGGCGCCACCGAAATCGGCATGTGCGTAGAACACCGGCAGCAGGGTCAGGCCGATCCCGCTGGACCGGGCGGCAGCGGCGATGCGCTCGGCCATTTCGGCACGGTTGGCGTAAGGCGCACCGTCCGGCCCGTGATGCAGATAGTGGAACTCGCCAACCCGGGTGAACCCGGATTCCAGCATCTCCACATAGGCCTGCTCGGCGATCGCCTGCATGGCCTCGGGCTGCAGATGCGCCAGGAAACGGTACATCAGCTCGCGCCAGCTCCAGAAGCTGTCCCCGCTGTTGCCACCGATCTCGGTCAGCCCGGCCATGCCGCGCTGGAAGGCGTGGCTGTGCAGGTTGCCCAGGCCCGGCAGGGCGATGGCCAACGCGGTATCACCCGCCTCGGCCGGCACCCCCGGGGTCACCTCGACCAGCATGCCGCCCTGGCTGGCGATGCGCACATCGCGCGCCCAGCCCTGTGGCAGCAGCGCGTGGGTGGCGTGGAAACGGAGGATCGGTGCGGGGTTGGCTGGCATCACTGGACATCCCGGAAGAGGCGCCTATATTGTATAGACATATACACCGATGTGGTTGCTGCCATGCACTGTGACACCCTCTGGTACCACGCCAACCTGATCACCGTCGATGGCCCGGGGCTGGGCGTGATCGAGGATGGCGTCATCGCCGCGACCGATGGGCGCATCGTGCATGTCGGCACGGCCGGCTCGGCCGATCATCTGCAGCCGGCCCAGCGCATCGACGGTGGCGGGCGCTGGATCAGCCCCGGCCTGATCGACTGCCACACCCACCTGGTCTATGCCGGCAACCGCGCCGGTGAGTTCGAGCAGCGCCTGCAGGGCGTGAGCTATGCCGACATCGCCCGTGCCGGCGGCGGCATCGTCTCCACCGTGCGCGCCACCCGCGCCGCCAGCGAAGCCGACCTGCTCGCCGCCAGCCTGCCCCGCCTGGACGCCATGCTGGCCGAAGGCATCACCACGCTGGAGATCAAATCCGGGTACGGGCTGACCCTGGCCGACGAGACCAAACAGCTGCAGGTCGCGCGCGAACTGGGCCGCCAGCGCGCGGTCGAGATCGTGCCGACCTTCCTCGGCGCGCATGCGATCCCGCCGGGCCGCGAGGCACAGGAGTACATCGACGAGGTCTGCAACGTCATGATTCCGGCCGTTGCCGCCGCTGGGCTGGCCGAAGCGGTGGACGTGTTCTGCGAGAACATCGCCTTCAGCGCTGCGCAGGCCGAACAGGTGTTCGTCGCCGCGCGGCAGCACGGGCTGGCGATCAAGATCCACGCCGAGCAGCTGAGCAACCAGCATGGTGCCGCCCTGGCGGCGCGTCACGGTGCGCTGTCGGCCGACCATATCGAACACCTTGATGCCGACGGGATCGCCGCGATGCGCCACGCCGGCACCGTGGCGGTACTGCTGCCGGGCGCGTTCTACTTCACCCGCGATACCACCCTGCCCCCGATCGCCGAACTGCGCGCGGCGGGCGTGCCGCTGGCACTGGCCACCGATTCCAACCCCGGCACCTCGCCGCTGACCAGCCCGCTGCTGGCGATGAACATGGCCGCCACCCTGTTCCGCATGACCGTGGCGGAGTGCATCGCCGGCTTCACCCGTGAAGCGGCGCGCGCCCTTGGCCGGCAGGACCGGATCGGCCGGCTCGCCGTCGGCCTGGACTGCAATCTGGCCGTGTGGGACATCGAGGCGCCTGCCGACCTCGTCTACCGCATGGGCTTCAACCCCCTGCACGCCCGCGTGATGCGCGGCCAACCCGTCTGAACCTAGTGATGTCTGGAGATTTCATGAGCACTACCCTGACCCTGCACCCCGGCGCCGTCACGCTGGCGCAATGGCGCGCGATCCATGACGGCGCGCGGGTGCGGCTGGACCCGGCTTCGGCCGCCGCCGTGCTGCGCAGTGCGCAGACCGTGGCCGACATCGTCGCCAAGGGCGCGCCGGTGTATGGCATCAACACCGGCTTCGGCAAGCTGGCCAGCGTGCGCATCGAGCGCGAGGATCTGGAAACCCTGCAGCGCAATATCGTGCTCTCGCACGCGGCCGGCGTGGGTGAGCCGATGCCGGCGCCGGTCGTGCGGCTGATGATGGCGCTGAAGCTGGCCAGCCTCGCCCAGGGCGCCTCGGGCATCCGCCCGCAGACGCTGGCCCTGCTGGAAGCGTTCCTGCAGCACGATTTCATTCCGGTGATTCCGTGCCAGGGCTCGGTTGGCGCGTCGGGCGACCTGGCCCCGCTTTCGCACCTGGCCAGCGTGATGATCGGTGTCGGCGAGGCCTTCGTCGATGGTCAGCGCCTGCCCGCTGCCGAGGCACTGGCCAACGTCGGCCTGGCCCCGCTGGTGCTGGGTGCGAAGGAAGGCCTGGCCCTGCTCAACGGCACCCAGTACTCCACGGCCTACGCACTGGCCGGCCTGTTCGCGATCGATACCGTGTTCCGTGCGGCGCTGGTCACTGGCGCGCTCTCGGTGGAAGCGGCCAAGGGCTCGGACACCCCGTTCGACCCGCGCATCCACAGCATCCGCGGCCAGCGCGGGCAGATCGCCACCGCCGCCGCGCTGCGCACCCTGATGCAGGGCTCGGCGATCCGCGAATCGCACCGCGACAACGACGTGCGCGTGCAGGACCCGTACTGCCTGCGCTGCCAGCCACAGGTGATGGGCGCGGCCTTCGACGTGATGCGCCAGGCCGCGACCACGCTGGCGATCGAAGCCAACGGCGTGTCCGACAATCCGCTGGTGTTCACCGATACCAACGAGGCGCTGAGCGGCGGCAACTTCCATGCCGAGCCGGTCGCCTTCGCGGCCGACATGCTGGCCATGGCGGTGTGCGAGATCGGCTCGATCAGCGAGCGCCGCACCGCGATGCTGGTCGACCCGGCGCTGTCCGGCCTGCCGGCCTTCCTCACCCCGAAGCCGGGCTTGAACTCCGGCTTCATGATTCCGCAGGTCACCGCCGCTGCGCTGGTCTCGGAAAACAAGCAGCGCGCCTATCCGGCCAGCGTCGACTCGATCCCGACCTCGGCCAACCAGGAAGACCACGTCTCGATGGCCGCCCACGGTGCGCGCCGCCTGATGGCGATGGCCGAGAACGCGGCCAACGTGATCGGCATCGAGCTGCTCGCCGCCGCGCAGGGCTGCGATTTCCACGCCCCGCTGCGCTCCAGTGATGCGCTGGAAGCGGTGCGCCAGCGCCTGCGCGCACAGGTGCCCACGCTGGAAGACGACCGCTATTTCCATCCGGACATGGTGGCCGCGACCGATCTGGTCCGCAGCGGCGTGCTGGCCGAAGGCCTGGGCGACATCCTCCCGCCGCTGGAGCCGCTGTCATGACCGCGCACCCGGACTGGCTGCAGATTCACCGTGGCGATGCACCGTTGATCGTCAGCTTCCCGCATACCGGCACCGAGCTGCCCGATGCACTGGCCGCGCAGTTCATCTCGCCGTGGCTGGCCCGCCGCGATGCCGACTGGTGGGTGCACGATCTGTATGCCTTCGCGCAGCAGATGGGCGCCACCACGCTCCGCTCGGCGGTGTCGCGCTCGGTCATCGATCTCAATCGCGACCCCAGCGGCACCTCGCTGTACCCGGGCCAGAACACCACCGGCCTGTGCCCGCTGACCACCTTCGACAACCAGCCGCTGTACCGCGATGGCGACGGACCGGACGAAGCCGAGATCGCACGGCGCCGCGCTACCTGGTTCATGCCCTACCACGACGCCCTCGCTGCGGAGATCGCGCGCCTGCGTGCGCAGCACGGCACCGTGGTGGTGTACGACGCGCACTCGATCCGCTCGCACATCCCGCACCTGTTCGATGGCCAGCTGCCGCAGTTCAACCTCGGCACCAATGGGGACACCACCTGCGACAACGCGCTCACCGATGTCGTCGACAACCTGTGTGCGATGAGCGGCATGAGCCATGTGCGCAACGGCCGCTTCAAGGGCGGCTACATCACCCGTCACTACAGCGACATCCCTGGCGGCGTGCACACGCTGCAGATGGAGCTGGCCTGCCGCGGCTACATGCACGAGCCCGAGGCCGTGGATGAGCACAGCTGGCCCACGCCGCTGGATCCCGATCACGCCGCCCCGCTGCGCGCCACGCTGCAGCAGGTGCTCGATGCCTGTCTCGACTTCGCTACGTCCCGGAGTGCTGCATGACCCGTCTCGATTCCACCCGCACCATCCTCGCCCCGACCGGCACCACGCTGACCTGCAAGAGCTGGCTGACCGAAGCCCCGCTGCGCATGCTGATGAACAACCTGCACCCGGACGTGGCCGAGCGTCCGCAGGAGCTGGTGGTCTATGGCGGCATCGGCCGCGCCGCGCGCGACTGGGAAAGCTACGACAAGATCATCGAGACGCTGCAGCGGCTGGAGGATGACCAGACCCTGCTGGTGCAGTCCGGCAAGCCGGTCGGTGTGTTCCGTACCCACGTGGACGCCCCGCGGGTGCTGATCGCCAACTCCAACCTGGTGCCGCGCTGGGCCAATTGGGACCACTTCAACGAGCTCGACAAGAAGGGCCTGGCCATGTACGGCCAGATGACGGCCGGCAGCTGGATCTACATCGGCGCGCAGGGCATCGTGCAGGGCACCTACGAAACCTTCGTGGAAATGGGCCGCCAGCACTACAACGGCAGCCTGGCCGGCAAATGGCTGTTCACCGGTGGGCTGGGCGGCATGGGCGGCGCGCAGCCGCTGGCTGCGGTGATGGCCGGCGCCTCGTGCCTGGCGGTGGAGTGCCGCAAGAGCAGCATCGAAATGCGCCTGCGTACCGGCTATCTGGACACCTGGACCGACAACCTCGACGAAGCGCTGCGCCTGATCGAGGAATCCTGCACCGCGAAGACGCCGCTCTCGGTGGGCCTGCTCGGCAACGTTGCCGACGTGCTGGACGAGCTGCTGATCCGCGGCGTGAAGCCGGACCTGCTGACCGACCAGACCTCGGCGCACGACCCGGTCAACGGCTACCTGCCGCAGGACTGGACCGTGGAAGAGTGGGATGAAAAACGCGTCTCCGCGCCGAAGGACGTCGAAGCCGCCGCGCGCGCCTCCATGGCCAACCACATCCGCGCCATGCTCGCCTTCCACGCACTCGGCGTGCCGACCGTGGATTACGGCAACAACCTGCGCCAGATGGCACTGGAAGAAGGCGTGGACGATGCGTTCGACTTCCCCGGCTTCGTGCCCGCCTACATCCGCCCGCTGTTCTGCCGCGGCATCGGCCCGTTCCGCTGGGCCGCGCTGAGTGGCGACCCGGAAGACATCGCCAAGACCGATGCCAAGGTGAAGGAGCTGATCCCGGATAACCCGCACCTGCACCGCTGGCTGGACATGGCCGCCGAAAAGATCAAGTTCCAGGGCCTGCCCGCGCGCATCTGCTGGGTCGGCCTGGGCGATCGTGATCGACTCGGCCTGGCGTTCAACGAGATGGTCGCCAATGGCGAGCTGAAGGCACCGGTGGTGATCGGCCGCGATCACCTGGATTCGGGCAGCGTCGCCTCGCCGAACCGCGAAACCGAAGCGATGGCCGACGGCTCCGATGCCGTCTCCGACTGGCCGCTGCTTAACGCCCTGCTCAACACCGCCAGTGGCGCGACCTGGGTGTCGCTGCACCACGGTGGCGGCGTCGGCATGGGCTTCTCGCAGCATGCGGGCATGGTCATCGTCTGCGATGGCACCGACGCGGCGGCCAAGCGCATCGCGCGCGTGCTGTGGAACGACCCGGCCACCGGCGTGATGCGGCATGCCGATGCAGGCTATGAGATCGCGGTGGAGTGCGCGAAGGAGAAGGGGCTGGATCTGCCTGGGATTCTGGGCTGATGCGGGGCGGCCCCGGCCCCACGGTCGGGGCCTTTCGTGACCGGGGGTGACTTCCGCCGCATTGACCGGGGTGCCAGCGCTTCCTACTGTGCGGGCTCACCCACGCGGATGCCCGCAATGCGTCGTTTCGCCTTTGTCGCGGTCCTGCTGTTCGCGGTATCGCCGCCGTCGGGCACCGCGCGCGCCGCGGAGTTCGACGCCCGGATCACCCGGCAACTCCACACAAACGCCGATCGCTACGGCATCGCCGGCCAGGCAGTGCTGATACGGCATAACGGCACGCTGCTTGCGCAGGCCGTCGCCGGAGAGGCCGACCTCACCACGCACCAACCAGTGACACCCGAGACGGTGTTCAACGCTTATTCGCTGGCCAAACTGCTTGTCAGCGCTCTGGTCATGCAACGGGTGGAGGCCGGCAGGGTCGAGCTGGATGCACCGGCCAGCCGCTATCTTCCCGATCTGACCGAGGCCTGGCAGGCGATCACCGTGCGGCAGTTCCTCAACCATGCGTCCGGCGTTCCCGAGTATTTCCAGTATCGGGAAGGTGAGGTGATCACCTCGCAGGGCAACCGCTTCCCGACCACGGCGGCGGAGGTGTTCAAGGCACTCGCCGGCGCACCACTGCAGTTCACGCCGGGCACTGCCAATCGGTATACGCAGACAAACTATCTGGTCCTCACCGCGCTGTTGGAAGCGCAGTACCAGCAGCCCTATGCACAGATCGTTCGGGACCGCGTGCTGCGACCGCTGTCGATGACGCATACCTCGCTCGGCCCGGCGACGAATGCGCGCCACGAGATCGCCATCGCCTACACCGGCAAACAGGGCGCGCTGCAGCGCGAAGACGACATCGCCTGGCCATCCTATGCCTACGGGCATGCCGCACTGCATGCCACCGTCGGTGATCTGGACCGCTTCCTGCTGGCCCTGGCCCGCGGTGAGCTGGTGGGTCGTGCCACGCTGCAGCAGCTGTGGCAGCCACAGGTGCTGGACAACGGACGGCGCAGCGGCTTCTCCACGGGTTGGGAATTCGAAGAAAGCGGCGAGTACCGCCTCGTCGGGCATGATGGTGGCACGCGGGTGCGTGCGCGGATCGCCTTCGCCGACGGCCTGGCCGGAGATACCTACAGCTTCATCTACCTCACCAACGGCAGTGCGAAGAATGTGTGGTCGCGCACGCTGGTGGACAGCACCATGGCGGTGGTGGCCCCGATGCAGTTCCCTCGCGAGGCCCTGTCGGAAAGGCTGATCACCTACGCACTGGAGCCGCAGACGGCCGCACGCACAACCGCGTTGAAACAGTGGCTCATCACTACCGGGCGCGGTGATCAGCCGATGCTGGAGCAGGACATCAACCGCGTGGGCTACGCGGTGGCCGAGAATCTGGGCCATGCCACCGCGCTGCCGCTGTTCGCCTTCAACGCGACGCTGTTCCCGCGCTCGGCCAATGCCTGGGACAGCTTGGCAGAAACGTATGCCGCCTTGGGCGACGCGAAGCAGGCCGAACGGCTGTACGCCAAGTCGAAAGCGCTGGCAGCGGCCCGGTAGTGCCGGCCGATGGCCGGCAACCACGCGGTCATGGGTCTCACGCAACGGATCGCGTAGATCCTGGCGAGCCGGCCAGCGGCCGGCACTACCGACACCCGGTCGTCGGTGAGCGCTTGGCTCCATACGCCCGACAAGGGTGACGAACACGCCACATCCTGTTAACTTGCGCGCCCCACATGAAGTTGACAGGGTGCCGCGGCGACGCGGGCCGTGTCCGCACTGATATCGCGCACGAATGACTGCCCTCTCGAATCGCTCCACCGCCCCTGCCCTGTCGCTGCTCGCCGCCGCCCTGCTGGCCAGCCTTGCCACCAACGGCACCGCCCACGCCGCGCCTGCTGGCCAGGCCGTCACGCTGGACGCGGTCAACGTTACCGCCGCCGATGCCACCGAGGCTGCGCGCCGCGCGCTCGACCGGGTGCCCGGGGCAGGCAACGTCGTCGATATGACGCAGATCGGCCAGGGCCGCGTCGCCGGCACTGCCGATGTACTGGCCTACCAGCCCGGCATCAGCGCGCAGAGCGCCGGCAATGAAGGCGTCAAGGTCTCCATCCGCGGTTCGGGCCTCAACCGGGCGCCCGGTGCGCATGCCTCCGGCCTGTCGGTCTCGCTGGATGGCCTGCCGCTCACCGGTCCGGGCGGCACGCCGTACGAGCTGCTGGAGCCGCTGTGGCTGAGCCGCGTGGAGGTGCTGCGCGGTGCCAACGGGTTCGAGCGCGGCGCGCTGGCGCTGGGCGGTGCGGTCAACTACATCACCCGCAGCGGCCGCGACACGCCCGGGCTGGAGCTGCACTACGAAGCGGGCGCACGCGGTTACCAGAAGCGCGGGATCAGCCTGGGCGGCGTGCGGGACGCGGTTGATTACTTCCTGGCCTACACCGATACCGAGTACGACGGCTATCAGCAGCACGCCGCCGGCAAGGGCAAGGGCGCCGTGGCCAACATCGGCTGGCAGCTCACGCCGGATCTGGAGACGCGCTTCTTCCTGCGCTATCGCGAGACCGATCACGAAACCCCGGGGCGCCTGACCCGCGCGCAGATCCGCAACGACCCACGTGCCGCCAACCCGGCCAACCTGGCCATCGATGCGCGCCGCCCGCAGCCGGGCAGCACCTGGATCGGCAACACCACCACCTACACCATCGATGCAGATTCGTCGCTGCAGGCCGGCCTCGTGTACCACAAGTACCCGATGGACTTGAACGAAAGCCTGTACCGCCAGCAGCTGGACTACGCCAACCTCAACGGCACGCTGGACTACCGCCGCGGGCATGCGCTGTTCGGGCATGACAGCGTGACCACGATCGGCCTGCGCGTGACCCATGATCTGGACGCGAACGTGCGCGAGACGCTGCGCTTTGCCAGCAACGGTTACGCCGCCGGCACGCACACCCGCGACTTCCAGCATTACGGAACCGACAGCGTGCTGCACCTCGGCAACGATCTGGCGCTGAGCGAGACGCTGCGCCTGCAGACCGGCCTGGCCTTCATCCACACCCGCCGCGATGTGCAGGTCACCTGGCCGGCCACGCCGGAACGGCTCTCCGAACGGCAATGGGATTACGCGCCGCGGCTCGGCTTCACCTGGCAGCAGACGCCGCAGACACAGTGGTTCGGCAACCTGAGCCGCTCGGTAGAACCTGCGCACCCGTGGTCGATGATCTGGGGCTCGAACCAGTATTTCGCCGCCGGCAATGGCGCCTCCACCGGCCGCCAGCGCGCGCCAGTGGAACTGGACAACCAGACCGCGACCACGCTGGAACTGGGTGCACGTGGCGACAGCGCGCTCGGCCGCTGGGAGCTGACCGGCTACTACGCCCGCCTCAACCACGAGCTGCTCACTGTGGAAGTGCAGCCGGTGCCGAACCTGTTCATCGCCGAATCCAACGCCAGCCCGACCGTACACCGTGGCATCGAAGCCGGCCTGGACAGTGCGCTGTGGCAGGGCGTCGGCGGGCGGCTGTCATTGCGCCAGGCCTACACCTTCAGCGACTTCCGCTACCGCGATGATGCACGCTTCGGTAGCAACCGCCTGCCCGGCCTGCCGCGCCACTACTACCAGGCCGAACTGCGTTACGACCACCCGGCCGGCTTCTATGCCGGGCTGAACACCGAGTATGCGTCGAAGATGTTCGTCGACTACGCCAACAGCATGGCCGCCGACAGCCACGTGATCTTCGGCACCCGCATCGGCTACGACGCCCCCGGTGGGCGCTGGCAGGCCTGGGCGGAGCTGCGCAACCTGGCCGATCGCCACTACGCGGCCACGGTCACGCCGGGCTACGACGATGCCGGCAAGGATGTCGCCCGTTCCACGCCCGGTGAGGGGCGCGGTGTGTATGCCGGGGTGCGCTGGCGATTCGATTGACGTTATGGCGCCACCTTTCGGCCAGCTGGCTGCCACCGGGTATCAGCGCGCCAGTGCCTTGGTGACGGCCGCATCAGCCAACGGCACCATCCGCGCATAGCCGGCCGGCGTGGGATGCACGCCATCGGTGGCCAGGTCCGGGTCCAGGCCGCCATCCTTGTTGGTCATGGCCGTGTGGTAATCCAGATAGACCAGCCCCTGCTGCTCCGCATAGGCGCGCAATGCCCGGTTGAGCGCGGTGACCTTGCCGGCGGGCTGCACGCCGGGTTGCCACGGGTAGTCGCTGACCGGCAGTACCGAAGCCAGCACCACGCGGATGTTGTGCGCCTGCGCCAGTTCCACCATCGCATGCAGGTTGTCTTCGATCATCGCCTGCGTCGCCGGCCCGGTGTTGCCGGCGATATCGTTGGTGCCGGCCAGGATCACCACCGCGGCCGGCTTCAGCGCGATGACATCCTGCTGGAAGCGCACCAGCATCTGCGCGGTGGTCTGCCCGGAGATGCCGCGGTTGACGTACGGCTTGCCCGGGAAGAAGCGCTCGCTGCCGGTTGGGCCCCAGCCTTCGGTGATCGAGTCGCCGTAGAACACCACGCGCTTGGCACCCGGGGCGACCGGCGGCAACGCCGCGTTCTCGTCGCGATAGCGCTGCAGTTGCGGCCAATCCAGCAGGCGCTGCTGCATCTCCGTGATCTGCGCGGGCGTCGCCTGGTCTGCAGGCACGAGGTACAGCGGATTGATCGCCGGGCGATCCTGCGCCTGTGCCAACGGTTGCATGGCACACAACGCGAGCGTCGCGACGAGGGTGGAACGGATCAAGGCTGGCACGGCATGGCGCTCCGCTGAGGGCAAGCGGACAGTCTCATCGATCGGCGACCAGGGATTCAAGCTGCGCTGCGACGCGATCGAAGGGTCCGATGTCACGCGTGGCCCGACTCATCGCCACGGCGCCCTCGATGCTGGCGATGATCATGGTGGCAATGCCCTTGGCCTGGTCGGGTGGACGGCCGCCGCGGTGCAACGCCTCGGTCAGCCGCGCCTCCCAGCGCGCGAACACCTCGGCGGCCGCCCGCTGCGCGTCATCGGGCGCATCATCGATCGGCTCTTCCACTGCCGCGGCGAGTACCGGGCATCCGACGTGGAAATCCGAGCGGATCAGGCGCTCGCGCCACGCCGCCAGGAACAAGGCCAGCCCGTCTGGCGCTGCTCCCTGCAGGCAGGTATCGAGCAGCGCATCGACCTTCGCGCCCGCCAGCGTGGTGGCCTGCGCCAACACCTGCTGCTTGCCCCCCGGAAAGTGATGGTAGGTGGAACCGAACGGCGCCTGCGCGCGTTTGGCTACTTCGCGCACGCTGGAGGCATTGAGGCCATAGGTGGCCAGCATCTCCGCTGCCGCAGCGACCACGCGTTGCGGGGCATCGGAAGGGCGTGCACTCATGGCCGGACTCCTTGCTAAGACGGGTGTCATAGATTAGCGTATTTGAATTATGACAACTGTTAGAGATGAGCGCCCCCGCCCATGAATCTCTGGTTTCGCCTGCTGATCCTGCTGCTGTCCTCGCCGTTCCGTTCCAGGCTGACCGCCCCGCTGGCGGTGTCGCGACTGAACTTCCGGGTGCTGCCCAACGACATCGACAGCAACCTGCACATGACCAACGGTCGCTACTGGACGATCTTCGATCTGGGCCGGCTGGACCTGGTGTTCCGGATGGGCCTGGGCCGGGTCGCGTGGCGCTCGAAGTGGGCCCCCATCGTCAGTGGAGGCAGCATCCAGTTCCGGCGCGAACTCAAGCCGTTCCAGCGCTTCGTGCTTGAGACCCGCTTGGCCGGCTGGGTCGGTACGCGCATCATCATGGAGCAGCGGGTGCTGGTTGGCGACGAGGAAAAAGTCGCCACCCGTGCCCTGCTGATCACCGGCATCTACGACCGTCGCCACCGCCGCTTCGTGTCGACCGACGAGATGATGGAGGCCATCGGTGCCCCCAGCGTGCCGTCGCCGGAACTGAGCAAGGCGGCCCAGGCGCTGCTCGCAGCCGAAGTGGCGATGAAAGAGGATTGAGGCCCGCCCCCATCACGCGATGACGGCAGCGCTCAGGCGTTGCGCCAGGAAACGATCTGCGCCTTGGTCATCATCGTCTGTTCGATCCGCCGCAGGCACGTCTCACCCGGGCTCACCAGGCACCATTGCTCGCTGTTGCGCAGCAGCGGCAGATCGGCGCGATGATCGGTATAGGCCATGCGCCACGGGGGCGGATAACCGCGTTCGGTCAGCATCGGAATCTTGTTCTCGCCAAGACAATGGTACTCGCTGATCCACCCGCCCAGGAACGGCCGCAATGTCGAGGCGACCAGCGGCACGTCCTGCAGACCTTCGCGCTCAAGCAGCGCACGTGCGAGCGGCTCCCAGCAGCCGGTGGCGATGACGACCTCGTCGCCCTGCGCCAGATGCTGACGCAGTCGTTCCACGCCCTGCGCCAGGAACACCGGCTCCGGTCCTGCGAACACCTCGTCGGCATGCGCGACCGCCAGCGCCACCAGCGCCTCACGGCTGCGTCCGAAGGTGGCCATCCAGACCGCAAAGCGCACCGGCCGCCGGCGCGTGCGCGGCAGTGCCCAGAGCGGAACCAGCACCGGCAGTGCCAGCAGCACCCCGGCGATCCGCCATGGCTGGCGCCGCAGCAGCGTTTTGAAGAAACGGCTGGCGGTCTCCCAGCGGGTCAGCGTCAGATCGAAATCGAAGACCACTACGGTACGTTCGGACATCCGTGTCACTCCGTTCAGAAGACGCCCTGCACGCGCAGGTTGCCATCATCGGTGGGCGTCAGTACCAGCCCATAAGCCTCGTTCCTGCGGCTGAATCCTGCCGAGCAGATCGCGTCCCAGCCCTGCCCGCAATCCACCTCCGGATGCGCGGCGAAGACGGGATCGCCGTCGTTGTCGGGCGCTTCGGCGACCCACCCTGCCTTGAGCAACAGCGCTTTGGCCTGCGCGTATGGCATGCCGACGGTGACGCCGATCGCGGTCCACGATGGTGGCAATTCGGACGTTTCCGCCGCGTGGACGTGGCCAGCAGACAACAGCAGCAACAACGCCAGGAACACGGATTTCATCGGCATTACATCGAAGGCGGGGCTGCACAGCATAGAACGCGCGAGCGCCCCCGTGCTGGCAGTGGGATGGCCGGTCTCATAAGTCACGCCTCATCGCCCACCAGGAACAAACCCCACCATCGCCACACCGAGGCAGACCAGGCCGCCTGCCAGCGGCAGATACGTTGCCCATACCGGCGCGCCCTGGCCGAGCGCGAACGCGACGAGCGACTCCCGCACGCTTCGGCCGGTCAGAAACGGCATGATGACCAGCGCAGAGAGGGGCAACAACGAGGCGAGCCCGAACGCCAGGAATGCCGGGCGGTGATCGTTGCTGGCGAATCCACCCAGCGGGTACAAGGCCAGACCCCCCAGCAGTCCCACGAAGAGCAGGATGTTGGCGGTCCATATCGTGGTCCGGTGACGGCGCCGCAGCGCGGCCCGGGACCAGCCACGGTAGTGCGTCTGCAACCCCCTCGCCCAGTACGCCACCAGCCACGTTGCGATCAGGCCGCCAGCGACACCGCTGACCGTCGGTCCCCAAGCGTGGATGTCCATGCTCACGTCCTTGTGCGTTTTTCGGCAGTGTAAGGCTGCGGCCGGCCTTGTATGTAAAAACGGCCGCCCATCACGGGCGGCCGTTACTCTGATGCCAGGCGTTACCGATGCCTCGGCTCAGCGTTTGGCCGGCGGCGCATTCTTCACATAGGTATCGAACCAGTTCAGCATTTCCGATACCAGCTGCTCGTTGGATTCGAGCGCGGTATACCAGTGCGGTTCGTGCGGCAGCATCACCAGGCGCGTGGTGCCGCCATTGCCGCGGATCGCCTGGAACAGCTTGCGCGACTGGAACGGCTCGGTGCCCGGGTTCGCATCGTCCTCGCCGTGGACCAGCAGCAGCGGCAGCTTGATCTTGTCGGCGTAGAAGAACGGTGAGGCCTTCAGGTACACGTCCTGCGCCTGCCACACCGAGCGGCGTTCGTTCTGGAAGCCGAACGGGGTGAAGGTCTTGTTGTACGAACCACTGGTGGCGACGCCTGCCTTGAACAGATCGGTATGCGCGATCAGGTTGGCGGTCATCAGGCCGCCATGGCTGTGGCCGGTGACGCCGATCCGGTTGCGGTCGACCACGCCCAGGTCCACCGCCTTGTCCACCGCGGCTTTGGCATCGGCCTCCAGCTGTTCCAGATACGTGTTGTAGGCGGTTTTGGGGTCGCCGACGATGGGGAACGAGGCGTTGTCGATGATCGCGTAGCCGGCCAGCAGCATCAGCCGGTACGGCGCCAGGCGGGTGAAAGTCTGCTGCGAACCGGACACCTGCCCCGCCTGTGCCGCGTTGGCGAAATCGGCCGGGTAGGCATACAGGATCGCCGGCACGCGCTGGCCTTCCTTGTAGCCCGGCGGGGTGTACAGGGTGAACGACAGATCCACGCCGTCAGCACGCTTGTAGGTGACCAGGCGCTTCTTGATCTGGCGCACTTCCGGCGTCGGATCCATCAGGTGGGTCAACGCGGCCGGCTTGGACACGACCTGCGCTTCGCCCGGCTTGGCGTCGGCGACGTCCTCGCCAAGCAGGCGCACGAATGCATTCGGCGCATCGGTCACCGACTGGTGCCACGTGAGCAGGTGGCCCGGGATGGCGCTGAAGCCGATGAACTGCTCGTAGGCATCGGCATCGCTGCGGAAAAGACGCTCCGTCTTCAGGCTGCGGAGGCTGAGCGCATCCAGGAAGGGCCGATCGCCCTGCGGCGAGGCGCCCTGCCCGCGCAGGAAGACCGAGTTGCCTTCCTGACGCACCACGTAGGCGCCGTTGGGCAGGCGCTGGTACACGAAATTGCCCGGGTCCTCGTACAGCTCATCGCTGGAGAGATCCCACAACAGCCGGCCTTCCTGCCTGGGGTTGTCGACGTTGACGATGCGGGTCTGGCGCCAGTGGCGGTTCTCGTCGTTCTCGTCGAGGAAGGCAACGTCCGGCTGCGCGGTCCAGGCCAGGCCTTCGAAACGCTGCGCGGTGCGGGCGATCTCGGTGGGCTTGGCGGTGAACGGGGCCTTGAGCATCAGCACGCGATCACGATGCGGAACCGTGACTTTCCAGTCGCCCTTGTCCAGGGCTTCGGCATAGACCAGCGTGGCCGGATCGGTGGCGCGCCAATCGAAATCGCGCGGGCCCTCCGGCACGCCGTGCACCGGCACGCGGTCGGCCAGCGGCAGGCTGGCGATCGGCGTGCTGCGGCCGCTGGCGATATCCAGCACGGCCACGTCATTGGCGAAACGCTGGTAGGTCACCGCATGCGAGAACGGTGCCTTGAGTGTTCTGGTCAGCACATGCACGCCATCCGGGGCGGCCCCGATGCTGTCGAGCAGCGCCGGGGCGCCGACGGTGCGCACGGTGTTGGAGGCGGTATTCACCACCGCCAGCTGCGACTGGCCGTAGTAGGCGAACAGCGCTTCATCGTAGGCACTGGTCAGCGTGTCGCGGGCTTCGTAGGTGCTGCTTTCGCCAGCCGTGCCCAGCGACTCCTGGATGTCCGGGCCGATCGCACCTTCGGCGCTCGGCGCCGGTCCCTGCTTGGCCGGCACCAGCTTGACCAGCAGCTGCTGGCTGCCGCCGAGCCACTGCACGGTGCTGCCGAAGATCGGGTTCAGCGCGACGTTGGGCACCTGGCGGACCTGGCCGGTCGCTGCATCACCGATCCACAGCTGCACGCTGTCATCGACCACGTTCTGGAACGCGAAGCGTTGGCCGTCGGCCGACCACTGCGCCATGCCGGCGCACCCGCCGGGCAAGGCGACCTTGGTGGAGCGGCCACTGGCGGTATCGACCACGGTGAAGTCGCCCACGCACGGTGGAATGCCATAACCACCCGGGGTGTCGTGGCGGCTGCGGTTCTTCGGCTCCAGGCGCACGCCGGCCAGCTTCAGATACGGCTGGGCGACGCGGGTGATCGACGGATAGGTCTGCGTGGTGGTCAGCAGCAGGCGCTGGCCGGTCGGGTCGACGCTGGGCGTCGGCGGCGGCGGTGCCTTGAGCACCTTGAGCAGGCTCTCCGGCGGCGTGGCGTAACCGGCAAAGGCCGGTGCAGCGAGCAGCAGCCCGAAGGTGGCAACGGCAACGGCCGCAGCCAGCGAAGTACGACGGATCAGCATCCTTATCCCCTTGCAGTGTCAACGAGTGCCCGCAACAGGGGCATGACCCGAATCTAGCACCGCCGGGACCGGTGTGAATGGGCCGGAAGGGCCAACCGCCCGACACTGCAAAGCGAGGCGTTCCACCGTGCCGGGTAGCGCCCCCTTACGCGTCACGCCCGGCCTCGGCCCGGCTAGAATGCCCCATGCGAACCGTGCACGCCCTCCGATATGTCACCCCGCTGCGCGAAGGCGGCTCCCTGCCCGCCGTGGTCGAGACCGACGACGACGGCATGGTGGTGCTTAAATTCCGTGGCGCCGGCCAAGGACCGAAGGCGCTGATCGCCGAACTGATCGCTGGCGAGATCGCCCGCACGCTCGGCCTGCCGATCCCGGAGATCGTGTTCGTGGAGCTCGACCGCGAGTTCGCCCGGACCGAACCGGACCCGGAAATCCAGGATCTGATCCGTGCCCGCGAGGGCCTGAACCTCGGCAGTGATTACCTGCCCGGGGCGATCAACTACGACCCGGCGGCCATGCAGCCCGATGCCGAGCTGGCCTCGAAGATCGTGTGGTTCGATGCCTTCACCAGCAACGTGGACCGCACCGCGCGCAATCCCAACCTGATGGTCTGGCATCGCAGGCTGTACCTGATCGACCATGGCGCAGCGATGTATTTCCATCACGACTGGGCCAGTGCCGGCGAGGCCTGCAGTAAGCCGTTCGTGCTGATCCGCGATCATGTACTGCTGCCCTTCGCCACGCAGATTGCCGAAGTGGATTCTGCGCTCGCGGTGATGCTGCCCGATGCCGAGATCGAGCGGATCGTCGGCCTGGTGCCGGACAGCTGGCTGGTGGACGAACCCGCCTTCGACAGCCCAGCGGCTTACCGCCAGGCGTATATCGATTATCTGCAACACCGCCTTCGCGTACGCGCGGCTTTTGTACAGGAGGCCGTCCGTGCCCACACTGCACACCTATGACTATGCGGTGATCCGCGTAGTGCCCCGCGTGGAGCGCGAGGAATTCATCAACGTCGGGGTGATCGTGTCCTGCCCGGGCGCAAAGCACCTGGAAGCGGCGATCGAGCTGGATGTGGAGCGGCTGCGTGCCTTCGCGCCGACGCTGGATATCGAGGGCCTGCAGCCGTGGCTGGATGCCATCGTGGCGATCTGCCGCGGTGACGCGAACGCCGGGCCGATCGCGCAGCTTCCTGCGCGTGCACGTTTCCATTTCCTCACCGCCAAGCGCAGCTCGGTGGTGCAGATGTCGAGCACGCACGTGGGCCGTACCGCAGAGCCGACAGGCGTGGTCGAGCATCTGATGCGGAAGATGGTGCGGGTCCCGGCGTAGCGCCGTCGGGGCGGCGGCACCGTCACCATTCAGACCGGCCAGCGGGACCACGAAAACGGATAGCCATGCAGACCGCTGGCCAGCCCCGCCCGCATCGGGAGGGACAGCCAATGCACGCGGTCGGGCATGATGGCCCAGGCGAAAGATTCCGTGCGTCTTTCCGCATCGGAAGCACGCAGCCAGCGCGCGACATCCTGCGCATTGCCGTGATGATGGAACAGCGGGAATTGATGGGTGGTGACAGTGGTGACGACGTAGCAGGCATTTGACAGCGGACATCGCGCAGATCGAACAGAGGAACTCGGCATCCGGCCAGCATGGCAGCGCGTGCCGTCCAGGCTCACCGGGAGAGAACGCGGCCCGTTGTCAGATTTCTGCGCGAAGCGCTGTAGTCGCGCAACGAGCGGCCGGGCGCTGCCCGGCCTTGCGTCAATGGAACGCTGGCCACATCCGACGCGGCGTCCCTCACCCCTTCGGCAACGCGTAGGCGATCACGTAATCGCCGGCCGGGGTTTCCATGAAGTGATGACCACCGGCCATGATGACCACGTACTGGCGCCCACCGAACTCGTAGATCATCGGGTTGGCCTGGCCGCCGGCCGGCAGCTTGGCATGCCAGAGTTCCTTGCCGGTTTTCAGGTCGATCGCGCGCAGCAGATCATCGGTCGCCGCGGCGATGAAGATCAGGCCGCTGGCCGTGACCACCGAACCACCGTTGTTGGGCGTACCGATCTCGATCGGCAGGCCGGAGCGGATGCCGAACGGCCCATTGCCGCGGGCGCTGCCGAACGGGCGGTCCCACAGGGTCTTGCCGGTACGCAGGTCGACCGCGCGGATGCCACCGTAGGGCGGCTGCTTGCACAGCAGCTTGGTGAACGGCAGGCGCCAGCCGGCGTTGACGTCGATGGCGTACGGCGTGCCCACCTGCGGATCGCCCGCGCCTTCGGCGCCGCCCTTGTCGGCGGTCACATCCTCGCGCGGCAGCCACCCCAGTTTGTCCGCCTTCTCGCGCGGCACCAGCCGGTTGTAGTTGGGCATGTCGTTGTAGTTGGCAACGATCACGCCACGGCGCGGATCCACGGCCACGCTGCCCCAGTCCGAGCCCCCGTTGTAGCCGGGATACTCGATGGAATGACGGTCCGCGGTCGGCGGCGTGTAGAAACCTTCGTAACTGGCCTTGCGGAACTGGATGCGGCAGACCAGCTGGTCGATCGGGGTCATGCCCCACATGTCGCGCTCGGTGAGGTCCGGCTTGCGCAGCGTGTGATACAGCGAGAACAGCTGGGTGGGCGAGCGCTGTTCCGGCTCGACGCCGCCCGTGGGCACCTTGCGCTCTTCGGCTGGGGTCAGCAGCTTGCCGGTGCGACGGTCGAGGATGTACATGTCGCCCTGCTTGGTCGGCAGGAGCAGGGCCGGGACTTTGCCGGCGGCAGTCGGATAATCGATCAGGGTCGCCTGCGAGCCCATGTCGTAATCCCAGACGTCCTTGCGCACCGCCTGGAAGTGCCAGGCCGGCTTGCCGGTGTTGACGTCGATCGCCACCAGCGAGGTGGCGTAACGGTTTTCGTTTTCGGTCCGCGAGCCACTCCAGTAATCGCCGGCCGAGTTGCCCATCGGCAGGTAGACCAGCCCAAGTTCGTCGTCGCCGGTCGCAGTGGTCCACATGTTGGGGGTGCCGCGGGTATAGGTCTCACCCGGCGGCGGTGCGCCGTTGCGCTCCGGGCGGACCATGTCCCACGCCCAGCGCAGTTTGCCGGTAACGGCATCGTAGGCCTGGATCACGCCGGACGGCGCGTCGCGGCGCTGACCGTCCAGCACCTGGTGGCCGGTCACGATCACGCCCTGCACGATCGCCGGCGGCGAGGTGATGGAGACATAGCCGGCCGGGCTGTCGCCCATGCCCACGGTGATGTCGACCTGGCCGTTGTTGCCGAAACCGGCGCACGGCTTGCCGGTGGCGGCATCGACCGCGATCAGGCGGCCATCCAGGGTGCCTTCGATGATGCGCGCCGCACAGGCGCCACGCGGCACCTGGGTCAGCACGGGCACGCCGCTGGGAACGGCCAGGTCCGCGGCCACATCGTTCAACGCGGTGTCCTGCGCGGTGGCGGGCACTTCGTAGTAGGAGACCCCGCGGCAGGCGGCGGTGTACGGGATCGACTTGTCCTTGATCTTCGGGTCGTAGCGCCAGCGCTCGGTGCCATCGGCGGCGTTGAGCGCGACCAGCTGATTGCGCGCGGTGCACAGGTAGAGGCTGTCGCCGATTTTCAGCGGCGTGGTTTCCGCACCCCAGCGCTTCTCCGGCAGGTCGCCAGTGCGGAACAGCCAGGCCTGCTCAAGCTTGGCCACGTTGTCCGGGGTGATCTGCTGCAGCGGCGAGAAACGCGTTGCCGCGTTGTTGCGACCATAGGCGGCCCAGTCGCCGTCCACCGGGCGGTCGGCCGGTTGCAGGGGCGCGTCGGCCGTGGGTGCCAGGCCGGTGCTGGTCATCGGCTCGGGGAAGGCGCCCTGTGCCTCGGTAACACCATGTGGCACGAAGGCCAGGGTGAAGGCCGCCACGAACACCAGCGCCAGCACGCCGGCGATGCCGCGCGAGACCTTGCGCGACACCGGGCGATCCAACGTCGGCAGCAGCAGCGACAGCACGAAGCCGATCGCCACGATCAGACCCAGGCGCGGCACCCAGCGCCAATAGTTGCTGCCCGACTCCCACCACGTCCACAGCAGCGTGCCGACGAACACCAGCGCGAACCACAGCGCGCCGCTGTAGCGGCCCCGCCACAGCTGCACGCCGGAGATCAGCAGGCCGACGCCGGCCAGGACGTAGTACCAGGAACCACCGAGGCTGGCGAGCCAGGCGCCGCCCGCGGTGAATACAACGCCCAGCAACAGAATGACAATTGCCAGCACAGCCACCAGCCAATGGCGGGGGCGGCGGGTCTGCGTCGTGGTGGACATCGGTTTCTCCTGAAGCGCGAAGATCGCCGACGTTGCCGCCGGCCCCGCGGCTCTTATCCCACCGGGGTCGTGAACGTTGCGCGTTCTTTGCTGCAGCCGCCAGCGTCGGCACAGCCGACGATGAAAGCGTGCAATCTCCCTGCCCCACAACGAAAAACGCCGGCATGTGCCGGCGTTTTCCGTGTCACTGCCGCAGGGGCTTACGCCTCCGGCGGTGCCACCACCGGGCTGGCCTCGACGGCCGCCGGTGCATCTTCTTCCACACCCTCATCCAGCGAGGCATCCATGCGTTCAACCGCCTGGAGCTTCTCTTCCTTGGACAGACGGATCAGGGTCACGCCCTGGGTGTTGCGGCCGACGCGCGAGATTTCCGAACCGCGGGTACGCACCAGGGTGCCACCATCGGAGATCAGCAGCACTTCGTCGCGCGGGCCCATCAGCACCGCACGCACCAGCTTGCCGTTGCGCTCGGTGGTCTGGATGCCGATCACACCCTGCGTGCCACGGCCCTTGCGCGGGTAATCCGGCAGCGGGGTGCGCTTGCCGTAGCCGTTCTCGGTCGCGGTCAGGATGTAGAGCGCGTTGTCATCGTCGGCGCCGTTCTCGATCACGGCATCGCCGCTGTCGATCACGGTCTCGTCGACCTGGCTCTCATCCTCGTTCTCGTCTTCGCTGCCGCCGGCACTCTCGGCCACGATCAGGCTGACCACTTCCTCACCCTTGGGCATCTTGATGCCGCGCACGCCGGTGGCGGTACGGCCCATCGAGCGGACCTTGTCCTCACCGAAGCGCACGGTCTTGCCGTTGGAGGCGAACAGCAGGATGTCGCGCTCGCCATCGGTCAGGCCGACGCCGACCAGCGCATCGCCCTCATCGAGGTTGATCGCGATCTTGCCGCGCGCCAGGCGGAAGGCGAACTCGCTGAGCGGGGTCTTCTTGACCGTGCCGTTGCGGGTGGCGAAGAACACGAACTGGCCTTCGGCGTACTCGCGCACCGGCAGCACGGCCTGGACCCGCTCACCGGCTTCCAGCGGAATCCAGTTGATGATCGGGCGGCCACGGGCGTTGGAGCCGGCCTCCGGCAACTGGTGGACCGGCAGCCAGAACACCTTGCCCGCACTGGTGAAGGTCAGCAGCGTGTCATGCGTGTTGACCAGCCACAGCTGTTCGATGAAATCCTCTTCCTTGGTCGAGGCGGCACTGCGGCCACGGCCACCGCGGCGCTGGGCCCGGTAGGCACTGACCGGCTGGCGCTTGGCATAGCCGGCGTGCGACAGGGTGACCACCACGTCTTCCGGGGCGATCAGGTCGAGGATGTCCAGGTCTTCTTCGCTGTGGCGGATCTCGGTGCGGCGCTCGTCGCCGAACTCCGTACGCACGTTGATCAGCTCTTCGCGGATGACCTGCAGCAGACGGTCCGGATCTTCCAGGATATGGATCAGCCCGGCGATCGTTTCCAGCAGCAGCTTGTACTCGTCGGTCAGGCGGTCCTGCTCCAGCCCGGTCAGGCGATGCAGGCGCATTTCCAGGATCTGGGTCGCCTGGATCTCGGTCAGCTGGTAGCCGCCCGCGAGCAGGCCCACACCCTTGGGCAGATCATCCGGACGCGAGGCTTCGGCACCGGCGGCGCCCAGCATCGAGCCGACCAGGCCCGGCTCCCACAGGCGGGCGAGCATGCGTTCGCGCGCCTCGGTGGGGTTCGGCGAGGTCTTGATCAGTTCGATCATCTCGTCGATGTTGGCCAGCGCGACGGTCAGGCCTTCCAGCACGTGCGCACGCGCACGCGCCTTGCGCAGTTCGAACACGGTGCGGCGGGTGACCACTTCGCGGCGGTGGCGCACGAACGCCTCGAGCATCTGCTTGAGGTTCATCAACTGCGGGCGGCCATCGACCAGCGCCACCATGTTGATGCCGAACACCGACTCCATCTGGGTCTGCTGGTAGAGGTTGTTCAACACAACTTCCGCCGACTCGCCGCGCTTGATCTCGATGAAGATGCGCATGCCGTCCTTGTCGGACTCATCGCGCAGTTCGCTGATGCCTTCGAGCTTCTTTTCCTTGACCAGCTCGGCGATCTTCTCGATCAACCGGGCCTTGTTCACCTGGTACGGGATCTCGGTGACGATGATCGATTCGCGGCCGTTGTCAGCCACTTCGACCTCGGCCTTGGCGCGGATGCGCACACGGCCACGACCGGTCCGGTACCCGGCGACGATGCCGGCGGTGCCGTTGATGATGCCCGCGGTCGGGAAGTCCGGGCCCGGGATGAACTCCATCAGGCCGTCGACGTCGATCTCGGGGTTGTCGATCAGCGCGATGCAGGCGTTGATCGATTCGGTCAGGTTGTGCGGCGGGATGTTGGTCGCCATGCCCACCGCGATACCGGCCGAACCGTTGACCAGCAGGTTCGGGAACCGGGTCGGCATGACCGTCGGCTCCAGTTCCTTTTCGTCGTAGTTGGGCTGGAAATCGACCGTTTCCTTGTCGATGTCGGCCATCAGCTCATGGGTGAGCCTGGACATGCGGGCTTCGGTGTATCGCATCGCCGCGGCGGAGTCGCCGTCGACCGAACCGAAGTTACCCTGGCCATCGACCAGCATGTAGCGCAGCGAGAACGGCTGTGCCAGACGCACCAGCGTGTCGTACACCGACTGATCGCCATGCGGGTGGTACTTACCGATGACGTCACCGACGATACGCGCCGACTTGAAGTAAGGCTTGTTGGCGTGCGCGTTGAGTTCACTCATCGCGAACAGCACGCGGCGATGCACCGGCTTGAGGCCATCGCGCGCATCCGGGAGTGCGCGCCCCACGATCACGCTCATCGCGTAATCGAGGTAACTCTTGCGCATCTCGTCTTCCAGGTTGACCTGGATGATTTCCTTGGCGGTTTCTGCCATTCGGGTTCCGTTGTCTGGTGGCGGTCCAGTCCGTCACGACCGCCCTTTCGGGGCGGTTGCGCCGGAATCTCGATTAACCGTTGGATTCTACCACAGCGGGCCATTTTCCGCCCGCTTTTACGGGGGTTTTACCGGCAAGAATCAGGAACTTACGGGGGCGTTGGCGGGCGCTTGGGCAGGCCACGACCGTCGGTCATGGCACGCGCCGCAGCCGGCCTCAGCCGAACGCGGACTGCATGTTGGCCACCGTCGGGTTCAGGATCACCCCACGCTCGGTCACGATGGCGTCGATCAGGCTGCCCGGGGTGACGTCGAAGACCGGGTTCCAGGCGGCGATGCCCTCGGCCACGGTACGGGTGCCGCCCACGCCGTAGAGCTCGCCAGGATCGCGCTGTTCGATCTCGATCTGCTCGCCGTCGGCAGTGTCCATGTCCACCGTGGAGGACGGCGCCACCACCATGAACTTCACGCCGTGGTGGCGGGCGGCGATGGCCAGCTGGTAGGTGCCGATCTTGTTGGCGGTGTCACCGTTGGCGCAGATGCGGTCCGCGCCCACGACCACCCACTGGACCGCACCGGTCTTCATCAGGTGCGAGGCGGCCGAATCGGCGATCAGGGTGGCATCGATGCCATCCTGCTGCAGCTCCCACACGGTCAGGCGCGCGCCCTGCAGCCACGGCCGGGTCTCGCCGGCGAACACGCGGGCGATGCGGTGCTGGGCCATGCCGGCGCGGATCACGCCCAGCGCGGTGCCGAAGCCGGCGGTGGCCAGCGAGCCGGTATTGCAGTGGGTGAGCACACCGCTGCCGGCCTCGATCAGGCCGGCGCCCAGCGCGCCCATGTGGCGGTTGGCGGCCAGATCCTCCTCGGCGATGGCCTGGGCTTCGGCGGCCAGCACCTGCTGCCAGTCGGCACCGGCCGGGGCCAGCGCGCGGCGCATGCGGGCCAGCGCCCAGGCCAGGTTCACGGCGGTCGGGCGCGAGGCGTTGAGGCGTTGCAGGGCCGGCTCCAGCTTCAACAGCGCTTGGGCGCCATCGTCGGCCTGGACCTCATTGGCCGCCAGTACCACGCCCCAGGCGGCGGCAATGCCGATCGCCGGTGCGCCGCGCACGGTCAGCGCATGGATGGCCTCGGCAACCGCGTCGCTGTCGCGGCACTCCACGTGCTCGACGATGAACGGCAGTTTGCGCTGATCGAGCAGCTGCAGGCTCTCGCCGGTCCACAGGATCGGGCGGATATGGTCGTAACGGGCGTAGTCGATGTCGGTGGATGCGTTCATCGGCCCATTGTAGCGGCGTGCCGATGCAGGCGGAATCGCGCGCTCAGTTGACCGCGAACTCGGCGCGGCAGCCCTTGTCGACCCAGACCCCACGGCTGTCCCAGCCCCAGCTGCTGCCCTGCTCGCAGGGGGTGCCGGAGAGCTGCTTGTTGAGCGTGACACCGTGGGTGATCCCGGCACCACAGAAGCGGCGCTGGCGCGACTTGGATTCGCAGACCAGGATGCGTGGCACGTTGAGGAACCCGCTGCCATCGGCGGCACCGACCTCGAACTCGCCCTGGCAACCGCGGGTCACCCAGATCTCATTGCGGCGATAGCCCCAGCTGTGGCCTTCGCGGCACGGCAGCGAGGTGAGCTGGCGCAGCAGACGCACCGGCGCGCCCTGCAGCACGACCGGGCAGCTCTGCGGGCGCCCGTTGGATTCGCAGCGCACCACCCGGCGCGTGCGGCGTTCACCGTCGGCACGCGGCGCGGCAGCCGCGGTACGCGCGCGGAACTCGGCGCGACAGCCCAGGGTCACCCAGACGCCGGAACGGTCGGTGCCCCATTCCGAGCCTCGCACGCAGCTGTTGTCGGAGAGCTGGCGGATCAGATCGACACCGCCTTCGGTGGGGACATCGCAATGCACCCACCCCATGTCGCGCGATTCGCAACGCACCACCTGGCCGGCATAGCCGCCGGCCTGCGCGAGCGCCGTTTCAGGCATCAGCGCAGTCCACAGCAACACCGGCCACAAGGGCATGCCCGCGCCTACCAACAGCTTCATCAACACGATCCCCGCCACGCCTGAACAATCACATGACCCACCTTCGGACATCCGGTGTGATCAGAGCATCATCATGCAGCCCGTGCAAGACGCGGATGCGTCAAAACGCCTCAGGCGTGGGCGAAATCGAAGGCCAGCACATCGGCGATGCGGCCGGTGCGGTTCATCGCCATCAGCAGCCGGTCCACGCCCACCGCCACCCCCGCGCAATCGGGCAGCGCCGGCAAGGCCGCCAAGAGGTGTTCATCCAGCGGGGGCAGCACGTCGCCGCGCGCGGTACGGATGGCATGGTCGCGCTCGAAACGCGCGCGCTGTTCAGCCGCGTCGTTCAGCTCGTGATAGCCGTTGGCCAGCTCCACGCTGCCCAGGTACAGCTCGAACCGTTCGGCCAGCGGGGGCGTGCCCGGCCGAATTTTCGCCAATGCCGCCTGGGTGGCAGGCCAGTCATGCACCACCGTCATGGTGTCGTCACGGAAGTACGGTTGGATGCAGTGGGTCATCAGCAGATCGAGCCAGTCATCCCGGGTCAATCCGTCCGCATCGATGCGGACCTCGGCCAGCGGTGCCTGCAGGTCTTCCAGGCTGGCCTGGAACGGGTCCAGCCCGACGTGCTGCTGGTAAAGACCGCGGTAATCGATGACCTCCAGCGTCGCCTCGCGCTGAACCAGCTGCAGCGCATCGCGCACGAGGGCGGCGGTCTCGTCGATCAGGCGACGGTGGTCCCAGCCGATCCGGTACCACTCCAGCATGGTGAACTCGGGATTGTGGCGGCCGCCGGCTTCGCCGTTGCGGAACACACGACCCAGTTCGTAGCAGTCCCCCACCCCTGCCGCGAGCAATCGCTTCAACGGGAACTCCGGCGAGGTGCGCAGCCAGCGTTGCGCGGTGCCCGCATCCACGTGCCCGCTGAAGCGGGTATGGAAGCTGTCGATGTTCGGCTCGGTATTGCCTGCTGCGGACAGGATCGGCGTTTCGACCTCGAGCACGTCGCGTGCGGCGAAGAAGCGGCGGATCAGCGCATTGAGCGCGGCACGCTGGCGCAGCGCGGCGATCACGCGCGCGCGTCCTTCAGCCGCTGGGCCAGCGGCAGGGTCAGCAGATCGCGGGTGTCATCGACGTAGCCGGTGGCCAGGTACAGGCGTCGCGCCAGTTCGTTGTGATGGTTCACTTCCAGGCGCATGCGCTCCACGCCACGTGCGTTGGCGCGCTGTTCGAGGATGGCCAGCGCCTGCTTGCCGCGGCCCCGCCCACGCGCGGCATGGCTCAGGTACAGCTCATCGAGCAACGCAAAGTGGCCGCCCTGCTCCAGGCTGAAGCCCATCGCCAGTGCTCCATAGCCCTCCACCGCGCCGGCCTCGTCCAGCCACAGCAGCACTTCACCGTTGCGCGGATCTTCCAGCAACGCGGCCAGCGCGTTCCGCACACGGGTGTCTTCGAAGTCGAGTTTGTCTTCGGCGTAGAAATCACGCATCAGCCCGATCAGCAACTCGGTGTCGGCGACGGTGGCCAGGCGGAAATCGAGGGGAACGGTCTGCATGCGGTTTCTCTTGTTCAGTGCTGCGCGAGGAAGGCGATCAGCTGGTCTTCGTCCCAGACCGGCACGCCCAGCTCCTGCGCCTTGGTCAGCTTGGAACCGGCCTCGGCACCGGCGACCACGAAGGAGGTTTTTTTCGACACACTGCCAGCCACCTTGGCGCCGAGCGCTTCCAGCCGGGCTTTGGCCTCGTCGCGGTTCATCTGCGTCAGCGTTCCGGTCAGCACGGTGGTCTGGCCGTCCAACGGGCCGGCGACCTGGTCGGCCTGCTCCGGCGCCAGTGTCAGCAGCTTCTGGCGGTATTCCTCGGCCTTGAGCAGCATCGGGCCGTGGCCTTCGCTGTCGAGCCAGTCGGCCAGCCCGAGGGCTACCTCGTTCGGCAGGCCGGCGGCCACGAACCGCACCGGCTCGGCGTCCAGCACCGAGGCCGCATCCGGCAACATGGCCACCAGCTTCTCCGCGCGCAGCCGGGTGATGCCCGGAATCTCCGCTTCGACCAACAGCTGCGCGAAATCCAGACCGTCCCGCAGCTTGGCGATCGGCGGGTGCACATCGCTGATGCGCACCTGGCCGACCTGCAGCAGCGCATCGATCGCCTCCTGGTTGCCAGCCTGTTCGAAGAAGTGGCCGAGCGAACGCGCCACTTCGCCGCCGATGTCGGGCACGCGCTTGAACAGCGGCCAAGGCAGATGACGGATCAGTTCGAGATCGCCGAACCAGGTCGCCAGGGCCTTGGCGGTGCTCTCGCCGACATGCTCGATGCCCAGCGCGAACAACAGCCGCTCCAGCGTGGTGGTGCGGCTGGCGTCGATCGCGGCGATCAGGTTGTCGGCCCACTTGGTCGCGATCTTCTTCGTGTTCCAGGCGAACGTGGCCGGCATCGCCAGCGCCTGCGCGCGCCATGCCTCGTCGCTGCCATCGAGCTTGAGGATGGCCCTCAGGTACTCGCCGCTGCCTTCCGGCGGCAGGTGCAGGCCGATCTGGCTGGCCAGCGCCTCGGGCGATTCGGCATCCAGCACCAGCTTGAGCTGCAGCAGTTGATCACGCTGCAGGCGGTACAGATCGGCCACGCCGCGCACGATACCGGCGTCGACCAGGGTCTCGATGTACTTGCCGCCCAGGCCGTCGATATCCATGGCACGACGCGAGGCGAAGTGTGCGATGGCTTCCTTGCGCTGCGCCGGGCAGCTCAGCTCACCCGAGCAGCGCCACGCGGCCTCGCCCTCTTCGCGGACGATCTCCGAGCCGCACACCGGGCACTGCGAAGGCATCTGCCACGGCGTGGTGCCGGCGGGGCGGCGGTCGGCGATCACGCTGACCACTTCCGGGATCACATCACCGGCGCGGCGCACGATCACCGTATCGCCCACGCGCACATCCAGGCGCGCGATCTGGTCGGCATTGTGCAGCGTCGCGTTGGACACGATCACGCCGGCCACGGCGACCGGCGCCAGACGCGCGACCGGGGTCGCGGCACCCGTGCGGCCGATCTGGATCTCGATCGCCTCCACCGTGGTGGTCTGTTCCTGCGCCGGGAATTTGTGCGCGATCGCCCAGCGCGGTGCGCGCGCGACGAAGCCCATCTGTTCCTGGCCGGCGCGATCGTCGAGCTTGTACACCACACCGTCGATATCGAAAGCCAGACCGTCGCGGCGTTCGCCGATGTCGCGGTAATAGGCGAGCAGCCCGTCGGCGCCCTCCACCACCTGGCACAGGTCACTCACCGGCAGCCCCCACGCGCGCAGCTGCGCCAGCGTGGCCGAATGCGTGGGCGGCAGCTCGCCGCCTTCAACCTGGCCGGTGCCGTAAGCGTAGAAGCTCAGCTTGCGCCTGGCGCTCATCTTCGGATCAAGCTGGCGCAGCGAACCGGCGGCGGCGTTGCGCGGATTGGCCAGCACTTTGCCGTCATGCAGGCGCGCATCGGCGTTGTAGGCCTCGAAGTCGGCACGGGCCATGTAGACCTCGCCGCGCACTTCCAGCACCGCTGGCCAGCCCTCACCCTTGAGCACCTGCGGGATCACACTGATCTGGCGGAGGTTCGCGCTGACATCCTCGCCGGTGGCGCCATCGCCACGGGTCGCCCCCTGCACGAAACGGCCCTCCTCGTAGCGCAGGCTGATCGCCAGGCCGTCAAGCTTCGGTTCGGCGGAAAAATACAGCGTGCTGCGACGCAGGCGCTCGCTGATGCGGCGCACGAAATCCTGGACTTCCTCATCACTGAAGGCATTGCCCAGCGACAGCATCGGCACCGCGTGGCGGACCTCGGCGAAACGGGAGGACGCCTTGCCACCGACCTGCCGGGTCGGCGAATCGGCCGCGGCCAGCTCCGGGTGTGCCTGCTCGATCGCCTCCAGCTCGCGCACCAGCAGGTCGTACTCGACGTCGGGGATCAGCTGCTCGTCGCGCTCGTGGTATGCCTTGCCGGCCTCCTCGATCTGGCGGCGCAGGACGTCGGCACGTGCGGCGGGGCTGGGGGTCATGCGGGAGGCGATCCTGGTGGGGCATTCAATTTTACCCCTCCCCCCGCTCCTGCGCGCAGTGAAGAACGCTTGCCGCCGATCCGCCGTGGCGCTAGCGTGCGCCGAACCCCTTGTTTTCGGTGCCCCGTGACCCCTGCCCTCGTCGCTTCCCGTCGCTCGTTCCTGCAGCTGGCCGGCGCCGGCCTGGCATTGTCCGGCCTGGGCGTGCTGCCTGCATCGGCCGCGCCGTCGCGTGCACTCCCCGCCAGCACAGGACCGGTGCTGCTGAACTTCAACGAATGCCCGTATGGGCCATCACCGGCTGCGCAGGCGGCGGCACGCGACATCATCGCCAGCAGCGGGCGGTATCTGTTTGCTCTGGCCGGCGAGCTGCGCGATCTGTTCGCCCAGCAGGAAGGCATCGGCAAGGATCACGTGCGGCTGTATCCGGGCTCCAGCGAGCCACTGAACCGCGCGGCCGTGCTGTGGACCTCGCCTGGTGCGGGGCTGGTGGTCGCCGATCCCACCTTCGAGGCGCTGGGCGATCTTGCCGAGGCGCGTGGGGCCACGGTGGCCAGGGTGCCGCTGCGCGCAGACGGGGCACACGACGTGCGTGCGATGGCGGCGGCTGCCGCGACGGTCAATGCCGGCCTGCTGTATCTGTGCAACCCCAACAATCCCACAGGTTCGATCACCCCGGCGGCCGACATTGCCTGGCTGCTGGCCAACAAGCCGGCCCAGACCCGCGTGCTGGTGGACGAGGCCTACCTGCAGTACAGCGAGCAGCGCTCGGTGATCGGCCAGGTGATGCAGCGCGACGATGTGATCGTGCTGCGCACCTTCTCCAAGCTCTACGGCATGGCCGGCCTGCGCCTGGGGGTGGCGGCCGCGCATCCGGACCGGCTGAAGGAACTGGCCAGCCTGGGCGACAACCCGCTGCCGGTCACCGCGATGGCGGCGGGACTGGCGAGCCTGCGTGATCCGGGATTGATCGCGCAGCGCAAGGCGGAGAATACCCAGGTACGGCAGGAGACCATCGGCTGGCTCGGTAAACGCGGCTTTAGCTGCGTGCCGTCGGAAGCAAACTGTTTCGTGGTCGATGTGCAGCGCGACGGCGCGGCGTTCTCTGCGGCGATGGCCGAACAGGGCGTGGTCATCGGGCGCAGCTGGCCGATCTGGCCGCAGCGGGTGCGCGTGACGGTGGGTACCGCAGCCGAAATGGCGCGGTTCCGTGCGGCCTTCGACGCGGTGGTCAGCCAGAACAGGTAGAGCCGACCGTTGGTCGGCTCTACGGCAATCACCAGCGCGGGGCCTTGGTCAGCGGCGGGGCCTGGTGCTGGCGGTCGTAGGCGCGCAGCTCATCACGGATGTGCGCGATGCGCTGGCGACCCAGGGCATTGCGGCTGTCATCGAGCACGACGCCATCAAGCAGCTCGCCCATGCGCTGCACGGTCGGCAGCATCTTTTCCCAGGCGTCCAGCGCGGTCAGCGGCGCCGGCAGGGTCAGGAAGAAGGCGATCGCCGGGGTTTCCATCTCGCGGATGTTGGCCATATCGAAACTGCCCGGCTTCATGATGCTGGCCATCGAGAAGATCGGGCCGCGCTCGGGGTGGCCTTCGACCAGGCGGTGGAAGACATTCATGTGGCCGAACACCAGGCCGGTCTTTTCCGCAGCAACGACGATGTCCTCGCCACGCAGCTGCTCGCCCGCGCGCGCAGCGACGAACAGCGAGACGATCTTGTCGAAATCCTGCGTCGCACGCTTGCCCAGGTCACTGGCCGGCGCGGCGTCCACGTCCGGCAGCCCCAGCTCGGGCTGGGTGACGCCGTCTTCGCCGACAACGGGGGCAGCGCCCTCGGCCGGGCTCTCGCCCTCGCCCAGCACGGGCTCACGGCGCTGGCCGCTGGTGCTCTCCGCGCCTTCGACGCGACGGCCCTGCGCTTTCTTTTTCGGACGGCCAAACAGGAAGATCGCAGCGATCAACAGCAGGCCGGCGGCCAGGATGCCGATGCGGAGCAGTGCCATGTCGGACATTCGGGGGGGTCTCCGGCTAAATCATTCAGGTACTTAAGGATGGCACGTCAAGCCGCGCCCGCCAATCGTGCGGCTTCCTCCAGGTCGACACTGACCAGTCGGCTGACGCCCGGTTCGCGCATGGTCACGCCGGAGAGCTGGTGGGCAGCTTCCATCGTGGCCTTGTTGTGGCTCACAAACAGGAACTGAACCTTCTCGCTCATTTCCTTGACCATGTTGGCCAGGCGACCGACGTTGGCTTCGTCCAACGGCGCGTCCACCTCGTCCAGCAGGCAGAACGGTGCCGGGTTGAGCTGGAAGATCGCAAACACCAGCGCCACCGCGGTCATCGCCTTCTCGCCACCGGACAGCAGCGAGATGCTCGACACCCGCTTGCCCGGCGGCCGCGCCATGATCGCAACACCGGTGTCGAGCAGGTCTTCACCTGTCAGCTCGAGGTAGGCGTGGCCACCACCGAACAGGCGCGGATACAGCTGCTGCACACCGGCGTTGACGCGGTCGAAGGTGTCCTTGAAGCGGCCGCGGGTCTCGCGGTCGATCTTGCGGATCGCATCCTCCAGGGTTTCCAGCGCGGTGGTGAGGTCGGTGTTCTGCGCATCCAGGTACTCCGAACGCTGCGACGCCTCGCCGTATTCCTGGATGGCGGCCAGGTTGACCGGCTCCAGCCGGCGCATGCGGCCATCGATCTGGTGCACGGCCTGCTCCCAGTCGGTGACCCGCGCATCCTCGGGCAGGCTGTTGATCACATCCTGCAGCACGAAGCCGGCCTTCTCCACCGAGGCCGACAGCTGGTCAGCACTGAGCACCAGTGCCTGCTGGTCGAGCTTGCGCTGGGAAATGCGCTCGCGCTGCGCCAGCGCCTGTTCGTCGCGCTGGTGGCGGGTCTGCTCGAACGTGCGCAGTTCGGCATCGATGCCATCGAGCAACGTACGGGCTTCGCCCAGCACGCGGTCGGCACGCACGCGCTCGCCCAAGGCGTTCTGATGTTCGGCTTCGAGCGCCTTGACCGGCGAATCACCTTCGTCCAGCTGCGAATGCAGTTCACCCAATCGCGTATCCAGCTGCCCACGCTGGGTACTCATGCGCTCCAGCGCCTGGCTCAGCGAGGCGATCTGCGCGCGCTGCGATTCCAGCGTCAAGGCGAGCGAATGCGCCGCCTCGCGCACGTTGCGGGCCTGGTCGCGGGCCTGGTCGCGGGCATCGGTAAGCTGGCGACGCTCGCCTTCCAGCGCGGCGCGGACCGATTCCAGGTCGCCCATGCTGGTGACCGCATCGTCCAGCCGCGAACGTGCTTCGCGCACCTGCTCGCGACCGGCATCCAGCGTCTCCAGCAATTGCACCAGCTCGCCTTCGATGCGGTCGATGCGGGTGCGTGCGGCCTCCACCTTGCCCTGCTGGCTCTGCAGCTGGCCACCGAGCTCGGAAACGCTGCGATGGGCCAGGTACAGCTGGCGCTGCGCGTCTTCGCGTTGCTGCTCACCGGCCAGCAACTGGTCACGGAAGCCGGCCAGCTGCTCTTCCAGGGCCGCTTCGCGGTCCTGCAGTGTTTCAATCTGCTCGCGCAGGGTAACAATCTCGCGTTCGCGCAGCAGCGCGCCCTGCTTGGCCGCGCCGGAGCGCGACACGCGCACCCAGCCCTCGCCCAGCCGCTCGCCACCGCGGGTGATGACCGAGTCGCCCTCGCCCAGTGTCGCCTGCAGCGAACGGGCGGACGCGAGATCCTCGGCGGCATGCAGGCGTGCCAGCAGCCGACGGATCGCAGTGGGGCCCTGCACTTTCGCGGCCAGCGAGGTCGGCGCGACATCCAGCGCGTCCTGCTCGGCCGAGACCAGCGCGATACGGCCTTCGCCGAGTTCGCCCAGCGCATCCACCAGCGATGCCGGGGAATCGACCAGCACGCCCTCGATCAGCTGGCCGAGCGCGCTTTCCACGGCGTTTTCCCAGCCGCTCTCCACGGTCAGGCGTTCGCCGACACGCGCGCCCGAATCCAGCCCGCGTGCCTTCAGCCAGGCCACCGCGGCGCCCTGCTCCTGGCCTAGTGCGGCCTGCTGCAGGGTCTCCAGTGACGACAACCGGCCGCGGGCGGCCTGGGCCTGCTTGCGGATCTCGGCCAGCTCGGTCTGCCCGGCGCGCTGGCGGTCCTGCAGCCCGGCCACGGCATGCTTGCGTTCTTCCACCTGCTCGTTGAGCGTGTCCAGCGAGGCCTTCTGGGTCTCGTGCTGGAGGTGCAGTTCTTCGAACACCTCGGCCAGGGCGTCCAGATCCAGCCCGGCGCGCTCGGCCTGCAGCGACTCGCGGCGGCGATCGGCTTCCAGCACCTGGCGGTCCAGATAATCCACGCGGGTGCGCTCGACTTCGCCGGCGCGCGAGGCTTCGGAGGTGCTGCGGGTATGGCTCTCCCAGCGCTGCTGCCAATCGGCCAGCCGGGCCTCGGCATCACGCAGGGCTTCCTGCTTGATCTCATTCTCTTCCTGCAACTGCTCCAGGCGCGGCTCGGCATCGTCCACTGCCTCGCGCAGCACCATCAGCTTGGCCTCATCGCCACTGATGTGCTGGCCCAGATCGGCCAGGGCCTGCTGCGCTTCATCGCGCGCCTTGTTCAGTCGCTGCGATATCTCGCGCTGATGCTGGATCTGCTGCTCCAGGCGGGCCAGCGTGCTGCCGACCTGGTAGACCTCGGCCTGCGCGGTGTTGAGCGCATCGGAGGCCTCTTCGCGGCGCAGGCGGCTGGTTTCGATGCGGGCTTCGGCATCGCGCTGCTCGGCGATCAGCTGCTGCAGGCGGGTCTCCTCGCGCGAAAGTGCTTCGCGCAGGCCGCCCAGGCGGCCATCCAGCCCACGGTATTCCAGCGCCTTCCACTCGGCGTCCTTGACCTTGCGCTCTTCCTGCAGCGCCTGGTACTGCTCGGCCTGGCGCGCCTGGCGCTTGAGGTGCTCGAGCTGTTTGCCGATCTCCTCGCGCAGGTCGTTGAGGCGGTCAAGGTTCTCGCGGGTATGCCGGATGCGGGTCTCGGTTTCCTTGCGGCGCTCCTTGTACTTGGAGATGCCGGCAGCTTCTTCCAGGTAGACCCGCAGATCTTCAGGCCGCGCCTCGATGATCTTGCTGATCATGCCCTGCTCGATGATCGAGTAGCTGCGCGGCCCCAGGCCGGTGCCGAGGAACAGGTCGGTGATGTCGCGGCGGCGGCACTTGGTGCCGTTGAGGTAGTAGTTGCTGCTGCCGTCACGGCTGACGGTGCGCTTGACCGAGATCTCGTTGAATGAGGCGTACTCGCCGGTGATGGTGTGGTCGGTGTTGTCGAAGATCAGCTCGACGGCGGCCTGCGAGACGGGCTTGCGGGCGGAGGAGCCGGAGAAGATGACGTCGGTCAGCGAGTCGCCACGCAGGCGGCTGGCGGAGCTTTCGCCCATCACCCAGCGCACGGCATCGATGATGTTCGATTTGCCACAGCCATTGGGGCCCACCACGCCGGTCATGTTGGTCGGCAGGTGCAGCGTGGTCGGATCGACGAAGGATTTGAATCCGGACAGCTTGATCGTGGACAGACGCATGGCGTGATTGGGTTCCGGGCGAAGGCCTGAAGCGACCCCCACCATGGTGGATTACGGAGCGGATTTACCCCTCAAGCCATTGATATTGCAGGACTTCAATGACCCCGGGGGCGACGCGATAGCCTGAGTATAACGGGGCCGGTGTTCAGCGCGCTGCGGGGGCGGCTCCAGCCCGCATTTCCAGCGTGGGGCAAGGCGGGACGGCACGGGCGGGGGTTCAGGGCGCGTCCCGGTCCGGGCTGCCCGGCGCCCTCCCGCCTGTATCGTCACGGCCAAGCCGTTGCGGTTGCCGTTGCCACAAACAAAAAACGGGCACCCTCGCGGGTACCCGTTTCAGTGACGCCCGCCTTTCGGCAGGAATCAGGCCTTTTCGGCTTCCACAACCACCTTGACGGTGGTTTCCACGTCGGCGTGCAGGTGGACAGTCACCTCGTACTCGCCCACGTTGCGGAAGGCGCCTTCGCCCAGGATCACTTCGCTCTTTTCCAGCGGCAGGCCGGCAGCGGTGAAGGCTTCGGCGATATCGCGCGGGCCGACCGAACCGTACAGCTTGCCTTCCGTCGAAGCGTTGGCAGCGATGGTCACGCTCTTGCCTTCCAGCTGCGCCTTGCGGGCTTCGGCATCAGCGTGGATCGACTGGGCCTTGGCTTCGTAATCAGCGCGCTTGGCTTCGAACTCGGCCACGTTGGTCGCGGTGGCCGGAACGGCCTTGCCGGTCGGGACGAGGAAGTTGCGGCCGTAGCCCGGCTTCACGTCGACCAGATCGCCCAGACCGCCGAGGTTGGTGACCTTCTGAAGAAGAATCAGCTTCATGGTGTAGCTCCAAATATGTATTCGTTAGCGAGGCCCAGGCCCCGCAGCGATGGCTGTCCGAATATCCGAACGGCAGATCCTTCACCCCGCCCGACGCTTCACAGCGCGGGCGGCGGGATCCGCGAAAGCGGCGACCAGCAGGCCGCCCGCCTTCATCAGACGTCGTGGTTGTCGGTGTACGGAATCAGGGCCAGGAAACGGGCGCGCTTGACGGCCGTTGCCAGCTGGCGCTGGTACTTCGACTTGGTACCGGTCACGCGGCTCGGCACGATCTTGCCGTTCTCGGTGAGGTACTGGCGCAGGGTGTTGAGATCCTTGTAATCGATCTCCTTCACACCTTCGGCCGTGAACTTGCAGAACTTGCGACGACGGAAGAACTTGGACATGTCAGTGCTCCTTAAGCGGCCGAAGCGGCGTCTTCGCCGGCATCGGTGTCAGCGGCGGCGGGGGTGGCTTCACCTTCTTCGTCATCACGACGACGACGCTCGCCACGCTCGGGCTTGTCACCCTTCTCGTCCTTGCTCTTCATGATCAGCGACTGCTCGGTGTCAGCTTCGTCACGCTTGATGACGAGGTTGCGCAGCACGGCGTCGTTGAAGCGGAAGCTTTCCACCAGCTCGCTCAGCACGGCCTGGTCGCACTCGATGTTGAGCATGACGTAGTGGGCCTTCACCAGGTTCTGGATCGGGTAAGCCAGCTGACGACGGCCCCAATCTTCCAGACGGTGGATGGTGCCGTTGCCGTTCTCGACCAGCGCCTTGTAGCGCTCGATCATGGCCGGGACCTGTTCGCTCTGGTCCGGATGGACCAGGAACACGACTTCGTAATGACGACTCATGTGTTTTTACCTTTCGGATGTGGCCCTTTGAGGGCCGGACAGCCCCCCGCAGGTGAACGCGGTGGGGCAAGGGTCCTGCCCGGAATCAGACAGGAAGCCGCGCATTGTGGCAGCAGAAGGGGTCACAAGGCAAGCCGGGCGGGCTGAACAGGCCCGGCGCACGGGCGATCAGGCCTTGTCGGCCTCGGTCGTGAAGCTCTCGCCGCAGCCGCATTCAGCGGTGGCGTTCGGGTTCCTGAACGTGAAGGTCTCGCTCAGCCCGTGCTTGCCGAAGTCGATTTCGGTGCCGTCCACCAGCTCGAGGCTGGTGGCATCCACATAGATGCGGACCCCATCCTGCTCGAAGACGGTGTCGCCCTCGCGCTCATCGCGGGCCAGATCGGTGATGTGGCCCCAGCCGGAACAACCGGTGCGGGTCACGCCGAAACGCAGGCCCAGCGCGCCGGGCGTCTGCTCGACGAACTTCTGCACACGGGCAAAGGCAACAGGGGTAAGGCTTACGGCCATGACAGGCAACTCCAGCGGATCGTGATCATTATAGGCGCCCCGGACCGCAAGAAATGCCTCGCAAGCCGAACACCGCACCCGTTAAACTCCGTGTTCAGAGATCGAGTCGATCAACAGAGGATTCAAGTCATGACGGTGGTCAGCGTTGAACATGCGCTTGCCGGGAAGATCCCGGAAGGCGGCGAGGCAACAGTACGCGGATGGGTCCGCACGGTGCGCGGCTCTGCGGCGCTTGCCTTCGTCAATGTCACCGATGGCTCCTGCTTCGCCCCCATCCAGGTGGTGGCCAATGACACCCTGGCCAATTTCGATGACATCAAGAGCCTGACCCCGGGCTGCTCGGTGATCGCCCGCGGCACCCTGGTCAAATCCCAGGGCAAGGGCCAGTCCTTCGAGATCCAGGCCAGCCACATCGAGATCGTCGGCCTGGTCGAAGACCCGCTGACCTACCCGATCCAGCCCAAGCCGATGAGCCCGGAGTTCCTGCGCGAAGTGGCGCACCTGCGCCCACGCACGAACCTGTTCGGTGCGGTTACCCGCATCCGCAACTGTCTGGCCCAGGCCGTGCACCGGTTCTTCCACCAGAACGGCTTCAACTGGATCAGCACCCCGATCGTGACCACGTCCGATGCCGAGGGCGCCGGCCAGATGTTCCGGGTCTCGACGCTGGACATGGCCAACCTGCCGCGCAACGAAAAGGGCGAGGTGGATTTCAGCCGCGATTTCTTCGGCAAGGAAACCTTCCTGACCGTGTCCGGCCAGCTGAACGTCGAGGCGTACTGCCTGGCGCTGAGCAAGGTCTACACGTTCGGCCCGACCTTCCGCGCCGAGAACTCCAACACCACCCGCCATCTGGCGGAGTTCTGGATGATCGAGCCGGAAATCGCCTTCGCCGATCTGGCCGAAGATGCGCGCCTGGCCGAGCAGTTCCTGAAGTACCTGTTCCGCGCGGTGCTCGATGAGCGTGGCGACGACCTGGCCTTCCTGGCCGAGCGCGTGGACAAGAACGCGATCACCAAGCTGGAAGGCTTCATCAACGCCCCGTTCGAGCAGATCGACTACACCGAAGCGGTGAAGCTGCTGCAGAACTCGGGCAAGAAGTTCGACTTCCCGGTCGAATGGGGCCTGGACCTGCAGACCGAGCACGAGCGCTGGCTGACCGAAGAACATATCGGCCGCCCGGTGGTGGTGACCAACTACCCCGAGCACATCAAGGCCTTCTACATGCGCCTGAACGACGACGGCAAGACCGTCGCGGCCATGGATGTGCTGGCCCCGGGCATCGGCGAGATCATCGGCGGCAGCCAGCGCGAAGAGCGCCTGGATGTGCTCGATGCACGCATGGCGCAGTTCGGCCTGGACCCGGCGCACTACGGCTGGTACCGCGACTTCCGCCGCTACGGTTCGGTGCCGCACGCCGGCTTCGGCCTCGGCTTCGAGCGCCTGGTGGTATACGTCTGCGGCCTGAGCAACATCCGCGACGCGATCCCCTACCCGCGCGCACCGGGCAGCGCCGAATTCTGATCGACCTACGGAGGCACTGAACCATGACCCTGTTCTTCGCGCTGTGTTTCGTCGGCGTGGCGATCGCCGGGTTCAGTGCCTTCGTGATCTTCTGGCCGCTGACCCTGGTCCACATCCGCGACCGCCACCCGGCGCTGGCCAATCGCTTCGGCGCGGGTGCCTTCCTGCGCCCGGACGCGCTGCGCTGGCTGCTCGGCCGCGACTATCGGCAGAGCAGCGACTGCTCGCTGACCGGCCTGGCCACGCCGGCCTGGCTCTCGCTGCTCACCCTTCTTGCCGGACTGGGCATGGCTGCCCTGCTCTGGCTGCTTTCGATGGTACTGACATGAACGACGACACCTCCCACCACGACGAGTGGTTCCTGGCCAGCCTGGGCAACACCCTGATCTGGGCGCGCCTGCGCGTGCGCCCGGCCGGTACCGCCGAGGTGCTGGACAGCGACGGCAACACGCTGAGCTACGACAGCGAAGACACGGCACGCTCGCAGCTGTTCGACGCCGAGTTCGTCGCCTACGACGGCCTGGATGAAGAGGACGCGCTGGTGCGCGGCTTCTCGCTGCATGAAGTGCAGCCGCCGCAGGCCGACAGCGACGATGCCCTGCACGGCCGCATGATCCAGAGCCTGGGCGCCCGCGCGTAACCGACGATGTTCATCCCGTCCGCCTTCGTCGAGACCGACCTGATCTGGCTGGACCGGCTGCTGGCGCGCGATGCGTTCGTCACCCTGGTGACCAACGGCGCCGACGGTTACCCGCAGGCCACGCGCCTGCCGGTGGTGTACACGCGTGATGCTGGCGGCATCCTGATCGAAGGGCACTGGGCCAAGCCCAACCCGCAGGCGGGCCATGCCGGCCCCGCGTTGATGCTGGTGCACGGCCCGCATGCGTATGTGTCGCCGGGCTGGTATCCGGACAAGGACGCGCAGGCACGCGTGCCGACCTGGAATTACGCCGCCGCCGAACTGCGTGGCGTACTGGAACCGGTCACCGATGATGAGGCACTGATCGCGATGCTGGACGGCCTCAGCGCGCACTATGAGGCCGGCGTCGGCGGCAACTGGGACCTGCTGCCGATCGAGCCGCGCCAACAGCGCATGCTTGGCGGCATCGTTGGCTTCCGTTTCCGCCCGGCGCAGGTGCAGATCAAACTCAAGCTCAGCCAGAACCATCCCGAGGCCAACCAGACCAGCGTGATCGACGCGCTGTCGACACTGGACGCCCCGGCATCACGCGAGCTGGCGCAGTGGATGCGCTGGCGCCGCGAGGGCGGCCCCGCCGCCGACTGACCCTCCCCACTCCTGCGACGACGCGGCCACCCTGGCCGCGCCTTGCCCCCACCCGACGTCAGGGACCCCGCACGATGAAAGACATCCACAAGCTGCTGCAGAACAACCGCGAATGGGCGGACCGGATCGAGAAAGAGGATCCGGAGTTCTTCCATCAACTGGCCAAGCAGCAGCACCCGGAATACCTGTGGATCGGCTGTTCCGATTCGCGCGTGCCCGCCAACCAGATCATCGGCATGGCGCCGGGCGAAGTGTTCGTGCATCGCAACGTGGCCAACGTGGTGGTGCATACCGATCTGAACTGCCTGAGCGTGATCCAGTACGCCGTGGATCAGCTGAAGGTGAAGCACATCCTGATCGTGGGCCATTACGGCTGCGGCGGCGTGCACGCCAGCTTGAACAACACACGCGTGGGCCTGGCCGACAACTGGCTGCGGCACGTGGGCGATGTGGCGCAGAAGCATGCGGCGATCATGGATGCGATCGAAGAGCCCGAACTGAAGCATGCGCGCCTGTGCGAGTTGAACGTGATCGAGCAGGTGGTCAACGCCTGCCGCTCGACGATCGTGCAGGACGCCTGGGCGCGTGGCCAGAAGCTGATGGTGCACGGCTGGGTGTACAGCCTGAAGGACGGCCGGGTGCGCGAGATGGGCATCGACGTGGGCGCACCGGAAGAGCTGCAGGGCGCATACGAAAAGGCCCTGTCCTACGTTCCGCGCCACGGTCGGCGCGACTGATTCTTCCTCTTTCGGACAGCGCCCATGCTTGCCTCCCCCATCAATCTGCTTGCCTGGATCGAAGAGCACCGGCATCTGCTGAAGCCGCCGGTCGGCAACAAGATGATCGAGAACGGCGACTTCATCGTGATGGTGGTCGGCGGCCCGAACAGCCGCACGGATTTCCATTACGACGAAGGCCCGGAGTGGTTCTATCAGCTCGAGGGCGAGATGACGCTGAAGGTGCAGGAGGATGGCGCGGTACGCGACATTCCGATCCGCGCGGGCGAGATTTTCCTGTTGCCGGGCGGCGTGCCGCATTCGCCGCGCCGCCCGCCGGGTGGTGTGGGTCTGGTGGTGGAGCGCAAGCGGTTGGCGCATGAGCGCGATGGATTGATGTGGTTCTGCGAGCAGTGCAATCACAAGTTGTACGAGGAGTTTTTCGCGCTGGAGAACATCGAGACGGATCTGCCGAAGGTGTTTGATCGCTATCACTCCTCGCTGGAGTTGCGCACGTGCGATGCGTGCGGGCATGTGGATCCGTTGCCTGAGAAGGTGGCTGTTGAGGGGTGATGGTTCGCTCGCTTTACGGCGTCAGCACTTGAGGGCTTGAGAGGCTGAGGGCTTTAGGGCTTTAGAGCCGGCGGTTGAGGTGCCTGCGAGTGGGCCGGCGGGGGTGGGTTTCCTGGACCCACCCACAGCGGCCCGCACACCGAAACGTCACTCCGGACGCTTTGGCTTTGGCTTTGGCTCCGCTTTGGCGTGTAGTCCGCCTTCCACCTTGAGCGCCAGCTGCCAGCCACCAGCGCACGCCAGATCAGCACAGCAAGCCTGATTCAGCCCACGCCCCCACCACCCGGATAAACTGTCGGCTCACTGACACCGCCGGTTGCACCATGTCCGAGATCCTCAGCCGCACCCATGCCGTTGCCCTGGACGCCGCCGATCCGCTGCGCAGCCTGCGCAACGAATTCGTCTTTCCCCAGCACAACCACCGCGACCAGACCTACTTCGTCGGCAACTCGCTGGGCCTGCAGCCGCGCGGGGCACGTGCCGCCGTCCAGGAAGTCATGGACAAATGGGCCTCGCTGGCCGTCGAAGGCCACTTCACCGGCGACACCCAGTGGCTGCACTACCACCGCCTGGTCAGCGAACAGCTTGCCCGCGTCGTGGGCGCCCTGCCCAGCGAAGTCGTGGCGATGAACACCCTCAGCGTCAACCTGCACCTGATGATGGTCAGCTTCTACCGGCCCACCGCCGAGCGCCCCGTCATCCTCATGGAGGCCGGCGCCTTCCCGACCGACCGGCATGCGGTGGAATCGCAGCTCCGCTTCCATGGCTTCAACCCGGAAACCGATCTGGTGGAAGTGCAGCCCGACGAGCCGAACGGCACCATTTCGCTGCAGGCGATCGAGCGCGCCATCACCGAACACGGCCCACGCCTGGCGCTGGTGCTGTGGCCCGGCGTGCAGTACCGCAGCGGCCAGGTCTTCGATCTGGAGGCCATTACCCGCATGGCGCGCCTGCAGGGCGCTCGGGTCGGCTTCGATCTGGCCCACTCGGTCGGCAACGTGCCGTTGCAGCTGCACGACATCGCACCGGATTTCGCCGTGTGGTGCCATTACAAGTACCTCAACGCGGGCCCGGGCGCCGTCGCCGGCTGCTTCGTGCACGAGCGCCACCACCGCGACGCCACCCTGCCGCGTTTCGCGGGCTGGTGGGGCCATGAAGAGGCCACGCGCTTCAAGATGGCCCCGCAGTTCGTGCCCGCCGTGGGCGCTGAAGGCTGGCAGCTCAGCAACCCGCCCGTGCTGGGCCTGGCCCCGCTGCGCGCTGCGCTGGAGGTGGTCGACAAGGCCGGCGGCATCGACGCGCTGCGGGTCAAATCGTTGCGCCTGACCGGCATGCTGGATGCGCTCGTTCGCGCGCGTCTGTCCGGGGTGCTCGAGGTGCTGACCCCGTCCGAACCGGAACGCCGCGGCTGCCAGCTCTCGCTGCGCGTGGCCGGTGGCCGCGAGCGCGGCCGCAGCCTGTTCGAGTACCTGCAGACCGTGGGCGTGCTCGGCGACTGGCGCGAGCCCGATGTGATCCGCATTTCGCCGACCCCGCTCTACAACCGCTACCTCGACCTGCACCACTTCGTCGAGGAAGTGGAAGCCTGGGCTGGCCTCTAAGCCGCCCTCCCCGCCCCCACGGACATTGACTTGATCGCTACCCCCTCCCGCTCGCTGAGCATCATCGGCGCAGGTCTGGCCGGTTCGCTGCTTGCCATCCTGCTGTCCCGCCAGGGCTGGCAGATCACCTTGTATGAGCGCCGCGGCGATCCGCGCGTAAGCGATTACGAGTCCGGTCGCTCGATCAACCTGGCGCTCGCCGAGCGTGGCCGCCATGCGCTGCGCCAGGCCGGTGTCGAAGACGCGGTCATGGCCAAGGCAGTGATGATGCGCGGGCGCATGATCCACCCGCGCGAGGGCGAACCGCAGCTGCAGCGCTACGGCCGCGATGACAGCGAAGTGATCTGGTCGATCCACCGCAAGGACCTCAACACCACGCTGCTGCAGCTGGCCGAGGATGCGGGCGCCACCGTGCATTTCCACCGCCGCCTGCACACCGTGGATTTCGATGCCGGCTACGCGCGCTTCATCGATGACCGCGACGACCAGCCGCACGATATCCGCTTCGATACCCTGATCGGTGCCGACGGTGCCGGTTCGGCTTTGCGCGCGGCGATGAACCGCAAGCAGCCGCTGGACGAGCGCATCGACTTCCTGGATCACTCCTACAAGGAACTGGAGATCCCGCCGACCGCTGACGGTGGTTTCCGGATCGAGGCCAATGCGCTGCACATCTGGCCGCGCGGGCACTACATGTGCATTGCGCTGCCCAACGACGAAGGCACGTTCACCGTCACGCTGTTCCTGCCCAACGAGGGCGACCCGAGCTTTGCCACCACCAACAGCGGGGCCGAGGCCGAGGCGCTGTTCGCGCGCGACTTCCCCGATGCACTGGCGCTGATCCCGAACCTGCGCCGCGATTGGGAGCAGCACCCGCCGGGCCTGCTCGGCACGCTGCACCTCAAGCATTGGCACATGAAGGGCCGCGCGGTGCTGATCGGCGATGCCGCGCACGCGATGGTCCCGTTCCACGGCCAGGGCATGAACTGCGCCTTCGAAGACTGCATCGCACTGGCCGCGCACCTGCTGGAGCAGGATTCGCTGGGCGAGGCCTTCGCCGCCTTCGAAACCGACCGCAAGCCGAACGCCGAGGCGATCCAGCAGATGGCGCTGGAAAACTACCTGGAGATGCGCGACCGCGTGGCCGATCCGCAGTTCCTGTTGCAGCGCGAACTGGAACAGGCGCTGCAGGCGCGGTGGCCGACCCGCTTCGTGCCGCATTACACGATGGTCACCTTCCTGCGCACCCCGTATGCCGTAGCGCTGGCCCGCACCGAGCTGCAGCGGCGCATGCTGGAGGACGCCACCGCCGGGCACGACAGCCTGGCACATATCGACTGGGCCGCCCTGGAGCGCCTGGTCCACGAACAACTGCCAGTCCTGGAGGGCGCGCACTGATGTCCGACAGCTTCCTGTTCTATGACCTGGAAACCTTCGGCCAGGACCCGCGCCGCACGCGCATCGCGCAGTTCGCCGGCATCCGCACCGATGCCGATCTGAACATCATCGACGAGCCGGTCAGCTTCTACGTCAAACCGGCCGACGACCTGTTGCCCTCGCCGGTCGCCACGCTGATCACCGGCATCACCCCGCAGCATGCCCTCAGCGCCGGCGTCACCGAGGCCGAGGCGTTCGCGCGCATCAACGACCTGATGTCGCGGCCTGGGACCTGCACGCTGGGCTACAACACCCTGCGCTTCGACGATGAGTTCGTCCGCCACGGTCTGTTCCGCAACTTCTACGACCCCTACGAGCGCGAATGGCGCAACGGCAACTCGCGCTGGGACCTGCTGGACATGATGCGGCTGCTGCACGCGCTGCGCCCGGACGGCATTGTCTGGCCGCAACGCGAGGATGGCGCGACCTCCTTCAAGCTGGAACATCTGGCCGTGGCCAACAACGTCCGCCAGGGCGATGCGCACGAAGCATTGTCCGATGTGTACGCGACGATCGGGCTGGCGAAGCTGTTCAAGCAGGCGCAGCCGCGGCTGTGGGACTACGCGCTGAAGCTGCGTGACAAGCGTTTCGTCGGCGGCCTGCTGGATGTGGACGCGATGCAGCCGGTGCTGCACATCTCGATGCGCTATCCGGCCCAGCGCATGTGCGCTGCGCCGGTGCTGCCACTGGCGCGCCATCCCTTCATCAACAACCGCATCATCGCGCTCGATCTGGAGGGTGATATCGAACCGTTGCTCGAGCTGCCGCCGGAAACCATCGCCGCGCGCCTGTACACCCGCGCGGCCGACATGGCGGAGGGCGAGCAGCGCGTGCCGCTCAAGGAAGTGCACCTCAACAAGGTGCCGGCGCTGGTCGCATGGAACCATCTGCGCCCGGCCGACCATGCACGCCTGGGGATCGACCCGGCCGCGATCGAGGCCAAGGCCGAGCGCCTGCGCCAGATCGGACCGGCGCTGGCCGAGAAGGTCCGCCAGGTGTATTCGGGCGAGCGTAGCCTGGCGCCCAGCGATGTCGATGCCTCGCTGTACGACGGCTTCCTGGCCGACGGCGACAAATCCCTGATGTCGCGGATCCGTACCAGCCCGCCGGCCGAGCTGGCCAGCTTCGCCGAGCGCCTGCGTGACCCGCGCATGCCCGAACTGCTGTTCCGGTACCGCGCCCGCAACCATCTGGACACCCTGGACACCACCGAGCGCTCACGCTGGAACGATTATCGTCGCCAGCGCCTGCTCGGCGACGCGTCGCTGGGCGAACAGACCCTGCCGCAGTTCACCGCGCAGCTGGATGCACTGGCCGCAGAGCATGCCGACGATGCCGGCAAGCTCGCCCTGCTGCAGCAGCTGCGCGACTGGGGCACCCACCTGCAGAGCAGCCTATGAGCACGTATTTCAGCCCGGCCACGTTCACGTTCCTGCGTGGCCTGGCCCGCAACAACGACAAGACCTGGTTCAACGAACACAAGCCAAAGTACGAAGAACATGTCCGCCAGCCGTTCCTGCGCCTGATCACCGATCTGCAGCCGGACCTGGCCGCGGTCAGCGAGCACTTCCGCGCCGACCCGCGCACCGTGGGTGGGTCGTTGTTCCGCATCTACCGCGATGCGCGCTTCTCCAACGATAAATCGCCCTACAAGAGCTGGCAGGGCGCGCGCCTGTTCCATGAGCGGCGCAAGCAGGTGCCGGCCCCGTCGTTCTACATCCACCTGCAGCCAGGCGAGAGCTTCGTCGGCGCGGGGCTGTGGCATCCCGAGCCGGCCACCCAGCGCAAGGTGCGCCACTTCATCGTCGACAATCCCGGCAGCTGGAAGGCGGCCGCGCATTCCCCGGTGCTGCGCAAAAAGTTCGATTTCGAGGAAAGCGAGAAGCTGGTCCGTGCCCCGCGGGGTTTCGAGCCGGATTTCGAGTTCATCGACGATCTCAAGCATCGCAACTGGGTGTTCTGGCGTTCGCTGGACGATGCCACGATGACCGGCCCGCGGCTGCGCCAGACCATCGCGGCCGACCTGGTCACGCTGGCGCCATTCGTGGACTACCTGTGCGCGGCGCTGGACCTGGAATTCTGAGCTTCACGTGCGCTGACGTCCGCTGCGGCAAGCTGGGCACCATGACGACAAGGCAGACCCGATGAAGAAACTGCTCTGGTTGCTGGTCACCGTGCTGCTGGTGCTGGCCGGCATTGTGTTCAGCGGGCCCTACGTGACCGTGCACGGCCTCAGCCGCGCGATCGAACAGCGTGATACCGCCAGGCTCGACCGTTACGTGGATTTCCCGATGCTGCGCGCCAACCTGCGCGCCCAGCTCAGCGACTACGTGGTCCGTCGCGCCGGTCCGGACATGCAGTCCAGCCTGTTCGGCGCGTTGCTGCTCTCGGCCGGCGACCGGCTCAGCGCGACCGCCGTGGATGCGCTGGTGACGCCGACCGGCATCGGCGCGCTGCTGGAGGGCCATACCCTGTGGAAGCGGGCCAGCAATGACCTGGACAGCCCGAGCAACGATGCCTACGCGGCGCCACGGCCGGCGCGCCCGCTGAAGGGGGCGACCCACCATTTCGACTCGCTGTCGCGCTTTACCGCCACCACCTACACGCCGCAGGGCGCACCGGTGGTGTTCATCCTGCAGCGTTCGGGCCTGCGCTGGCGGCTGGTGGACATCCGCCTGCCGCTGAATCCGGACACCACCGCGCCGTCGGTCCTGCCGATCCGGTAGGTACCCACCGTTGGTGGGTACATTGGCGCCACCGTTGGTGGGTACATCGGCACCACCGTTGGCGGATACCTGGGCCCCACGTGCATCCGGGCCGTGCATCAACCGCCGTTGGCGACCCCGTGCGGCACATGCCCGGCCGCCACGCTCTGGTGCTGCAGCGCGCTGTCGATGTTGTGCTGGGAATCATCGAAGAAGATGTCCGCGCCGAACGCTTCCAGGAACGGCCCCTTGTGGCGGCCGCCAAGGAACAGCGCTTCGTCCAGACGCACGCCCCACTCGCGCAGGGTGCGGATCACGCGCTCGTGCGCCGGCGCCGAGCGCGCCGTCACCAGGGCGGTGCGGATCGGGGCATCCTCGCCCGAGGGGAACACGGCCTGCAGCGTATGCAGGGCCGAGAGGAAATTGCGGAACGGGCCACCACTGAGCGGCTCGCGGGCGTTTTCCCGCTCGTGGCGACCGAACGCTTCCACGCCCTGCTCGCGCGAAATGCGCTCGCTTTCATCGCCGAAGATCACCGCATCGCCATCGAAGGCGATGCGCAGCTGGCCCAGCGGACGGCCCAGATCGACCTGCTCGGCCGCGGCAATCGTCTCGCCCGGCGGCTTGGGCAGGATGGTGGCCGCGGCGATCCCGTGCAGCAATGCGCGGCGCACCGATTCCGGGTTGGCCGACAGGAACAGATCGGTGCCGAACGGCTTCACGTACGGCCAGGTCGGCTCACCTGCGGTGAAGGTCGCGCGGATGATGCCCAGGTCGTAGTGCTGGATCGAATTGAAAATGCGCAGGCCGGTGTCGGCCGAGTTGCGCGAGAGCAGGATCACTTCCACCCGCGGCTGTTCCGGTGACTGGCCCTGGTTGAGCGCCAGCAGCTTGCGCACCACCGGGAAGGCCACGCCGGGGCGCAGCACATCGTCTTCGTGCTTGCGCTGGTACTCGGCATAGGCATCGACGCCTTCGGCCTCGAACAGCGCATGGCCCTCTTCCAGATCGAACAGGGCCCGCGAGGTCACGGCAACGGTCAGCAAACGGGGGGTGTTGTCGCCCATGGCAATCAGCAATCCAATGCGGCCGCAGCGGCCGGCCATCCATTCTCCCACAGAGCATGGCCGCCACGGCCAAGCGCCCTCAGAACATGAACTGCTCGCTCAGGATCCGGTCTTCCAGGTTGTGTTCCGGGTCGAACAGCATGGTGACGCGGCGCTCGCGCGATTCGCGGATGGTGACTTCCACCACATCGCGGGTTTCGTGCGAATCGGCGGTGACGCTGACCGGGCGCTTGTACGGGTCGAGCACGCGGAACCGCACTTCCGTGTCGGCCTTGAGGATCGCACCGCGCCAGCGGCGTGGGCGGTACGGAGCCAGCGGGGTCAGTGCGATGGTGTGCGAGCCCAGCGGCAGGATCGGGCCGTGCGCGGAATAGTTGTAGGCGGTGCTGCCGGCCGGGGTGGCCACCAGCACGCCGTCGCCGATCAGCTCGGCCACGCGTTCCTGGCCATTGAGGTCGATGCCGATGTGCGCGGCCTGGCGGGTCTGGCGCAGCAGCGAGACGTCGTTGTAGGCCAGCGAGCCGGTGGTGGTGCCGGACTCGGTCAACGCCAGCATCTCCAGCGGCCGCAGGTTGGCCGGCTCCGCGGCCGCCAGGCGCGCGGGCAGATCATCATCACGGAACTGGTTCATCAGGAAGCCCACCGTGCCCAGCTTCATGCCGAACACCGGCTTTTCCAGCGCACCATAGCGATGCAGCGTCTGCAGCAGGAAGCCATCCCCCCCCAACGGGCACAGCACCTCGGCCTGCTCGGGCGTGTAGTCGCCATAGCGGGCCCGCATCTGTGCCAGGGCGAGCTGCGCCGCTTCGGTGGAGCTGGCCATGAAGGCGATACGGGGGGTGTCGCTCATCGGTGAATCCGGGTGGGGTATGCCGGCAAGAGCATAACCGTTCGTGCCGGTCGCGGGCCGGCACGGACGGAAACGAAAACGGCCCCGCCGAAGCGGAGCCGTGTGTTTCTCATGCAATGCCGTTACCGGCCCCCGCCCATCCCTCTGGAGCAGAGCCCCCCTGAGTCAGGGGGGCGCGCCGAAGGCGCGGGGGTCTGGAAGCATCGTTTGCATGGGGCCCACGGTTTGCAAGGCAAACCGTGGGGCGTCAGCGCGAATGCGCCAACGCACCATGCTTACGCACCATGCGAAGCCAGCTGGCCCAGGCGCTGCACCGCGACCGAAACGGTCGGGTAATCCAGGGTCTTCTGCTCGGCCAGTTCGGCCAGCATCGCCAGGGTGAAGCGCAGGCTGCTGTCATCGCGGCCCATCCAGGCGGCGACCTTGGCTTCGGCGCTGCTGCCCTTCATCGACAGGACCTGGGCAGCCAGGTTGCGATGGTGGGCGGCCAGCTCGTCGCGCAGTACGCCACGGGCCACGGCGTGCCAGCGGCCATTGACCTCCAGCGCGTCGATCTGCTCGAACAGCCACGGCAGCTGCAGGGCATCGCCCAGGCGGAAGTGGACCTTGGAGACGTCCACCGGCTTGAGCTTGCGGGTGCGGGCCAGCTCGATGATGTCGAACGCCGGCTCCAGGAACTGCAGTTCCGAGAGCTGCTGCGACAACGCCGGCGGCAGACCCTTGTCCTTCCACTCCTGCACGCTCGCCTCGTAGGCCGGGCGCTGCGAATCCGGCAGCACGCCCGAGGCGTCGCGGATGTCGTTGAACGCGGCCTGGTAGCGGTTGACGGCTTCGGTGATGCCCGGCATGGCGCCCGGACGCGACAGCAGCCAACGCACGAACGAGCGCTGCAGCTTCCAGATCACTTCCAGCGCGTCGATCTGCACCGACTCCGGCAGCGTGCCGTCGAGGGCGTCGATCTGTGCCCACAGGGCGCGCGCGTCCAGCGTTTCACGGCTGATCGTGTAGGCCTTGGCGACCTCGGCCACGGTGCGGCCGGTGTCTTCCTGCATGCGCATCAGGAAGGTGGCGCCCATGCGGTTGATGGTCTGGTTGGTCACGGCCGTGGCGATGATTTCGCGCTTCAGGCGGTGACGCTCCATCGCGTCGGCGTACTTCTTCTGCAGGGGCGTGGGGAAGTAACGCTGCAGTTCCTTGGACAGGTACGGATCTTCCGGGATGTCCGACTCGAGCAGCTGCTGGAAGGCCACCAGCTTGGAGTAGGACAACAGCACCGACAGCTCCGGACGGGTCAGGCCCTGGCCACGCGCCTTGCGCGCGGACAGCTCCGCATCCGAGGGCAGGTACTCGATCTGGCGATCCAGCAGGCCCTGCTGTTCCAGCGTGCGGATGAAGTGCTGCTTGGAGCCCAGGCGCTTGACCGCCATGCGTTCCATCAGGCTCAGCGCCTGGTTCTGACGGTAGTTGTCCATCAGCACCAGCGCGGCCACTTCGTCGGTCATCGAGGCCAGCAGCTTGTTGCGCTGCTCGACGGTCAACTTCTTGGCCCGCACCACATCATTGAGCAGGATCTTGATGTTGACTTCGTGGTCGGAGGTGTCCACACCGGCCGAGTTGTCGATGAAGTCGGTGTTGAGCAGCACGCCGGCCTGGGCAGCTTCGATGCGGCCCAGCTGGGTCATGCCCAGGTTGCCACCCTCGCCCACCACCTTGCAGCGCAGCTCGCCGCCATTGACGCGCAGCGCGTTGTTGGCGCGGTCGCCAACATCGCTGTGCTGCTCGCTGGCCGCCTTGACGTAGGTACCGATGCCGCCGTTCCACAGCAGATCGACCGGCGCCTTCAGGATCGCGCTCATCAGATCGTTCGGGGCCATCGACTTGATGCCCTCGTCCAGGCCCAGCACGTCACGGACCTGCGGGCTGATCTCGATCGACTTCAGCGTACGCGGGTACACGCCGCCGCCCTTGCTGATCAGCTTGGCATCGTAATCGGCCCAGCTGGAACGCGGCACGGTGAACAGACGCTCGCGCTCGACGAAGGTCGTGGCCGCATCCGGGTTCGGGTCCAGGAAGATGTGGCGGTGATCGAACGCGGCGACCAGGCGGATGTGGCGCGACAGCAGCATGCCGTTGCCGAACACGTCGCCGGACATGTCGCCCACGCCGACCGCGGTGAAGTCCTGGCTCTGGCTGTCACGGCCCAGCGCACGGAAGTGGCGCTTGACCGACTCCCACGCACCGCGCGCGGTGATGCCCATGCCCTTGTGGTCGTAACCGACCGAGCCACCGGAGGCGAAGGCATCGCCCATCCAGAAGCCATGCGCCACGGCCAGGCCGTTGGCGATGTCGGAGAAGGTCGCAGTGCCCTTGTCGGCGGCCACCACCAGGTACGGGTCGTCCATGTCATGGCGCACGACATCCACCGGCGGCACGATCTTGTTGTTGACGATGTTGTCGGTGATGTCCAGCAGGCCCTGGATGAACAGCTTGTAGCAGGCCACGCCGTTGGCGAAGATCGCATCGCGGTCGCCGTTCACCGGCGGGGTCTTGGCGAAGAAGCCACCCTTCGCACCGACCGGCACGATCACGGTGTTCTTGACCATCTGCGCCTTGACCAGGCCCAGCACCTCGGTACGGAAGTCTTCGCGACGGTCCGACCAGCGCAGGCCACCACGGGCCACCGCGCCGAAGCGCAGGTGGGTACCTTCCACGCGCGGGCCGTACACGAAGATTTCGCGGTACGGGCGCGGCTTGGGCAGGTCCGGCACCAGCGCCGAATCGAACTTGAAGCTGATGACGTGGCCCGGGCGGCCCTCGGCATCGGTCTGGTAGTAGCTGGTGCGCAGGGTCGCATCGATCACGCCCATGAAGCTGCGCAGGATGCGGTCTTCATCCAGGCTGGAGACGCGGTCCATCAGCTTCAGCAGCGCATCGCGCGCGGCATCCATCTGCACGGTGCGGTCGCCCTTGCGTGCATCGACCACGGTCTTGAGCACTTTCAGGGTGGCTTCGTCACCACCGGCAAGCACGGTCAGGTGTGCGCGCAGCTGGGCCTGGCCCTCGCCGATCGCATCCTTGCTCTCGTTGCCGGTGGCCGGGTCGAAGCGGGCTTCGAACAGCTCCACCAGCAGGCGGGCCAGCAGCGGGTAACGGGTGAAGGTGCCTTCCACGTAGGCCTGCGAGAACGGCACGCCGGTCTGCAGCAGGTACTTGCAGTAGCCGCGCAGCATCGCCACCTGGCGCCAGTGCAGGCCGGCAGCGAGCACGAGGCGGTTGAAACCGTCGTTCTCGGCATCGCCATGCCACACGCGGGCGAAGGTCTCGCCGAAGGCTTCATCGACGCTCGGTGCATCGATCGCACCGGCCACCGATTCGACTTCGAAGTCCTGCACGTACACCGGCGCGTTGTCGACCGTCAGGCGGTACGGACGCTCGGCAATCACGCGCAGGCCCATGTTTTCCATCATCGGCAGCGCGTCGGACAGCGGGATGTCATCCAGCTGGCGATACAGCTTCAGGCGCAGGCCTTCACCGCCTTCGCGCTGCACGGCCTGCAGGCTCAGGCGCAGGTCGTCCGGGCCGGTCAGCGCATCCAGCTGGCTGACGTCGTTGGCCGCGATCTCGGTGCTGGAGTCTTCGATGTAACCGGCCGGCAGCGCCTTGCCGATACGCGCGGCGATGCGCAGGCCTTCGCTTTCACCATGACGGGCGACCAGCGCTTCGCGCAGATCGTCCTGCCAGTTGCGCAGCACCTGGGCAAGCTTCTGCTCCAGCTCGCTGGTGTCCACTTCCAGGGTCTGGCCAGCCTTCGGGCGCACGATCAGATGCACCTGGGCCAGCGGCGATTCGCCGAGCACCACGGAGCTGTCCACGTACTCACCCTGCAGGGCGTCCTTGAGCATGGCTTCGATGCGCAGGCGCACATCGGTGTTGAAGCGTTCGCGCGGCAGGTACACCAGCGCGGAGATGAAACGGCTGTACTTGTCACGGCGCAGGAACAGGCGGCTGCGCACGCGCTCCTGCAGGCCCAGCACGCCCATGGCGGTGCGGAACAGTTCGTCCTCGCTGGACTGGAACAGTTCTTCGCGCGGCAGGGTTTCCAGGATGTGGCGCAGGGCCTTGCCGCTGTGGCTGCTCGGCGCCAGGCCGGACTTGCTCATCACATATTCGTGGCGCTGGCGCACCAGCGGGATTTCCCACGGGCGGCGGTTGTAGGCGCTGGAGGTGAACAGGCCCAGGAAGCGCTGCTCGCCGATGATCTTGCCCTTGGCGTCGAACTCCAGCACGCCGATGTAATCCATGTAACCGGAGCGATGCACGCGCGAACGGGCATTGGTCTTGGTCAGGATCAGTGCGTCCTTCAGACCGGAGGTGGCATTGAGGCCCTGCGCGGCCAGGGTCTTGACCGGGCGCGCGGCGGACTTGTCCTGCCCGCGCATCAGGCCCAGGCCGGTGTCGTTCAATGGCGCCAGCACATCTTCCTTGCCCTGCTTCTCGACGCGGTACTCGCGGTAACCGAAGAAGGTGAAGTGATTATCGGCGGCCCAGCGCAGGAATTCCTGTGCTTCGGCGCGCGAGGCGGCATCGACCGGCAGCTGGCGGCTGCCGAGATCGTCGGCCAGGCTCTGCGCCTTGGCACGCATCGCGTCCCAATCGCGGACGATGGCACGCACCTCGTCCAGCGCCTTGATGATCGCCTTCTCGACGTCGGCCATGGCCTCGGCCGGCTGACGGTCGATTTCCAGCAGCATCACCGATTCGGCGGTGCCGTCGCTGACCGTGGTCAGCTTGCCGGCCTTGTCACGCGCGAAGCGGATCACCGGGTGACCCAGCACGTGCACGCCAACGCCGTGTTCGGCCAGCGACATCGTGACGGTGTCGACCAGGAACGGCATGTCGTCATTGACGATCTGCAGCACCGTATGCGGCGACTCCCACCCGTTGCCCTTCAGCGTCGGGTTGAACACGCGGACGTTGGCCTTGCCGGGCTTGCGCACACGCGCGAATTCCAGCGTGTCCGCTGCCAGTGCGGCCCACTCCTCGGCGCTGTGGTGCGGGAACTCGTCCGCCTCCATGCGCTTGTAGAAGTCGGCGGCAAAAGCCACTGCCTCGGCCTGCCCGGCCGACGGGTAGCGCTTGCGCAAGGCCGTGTACACCGGCTCCAGCGAGAAGCCCACTGGCGAAACAGTCTGCGTATCGGCTGGTTTGGATTTGTTTTTCACGGTCTTGGCTGCTGGTTTTTGCGGTTTCATGACGGAGCGGTGCGTGTTGCTCAGTTGGGAAAATGAAATTGTAGGCCTACCGCACAGAAATACCTTGCTGCAGGACGGAATAAGGTGATTCGGGTTGGGTCCCGTTTACATCGGCGATGTCAATTCGGCGACGTACGGATCAGCGCATCGGCGCTTCCTCCGTCGCAGCATCGGCCGCTTCGGTTGCAACTTGACGTTGGTCATCAAAACGCACCGAAAGACAAGGCTTCTACAATTCTGAACTGGACGGTATAGTCCACCGCGTGACTCCCCCACACCCCGCCGCCAGCACGATGGACGCGCGCGATCATCGCGTGTTCGATGCTGTGCGCGAGTTGCTGGCCAGCCAGGGAATGCAGCTGAGCATGGACGCGGTGGCCCAGCACGCCGGCTGCTCCAAGCAGACCCTCTACAGCCGCTATGGAAGCAAGCAGGAACTCCTGCGCCGGGTGATGCAGCGGCATGTCTGCCGCGCGACCGCCGGGCTGCGCTCACTGGACGGTGATGACCTGCGTGGCAGCCTGCTGCAGTTCGCCAACGATTACCTGGATCACTTCAATCAGCCCCACGTGGTCCAGGCCCGGAGGCTGATCGCGACAGAATCCAGCCAGTTCCCCCAGGAAGCCCGCACCCTTTACCAGGACGGCGCCGGGGCACTGGCGCTTCATGTTTCTGAATGGATGGCAACCCGGTCCGAGCAAGGCCAATTGAGGCATGACGACCCGCACTTCATGGCTGAACTGCTATTGAGCATGATCGCCGGCTTGGATTTCGAAAAACAGCGCTTCCACATCCCCCATCGCGCTGACGCCACCGTGCGGCGCCGCTGGGCAGAATTCTCCGTCGACAGCTTCCTGCGCGCGTTCGCTGCGCCCGAAGCCGCCACGGCTTCGCATTCAAACCAACACCGGAGCTTCTCCTGATGATCGCCCCACTCCGCACCCTTGCCCTGACGTGCGCAGTCGCCCTTGCGTTGACCGCCTGCAAGAAGGAAGAGCAGCAGGCCCCGCCGCCGCCGGAAGTGGGCGTGATCGAGGCCAAGCCCCAGACCCTGCCCCTGCAGCGTGAGCTGGTCGGCCGTCTGTCGCCGTACCGCAGTGCCGATGTCCGGGCCCGTGTGCCGGGCGTGCTGCTCAAGCGCGTCTACCAGGAAGGCTCGGATGTGAAGGAAGGCCAGGTGCTGTTCCTGATCGATCCGGCACCGCTGCGCGCCGCGCTCAACGCCGCGCAGGCCGAGCTGACCTCGGCCCAGGCCACCGCCGCGAACGCCAAGGCCGCGGCCAACCGCGCCCGCTCGCTGGCCCCGCAGGCCTATGTCTCCAAGTCCGATCTGGACGCGGCCGAAGCGACCGAGCGTACCGCCGCCGCGGCGGTGCAGCAGGCCCAGGCCTCGCTGGCCAGCGCGAAGATCAACCTCGGCTATGCCGAAGTGCGTTCGCCGATCAGCGGCCGCGCCGGCAAGCAGCAGGTCACCGAAGGCGCACTGGTCGGTCAGGGCGATGTCACCCTGCTGACCACCGTGGACCAGCTCGACCCGCTGTACGTGAACTTCTCCATGAGCGTGGATGAGCTGACCCAGATGCGCGCGGCCCAGGCCAAGGGCGCACTGGCCCTGAGCGGGGACGGCAAGTCCACCGTGCAGGTGAAGCTGGCCGACGGCACCGTCTACGACCAGCCGGGCACGCTGGACTTCTCCTCGACCACGGTCGACCCGGCCACCGGCGCGGTCTCGCTGCGCGCGGTGCTGCCCAACCCGCAGCAGATCCTGCTGCCGGGCGCCTTCGTCAGCTTCCAGGCGACCCTGGGTGAGCGCAACAACGCCTACCTGGTGCCGCTGCAGGCGCTGCAGCGCGACACCACCGGCGGCTACGTGCTGGTGGTCGGCAAGGATGGCAAGGTCATCCGCAAGAACGTGAAGAGCGAAGGCCAGCAGGGCAGCAACTGGCTGGTCAGCGGTGGCCTGGATGCCGGCGACCAGGTGATCGTGGCCGGCGTGCAGAAGGTCAAGGAAGGCGCCCCGGCCAAGGCCGCCCCGTGGAACCCGGCCGCCGGCAACGGCAATGGCCAGGCTCCGGCGGGTGCTGCTCCGGCGGGTGCCGCTCCGGCCGATGCCGCCCAGCCTGACGCCGCTGCCGCCCCGGCCGATGCCGCCGCCACGAAGTCCGACGCCGCTCCGGCTGCCGAACCGAACAAGCAATAACGGGAATCCTCCGTCATGCCTAAATTTTTCATTGAACACCCGGTATTCGCCTGGGTGGTCGCGATCCTGATCTCGCTTGCGGGCGTGATCTCGATCCTGGGTCTGGGCGTGGAGTCCTACCCGAGCATCGCACCGCCCCAGGTGACGGTGAGCGCCACCTACCCCGGCGCCAGCGCCGACACCGCCGAAAAGTCGGTCACCCAGGTGATCGAGCAGCAGCTGACCGGCATCGATCACCTGCTGTACTTCAGCTCCTCCTCGGCCTCCAACGGCCGCGTCACCATCACCTTGACCTTCGAAACCGGCACCGATGCCGACATCGCCCAGGTCCAGGTGCAGAACAAGGTGTCGCTGGCGACCCCTCGCCTGCCGACCGAGGTGACCCAGCAGGGCGTGGTGGTGGCCAAGGCCAACGCCGGCTTCCTGATGGTGGTGGCCCTGCAGTCCGACAGCGCCTCGATCGACCGCGATGCCTTGAACGACATCGTCGGTTCGCGCGTGCTCGACCAGATCTCGCGTATCCCGGGCGTGGGCAGCACCCAGCAGTTCGGCTCCGAGTACGCCATGAACATCTGGCTCAACCCGGAAAAGATGCAGGGTTACGGCCTGTCGGCCACCCAGGTGCTGGCCGCGATCAAGGACCAGAACGTACAGTTCGCAGCCGGTTCGCTGGGCTCGGATCCCTCGCCTGAAGGCCACTACTTCACCGCGACGGTCTCGGCCGAAGGCCGCTTCAGCTCGCCGGAAGAGTTCGAGAACATCATCCTGCGCGCCAACACCGATGGTTCGCGCGTGCTGCTCAAGGACATCGCCCGGATCGCCTTCGGTGCGAACAACTACGGCTTTGATACCCAGTACAACGGCAAGCCGACCGGTGCCTTCGCGATCCAGCTGCTGCCGGGCGCCAACGCACTGAACGTGGCCAACGCGGTCACCGCCAAGATGGACGAACTGGCCCCGAGCTTCCCGGCCGGTGTCAGCTGGTTCTCGCCGTACGACAGCACCACCTTCGTGAAGATCTCGATCGAGGAAGTGGTCAAGACCCTGATCGAAGCGGTCGCGCTGGTCTTCCTGGTGATGCTGATCTTCCTGCAGAACTTCCGCGCCACGCTGATCCCGACCCTGGTCATCCCGGTCGCGCTGCTGGGCACGTTCCTGGGCATGAGCATCATCGGCTTCACCATCAACCAGCTGACGCTGTTTGCGATGGTGCTGGCGATCGGCATCGTGGTCGATGACGCGATCGTGGTGATCGAGAACGTCGAACGCATCATGACCGAGGAGAAGCTGCCGCCCAAGGCCGCCACCCAGAAGGCCATGACCCAGATCACCGGTGCGGTGGTCGCCATTACCGTGGTGCTGGCGGCGGTGTTCATTCCGTCGGCCCTGCAGGGCGGCGCCGCCGGCGAGATCTACAAGCAGTTCGCGCTGACGATCGCCATCGCGATGGCCTTCTCGGCGTTCCTGGCGCTGGGCTTCACCCCGGCGCTGTGCGCGACGTTCCTCAAGCCGACGCACAACGACAACCCGAACATCGTCTACCGCACGTTCAACAAGTACTACGACAAGGTCAGCAACACCTACGTGGGCCACATCACCTCGGCGGTGAAGCATGCCCCGCGCTGGATGATCCTGTTCGTGGTGCTGACCGTGCTGTGCGGCTTCCTGTTCACGCGCATGCCGGGCAGCTTCCTGCCCGAAGAAGACCAGGGCTATGCGCTGGCGATCGTGCAGCTGCCGCCGGGCTCGACCAAGTCGCAGACCAACCACGCCTTCGCCCAGATGCGCGGCATCCTGGAAAAGCAGGATGGCTTCGAAGGCATGCTGCAGGTGGCCGGTTTCAGCTTCGTCGGTTCCGGTGAGAACGTGGGCATGGGCTTCATCCGCCTCAAGCCCTGGGCGGACCGCGACATCACCGTGCCCGAGTTCATCAACAACATGAACGGCGCGTTCTTCGGCATCAAGGAAGCGCAGATCTTCGTGGTCAACCTGCCGACCGTGCAGGGCCTGGGCCAGTTCGGCGGCTTCGACATGTGGCTGCAGGACCGTGGCGGCGTGGGCTATGAGCAGTTGACGCAGGCCCGCAACATCCTGCTCGGCAAGGCGGCGCAGGAAAGCGACCTGCTGACCGGCGTGCGCCCGAACGGCCTGGAAAACGCCCCGCAGTTGCAGTTGCACGTGGACCGCGTGCAGGCGCAGACCATGGGGCTGTCGGTGTCGGACGTGTACAGCACCATCCAGCTGATGCTGGCCCCGGTGTACGTCAACGACTTCTTCTATGAAGGCCGCATCAAGCGCGTGACCCTGCAGGCCGACGGTCCGTACCGCACCGGTGCGGAGTCGTTGAACAGCTTCTACACGCCCAGCACGCTGCAGACCAACGCCGACGGTACGCAGGCGATGATTCCGCTGAGCACCGTGGTGAAGTCCGAGTGGGTGTCCGCCCCGCCGTCGCTGAGCCGCTACAACGGTTACTCGGCGGTCAACATCGTCGGTTCGCAGGCGGAAGGCCGCAGCTCGGGCGAGGCGATGCAGGCGATGGAACGGATCGTCAACGACGACCTGCCGGCCGGCTTCGGCTACGACTGGTCGGGCATGTCCTACCAGGAAATCCTGGCCGGCAACGCCGCGACCCTGCTGCTGGTGCTGTCCATCGTGGTGGTGTTCCTCTGCCTGGCCGCGCTGTATGAAAGCTGGTCGATCCCGGTGGCGGTGCTGCTGGTGGTGCCACTGGGTGTCCTAGGCGCGCTGGCCTTCTCGCTCGCACGTGGCCTGCCGAACGATCTGTACTTCAAGATCGGCCTGATCACCGTGATCGGCCTGGCCGCGAAGAACGCGATCCTGATCGTGGAGTTCGCGGTGGAGCAGCGGGCTGCGGGCAAGAACCTGCGCGAGGCGACCATCGAAGCCTCCCGCCTGCGTTTCCGCCCGATCCTGATGACCTCCTTTGCCTTCATCATGGGCGTGGTGCCGATGGCGATCTCCACCGGTGCCGGCGCCAACGCACGTCACGCGATCGGTACCGGCGTGATCGGCGGCATGGTCTTCGCCACCTTCCTGGGTCTGCTGATGATCCCGGTGTTCTTCGTCGTGGTCCGCCGCATGCTGGGCGACAAGCTGGACGAACCGTCCAAGGAGTTCCTGGAACGCCAGGGCGAAGCCAACACGGCGCACCGTCCGGATCGTTGATGGACAGGGGCAGCCCCGGTTGCCCCACCGCAGGTGACCACCGTGGGTGGTCACGCTGAAACGAAAAAGCCCCGGCGCGAGCCGGGGCTTTTTTGTGTGTGATGCATGACGGGTCACACCATGTGTGGCTGACCGGAAGCGATCCCGGTAGTGCCGGCCGCTGGCCGGCTCCTCCGGATGCCCGGGAAGGGCCGCCTGGTTGCCGGCCAGCGGCCGGCACTACCTGGCGAGCAGCTGCCGGCGATCAATTCACGCGGATGGCGCCCCATACCGCGCAGACGACCACGATCGCCAGCGACGGCCACTGCATCGGCATGTAGAAGAAATGGTGACGGGCAGGCTCGCCGGGCGCACGCGCACCGTGATTGAGAAATGTCCCCAGCAGCACATTGATGAACGCCCCGATGGCGAAACCGAACAACAGCTGCCGCAGCGACGTATTGCCGTGGTCGACGCTCGGATCCGGCCACAGCCACATCAACAGCAGCAGGGCCGCGATGGGCGTGAACAGCGTCAGGAACCCTGCGCCTCGATAGATCACCATGGAATCTCCTGCAGAACGGAACCGCACATTCTGCACTACCGCTGGCCGACCAACGGTCGGCACCTACCCGGCTGGCGGCCGCGAGGCGAAGGCGGCCGCCAGCGGGCCACGACCATGGGTCGTGGCCGCGCTACATCAACGCAATCCCGTCTCGTTGCGCGCAATCACCAACCGCTGGATCTCCGAGGTGCCCTCGTAGATCTCGGTGATCTTGGCATCACGGAAGTAACGCTCCAGCGGCATTTCCTTGGAGTAGCCCATGCCGCCGTGGATCTGCACCGCCTGGTGGGTGATCCACATGGCCGCTTCGGAGGCGGTCAGCTTGGCGATCGCCGCTTCATTGCTGAAACGCTTGCCCTGGCCCTTCACCCATGCCGCACGCAGCGTCAGCAGCAGGGCTGCGTCCAGCTTGCATTTCATGTCGGCGATCTTGGCCTGGGTCATCTGGAAGGTGCCGATCGCCGCGCCGAAGGCCTTGCGGTCCTTCACGTATTCGATCGTCGCTTCATACGCGGCGCGCGCGATGCCGATCGCCTGCGAGGCGATGCCGATGCGGCCAGCGTCGAGCACGCCCATGGCGATCTTGAAGCCCTCGCCTTCCTTGCCCACGACATCCTCGGCGGCCGCCACGTAATCCTGGAACTCGATTTCGCAGGTGGCCGAGGCACGGATGCCCAGCTTCGGCTCGGTCTTGCCGCGGTGGAAGCCGGCCTTGTCGGTGTCGATCATGAACGCGGTGATGCCACGCGCGCCCTGGTCCGGATCGGTCATCGCAAACAGCACGATGTACTTGGCGACCGGGCCGGAGGTGATCCAGCTTTTCTTGCCGTTGATCACGTAAGTGCCATCGGCCTGCTTGACCGCCCGGCAGCGCATCGCCGTCGCATCCGACCCGGACTGCGGCTCGGTCAGCGCGAACGCGCCGATGGCCTCGCCCTCGGCGATGGCGCGCACGTACTTCTGCTTCTGCGCTTCACTGCCATGGGTCAGGATGCCGTTGCAGAACAGCGAATTGTTGACCGACATGATCGTCGAATGCGCAGCGTCTCCGGCGGCGACCTCCACCATCGCCAGGACGTAGGCGATCGGATCCATGCCCGCACCGCCGTATTCTTCAGGCACTTCGATGCCCATCAGACCGTTCTCGCCCAGCAGGCGGATGTTCTCCAGCGGGAACTCGCCGGTACGATCGTGGTGTTCGGCGCTGGGCGCGATTTTTTCCTGCGCGATACGGCGCGCAACGTCCTGCAGCATCAACTGCTCTTCGGTAAAGCTGAAATCCACAACACCCTCCCGGGTACAGAGTGAAAGGGGCCGCAGTGCGCGCGGCCCGGTCGGGCGATTGTACCGGGGGGCGGGGAGAGGACGCCTGACTTGACCGCACCGCCGCCAAAGGACGAAAATATCTCTATATCGCGATAGGTAGATATTTATGGATCTCGAGGACTGGTCCGTCCGGCTGAAAGTGTTCGCCGACGCCACCCGGGTGCGCCTGCTGGCGCTGCTGGAACAGGAAGAACTCACCGTGGCCGAGCTGTCGGCCATCACCACGCTGGCCCAGCCGCGGGTGTCCACCCATCTGGCCCGGCTCAAGGAAGCCGGCCTGGTCCGCGACCGTCGCTCGGGCGTCTCGGCGTATTACCGCTTCGATGACGCCGCGCTGGATCCGGCGCAGCGCGCATTGTGGCATGCCCTGAGCACCGGCAGCGACGATCCGCTGCTGCGCCAGGATGCTGAACGCGTCGCCGCGGTGATGGCCAGCCGCGCCGCCGACCAGAACTGGGCCGACAGCGTCGCCGGCGACATGGAACGCCATTACTCCCCCGGCCGCACCTGGGAGGCGCTGGCGCGCACCGCGCTGCCGCTGCTGGAAACCGGTGACGTGCTTGATATCGCCTCCGGTGACGGCGTATTGGCCGAACTGGTCGCCCCGCATGCCAAGCGCTATGTCTGCATCGACACCAGCGCGCGCGTGGTCGCCGCCGCCAGCGAGCGCCTGCGCCGGCTGACCAACGTGGAAGTGCGCGAAGGCGACATGCACGCCCTGCCCTTCCCCGACCAGAGCTTCGATCTGGTGGTGCTGATGCACGCACTGACCTACGCGGCCAAGCCGGCCCAGGCCGTCGCCGAGGGCGCGCGCGTGCTGCGCCCGGGCGGTCGCCTGCTGCTGTGCAGCCTGGCCCGTCACGAACACCGTGCGGCCGTGGACGCGTATGGCCACGTCAACCTTGGTTTCAGCGACAAGGAACTGCGCAAGTTCGTGGAGAAGGCCGGCCTGGTCGTCTCCAGCCTGGAAACCGTGACCCGCGAGAAGCGCCCGCCGCATTTCGAAGTCATTTCGCTGATTGCCAGCAAGCCCTGAGGTCTGCCCATGTCATCCCTGCCCTGGCTCCACCCCGACCGCGTGCATGCGCTGGAAACGGCGCTGGCCCAGCGCATCCTGATCATCGATGGCGCCATGGGCACGATGATCCAGCGGCACGGGCTGCAGGAGGACGACTACCGCGGCGAGCGTTTCGCCGGGGGGTACGACCATCACCACGGTCCCGGCTGCGACCATGCCGCACCCGGCGAGGCCCCACAGGGCCATGACCTCAAGGGCAACAACGACCTGCTGTTGTTGACCCGCCCGGAGGTCATCGGCGGCATCCACACCGCCTATCTGGAGGCCGGTGCCGATCTGGTCGAGACCAACACCTTCAACGCGACCTCGGTCAGCCAGGCCGACTACCACCTTGAGCACCTGGTCTACGAGCTCAACAAAGCCGGTGCCGCCGTGGCGCGTTCCTGCTGCGATGCGGTCGCGGCGACCACGCCGGGCAAGCCGCGCTTCGTGATCGGGGTGCTCGGCCCCACCAGCCGCACCGCGTCGATCAGCCCGGACGTGAACGATCCGGGTTTCCGCAATACCAGCTTCGATGCGCTGCGCGAGACCTACCGCGAGGCCATCGATGGGCTGATCGACGGCGGTGCCGACACCCTGATGGTGGAAACCATCTTCGATACGCTCAACGCCAAGGCCGCGCTGTTCGCCATCGAAGAAGTGTTCGACGCCCGCGGTGGTCGGCTGCCGGTGATGATCTCCGGCACCATCACCGATGCGTCCGGGCGCACGTTGTCCGGGCAGACGGCAGAGGCGTTCTACGCCTCGGTCGCGCACGGCCGGCCGCTGTCGATCGGGCTGAACTGCGCGCTCGGTGCCAGCGACATGCGGCCCCACCTGGAAACCCTGTCCACCGTGGCCGAGTGCCTGGTCAGTGCACACCCGAATGCGGGCCTGCCCAATGCCTTCGGCGAGTACGACGAAACCCCGGAAGAAATGGCGACCACGCTGCGCGAATTCGCCAGCGCCGGCCTGCTCAACCTGGTGGGCGGCTGCTGCGGCACTACCCCGGCGCACATCCGTGCCATCGCCGAGGCGGTAGCCGATCTGCCGCCGCGCCGCCTGCCCGCACCACCGCTGGAAGACGCGGCATGACCGCACCTGCTCCCCGTTCCCGTTGTCGTTGACCTTCCTCCGCCAGCCCGTGCCAGCCTGCCCATGACGTCTTCCCGCCACACCCGCCTGTCCGGTCTCGAGCCGCTGGTCATCACCCCGGACCTGCTGTTCGTCAACATCGGCGAGCGCACCAACGTCACCGGCAGTGCGCAGTTCCGCAAGCTGGTGAAGGAAGAGCGTTACGAGGAGGCGGTGGAAGTGGCGCGCCAGCAGGTCGCCAATGGCGCGCAGATCCTCGATGTGAACATGGACGAGGGCCTGATCGATTCCGAAAAGGCGATGACGCGCTATCTGAATCTGATCATGTCCGAGCCGGACATCGCGCGCATTCCGGTGATGGTCGATTCGTCCAAGTGGAGCGTGATCGAGGCCGGGCTGAAGTGCCTGCAGGGCAAGAGCGTGGTCAACTCGATCTCGCTCAAGGAAGGCGAAGCGCAGTTCATCGAGCAGGCGCGCAAGGTACTGCGCTACGGCGCGGCCGCGGTGGTGATGGCCTTCGATGAGGACGGCCAGGCCGATACCTGCGCGCGCAAGGTCGAGATCTGCACCCGCGCCTACCGGATCCTGACCGAACAGGTCGGCTTCCCGCCGCAGGACATCATCTTCGACCCGAACATCTTCGCCGTTGCCACCGGTATCGAGGAACACGACAACTACGCGGTCGACTTCATCGAAGCCACCCGCATCATCAAGCGCATCCTGCCGCAATGCCATGTCTCCGGCGGTGTCTCCAATGTGTCCTTCTCCTTCCGCGGCAATGAAACCGTACGCCAGGCGATCCACTCCGTGTTCCTGTTCCATGCCATTGGCGCGGGCATGGACATGGGCATCGTCAATGCCGGCGCGATGCCGATCTACGATGACCTGGACCCGGAACTGCGCGAGCGCGTGGAGGATGTGATCCTCAACCGCCGTCGCGACGGCACCGAGCGCTTGCTGGAGATCGCCGAGCGCTACAAGGGCAAGAAAGGCGAAGTGCGCGGCGAAGATCTGGCCTGGCGCGAGAAGCCGGTCAACGACCGCCTTGCGCATGCGCTCGTACACGGCATGGACGCCTGGGTCGAGCAGGACACCGAAGAAGCGCGTGCGCGCTCGACGCGGCCGCTGGATGTGATCGAGGGGCCGCTGATGGACGGCATGAACATCGTCGGTGACCTGTTCGGCGCCGGCAAGATGTTCCTGCCGCAGGTGGTCAAGTCCGCACGCGTGATGAAAAAGGCGGTGGCCTACCTGCTGCCCTACATCGAGGCCGAGAAGGCGCGCAGTGGCGACACCGCCAAGAGCAACGGCAAGATCATCATGGCCACGGTCAAGGGCGACGTGCACGACATCGGCAAGAACATCGTTGGCGTGGTCCTGGCCTGCAACAACTTCGATGTGGTCGATCTGGGCGTGATGGTGCCGGCGCAGAAGATCCTCGACGCCGCGCGTGCTGAAAACGCGGACATCATCGGCCTGTCCGGGCTGATCACCCCCTCGCTGGAAGAGATGAGCCACGTCGCCCGCGAGATGGGGCGGCAGGGCTTCACGATGCCGCTGATGATCGGCGGCGCCACCACCTCGCGTGCGCACACGGCGCTGAAGATCGACCCGCATTACAAGGCGCCCACGGTGTGGGTGAAGGATGCCTCGCGCGCGGTGGGCGTCGCGCAGTCGCTGATCTCGCGCGAGCTGCGCGATGCCTTCGTGGCCGCCAATGAGGCCGACTACGCCGACATCCGCCAGCGCCACCGCAACCGTGGCGATGCCAAGCGCCTGGTGCCCCTGGCCAAGGCACGCGCCCAGCGCTTCGTGGGCGACTGGGCGAACTACACGCCGCCGACGCCGCGCAGGCCGGGCCTGCATGTGCTCGACGATTACCCACTGGCCGACCTGGTCGAGGTGATCGACTGGACCCCGTTCTTCCAGGCCTGGGAACTGGCCGGCAAGTTCCCGGCGATCCTGACCGATGAGATCGTCGGCCCGCAGGCCACCGATCTGTACCAGGACGCCCGCGCGATGCTCACCCGCATCGTCGAGGGAAAGTGGCTGACCGCCAAGGCCGTGTTTGGCCTGTGGCCAGCCAACAGCGTCGGCGATGACGTGCACCTGCGCACGGACAACGGCCCGGCGGTGCTGCACTTCCTGCGCCAGCAGGTGGACAAGCCGGTCGAACGCCCGGATTTCTGCCTGGCCGATTTCATCGCCCCGGCCGACAGCGGCAAGCAGGATTGGATCGGCGCGTTCGCGGTCACCGCCGGCATCGGCATCGACCCGCACGTGGCCCGCTTCGAGGCCGATCACGACGATTACAACGCGATCCTGCTCAAGGCGCTGGCCGACCGCCTGGCCGAAGCGTTGGCCGAGCGCCTGCACCAGCACGTACGCATGGATTACTGGGGCTACCAGCCCGATGAGCAGCTGGACAATGAGTCGCTGATCGCCGAGAAGTACACCGGCATCCGCCCTGCCCCGGGCTATCCGGCCTGCCCGGAGCACAGCGAGAAGGCCACGCTGTTCCACTTGCTCGATGCCGAGCGCACTGCGGACATGCAGCTGACCGAGAGCTTTGCGATGCTGCCCACCGCGGCGGTATCGGGCTACTACTTCAGCCACCCGCAGAGCCAGTATTTCGTGGTCGGCCGGGTCTCGCGCGAGCAGGTGGTGGACTATGCCAAGCGCAAGGGCGTGGACCGCGTGCAGGCCGAACGCTGGCTGGCCTCCAACCTGGATTACGATCCGGAATGACCGCGTCACCCGACCCACGGTCGGGTGCTACCGGCATAATGCACGGGTAGGCACCCACTGTTGGCGGGTGCGCGCCCTCCGAGACCCTGCATGACCGCCCTCCCCCGCGACGCCGTCCCGGCCGTCCGCCTCTCGTCGTTCTACCTGTTCTACTACGCCGCCCTCGGCGCGTTCACGCCCTACTGGTCGCTGTTCCTGACCTCGCGCGGCATGAGCGTCACCGCGATCAGCGTGATGATGGGGCTGTGGTATGCCACCCGTATCGTCGCGCCGACCACGTGGACCTCCATTGCCGCCGCCTCGCCGCGCCCGATCTTCTGGCTGCGGCTGGGCTGTGTGCTCACGCTGCTGACGTTCTGCGCCTTCCTGCTGCCGTTGCCGCAGCCCTGGCTGTACCCGGCGATGATCGCGTTCTGCTTCTTCTACAACGCAGTGATGCCGCAGTTCGAATCGATCACGCTGACCCACCTGGGCAGCGACAGCCACCGCTACGGACTGATCCGGGTGTGGGGCTCGCTGGGTTTCATCGTGGTGGTGATGCTGTTTGGCTGGATCATCGAAGGTGACGGCGGCGCCGGCAATGCACACCTGCTGCCGTGGCTGATGCTGCCGCTGTTCGGCCTGCTTACGGCCTCGGGCTTCGCCAACCGCTATGCGCGCAACCTGCAGCGCAGCGACGGCGATGCCACTGGTTTCTGGCAGATCGTGCGCAAGCCGCAGGTACTGGCGTTCTTCCTGGCCGCCTTCATGGAGCAGCTGTCGTTCGGCCCGTACTACACGTTCTTCTCGGTCTACATGGACCACCACGGCTACGCGACGTCCACGCTGGGCGTGTTGTGGACGGTCGGGGTGGTGTTCGAAGTCGGCGTGTTCTTCACCATCGGCCGCTTCTTCCGCCGCTATGACGCCAGCTGGATGCTGCTGATCGCCCTGCTCAGCTCCACCGTGCGCTGGGCGATCACCGCACTGTTCCCGCAGAACCTGCCGGTGATGCTGGTCGCCCAGACCGCGCATGCACTGGGCTTTGCGGCCTTCTTCGCCGCTGCGATGCAGATGCTGGCCACCTACTTCCCCGGCCGCCTCAATGGGCACGGCCAGGGCGTGTTGTACGGCTTCTCCTCGGGTGTGGGCGGTGTGCTCGGTGCGTTGATCGCGGGCCAGCTGTGGCCGATCGATCAGGGCCGCACCGCATTTCTGGCGGCCAGCGGATTCGCGCTGGCCGGCGCCCTGCTGTGCTTCTTCGCGATCAGCCTGCCGCTGTTGCGGGCCGCCCGCCGGAAGCCCGGGGCCGTGTAGCGCCACGCCGTGCGTGGCCCTGCCGTCACGTTGGTGCCGGTACGCTCGGGATTCCCCAACCCCGGAGTCCCCATGCGACGTTCCCTTCGCCTGCCGACCCTGTTCACCGCCCTCGTGGCGGCCTGTGCCACCGCGAACGCAGCCCCCCCGATCATTCTCGACAACGCCCGCGTGTTCGATGGCGAACGCGACCTGGGCATCACCACGCTGACCCTGCGCGATGAGCGCATCGCGCACATCGGCCCACCACCGCCCGCACTGGCCAAGGGTGCCAAGCGCATCGACTACCAGGGCAAGGTGATCCTGCCCGGCCTGGTCAGCAACCACATCCACGTCGGCAATACCGACGGCCTGGAGCATGGCGACCGCTTCTACACCCGCGATCACGTGCTCCGCGACCTGCAGCAGTTCCAGCGCTACGGCATCACCACGGTGACCGCGCTGGGCATGAACGGCGCTGCGTTCACCACGATCCGCGCCGAAGTCCGTGACCAACCCACGCTCGGTGCGCAGCTATACGGCGCCGGTGGCGGCATCGGCGCGGCCGCAGGCGCCCCGCCGGCCAAAACGATGGGGCTCGAGCACGACCCCGTGGCACGCCCGACCACGCCCGATCAGGCCCGCGCCGCGGTCCGCGCGCAGCAGCAGGCCGGGGTGGACGTGATCAAGCTGTGGGTGGACGACCTCGGTGGCCGCTTCCCGATGATGGCGCCGCCGATCTACCGCGCGGCGATCGATGAGGCGCACCAGCACCAGCTCAAGGTGGCCGCCCACATCCACGACCAGGCGCCGGCAGCGGATCTGGTCGAGGCCGGCGTGGACATCATCGCGCACGGCATCCGCGATACGCCGGTCGCCCCGGCGCTGGTCAGCGCGATGCGCGACAAGGGCGTGTGGTACATCCCGACGGTCAACATCGACGAGGCGAATTATCTGTACGCAGAGAACCCGCAGTGGCTGCAGCAGCCGTTCGTGGCCAACGCCCTGCCGGCAGCCGTGCGTGAGCGCTGGCAGCAACCACAGTGGCAGAAGGCGCAGCTGGCGGGCGATGGCATCCCCAAGGCACGCGCAGCGGTGGCCATGAACCTGCGTAACCTGAGAACGCTGCACGAGGCCGGCGTGAACATCGGCTTCGGTACCGATGCCGGCGCGATGCCGCAGCGCGTGATCGGCGTCGCCGAGCATCGCGAGCTGGAGCTGATGACGCAGGCCGGTTTCACCCCGGCGCAGGCGTTGCAGGTAGCCACCGCCGACGCCGCACGCCTGCTTGGCCTGGACGATCGCGGTCGGATCGCGGTCGGTCGCCGTGCGGATCTGCTGGTTCTGGGGGCCAACCCGCTTCAGGACATCCGCAACAGCCGCCGGATCGATGCGGTCTGGCAGGCGGGCCAGCAGGTCGCCGGCCCGATCGAGGCCGAAGCAGGCACGGCTGCCCGCGACTGATCGCGGGCGATGGGATTCAGGGGGCGGCGGCCGGCGCCGTCGCCTCCAGGCGCTTCAGCTGGGCCTGGAAATCAGGCAGCAGCAGACGATTGCCATAGCCGCTGAGATGATCGCCATCGAAGAACAGCGGCTTGCCCTCGCGGGTCGGCAGGCACTGCTCGCCGGGGCACAGCAGCGGCATCGGATCCCAGATCGACGCCCCCGGCAGCGCATCCGCCACCTGCTGCAGGCCGGCCAGCACCGGCGCACGCAGCTGCTCGATCTCGCTGCGCGGCAAAGTCATGCCATTGACGCAGATCGGGTTGTGCCGGTTGAACACATCCGAGCAGCGGTACGGCGGCGCGGGCAGTACCGGCTTGGGCGCTTCCAGCACGATGTACACGCCGCGCTCGGCCAGCGGGGTGAGCTGAGCAATCCAGGACGCGACCTCGGCCCGGCGACCGGCATCGGCCGCCTCGCTCAGATGTTCGGCACGCACCTGCGCGATATCGAACACGGTGTACTGCTCGGACAGACGCGGCAGCCTCAGCCCGGCCAGCAACACCGCATCGCCCGGCTGCGCACGGGCCTGGATATCCTCCAGCACGTTGCGCACATACGCATCACACGCCGGATTGGGGCCCTGCCAGGCACGCAACCCGACCAGCGCGCAGCCACCGCTGCCGTACAGCCGGATCGTTGCGCCATCCAGCACGGCCAGGCGCTGCAACATCTCGTGGTAGGCCAGCGCATGCGAATCACCGGCCACGAACAGCTGGCGCGTGGAGGCGGCGCGTCCCGGGCACTGGCCGCGCTCGTACAGGCGTGCCTGCCCGCCCTGCACCGGCACGTTGCTGACCCGCACGCGGCAGTCCGGGATTTCCTTCTTGAGCCCCTTGGCATAGGGATACCAGTCCAGCGGAGCGCGGCTGACCACGCTGAGCGAGGTGTACTGCTGGGTCTTGACCAGTGCCGTCTGCAGCCCGGCGCCAAGCACCAGCACGGCCACCCCGACCGCGACCCAGCGTGCATTGCTGATGCGCCAGCGTCCGCCATGCCGCAGGGGCTGTTCCACCCAGCGCCAGGACAGCCAGGACAGCAGCGCCACGCACAGCAGCGCGGCCGCGCCGGTGGCCACGGTCTCAAGGCCCACCGTCCAGCGGAACAGCACGAAGACCGGCCAGTGCCACAGGTACAGCGAATAGGACAGGCGGCCGATCGTCACCATCGGCGTGGTCGCCAGCGCGCGGCCGATCCAGCCCCCTGGCGCGCGCTGCAGCAGACCAAGCAGGCCCAGCGTGCCCAGCACCGGCCAAAGCCCGTCGATCCAGGGCGAATGGCCCGGACGCGCGGACCACAGCCCATACCCCAGTGCGCCAACGCTGAGCAGCAACAGCGGCGAGCGCCAGCTGATGCCGCGCGGCGATGCCGTCAGCGGCGTGAACCGGCCGCTGAGCGACAACACCTGGAACAGCAGCACGCCAGCGCCCAGCTGCCAGAACCGCGTGGTGGTCAGATAGAACGCATCGATCTCATGGCCGCCCTGGCGCGCACGGAACACCGCATACCCCAGCGATGCCGCGACCGCCACGCCGAACAGCCCCAGCGATACCCAGCGCCCGCGTGGGCCTTTGGCCCAGGCCAGGAACAACAGCGGGAACAGCAGGTAGAACTGCTCTTCCACGCCCAACGACCAGGTGTGCGTGTACGGGTTGAATTCGGTGCGCGGTGAGAAGTAATCGTTGCCGGTACTGGCCAGCACCCAGTTGCTCAGCCCGACGAAGGCCATGCGCCCGGTCTTGTCGCTGGTTTCGCTGAGCCACGATTCGGGAATCAGCAGCGCACTGAGCATCGCGGTGAACAGCAGGCAGACCACCAGCGCCGGGGCGATGCGGCGCATGCGGCGCGCATAGAAACGGGCCAGCCCGGCCCAGCCGCCCACCGCCGGCAGGCGATCCACCGAGGCACTGACCACGAAGCCGGAGATGACGAAAAACACGTCCACGCCGGTGAAGCCGCCGGGCAACCAGCTGGCCTTGAGGTGGTAGAGGATGACCGCCAGCACTGCGATCGCACGCAGGCCATCGATGTGCGGGAAATACCCGGGACTGCGTTCCTGCATGGCCCTGCTCCTGACATGCAACGGGCGCCTGCCGGCGCCCAGTGCATTCAACAATGGTGGCGTCGGCTTACCAGACCAGGTCGTCCGGCACCTGGTACTGCGGATCGGCGTACGGATCTTCGCCAGCCGGTGCATCCGGATCGACCTTCAGCGCCACCGACGGTGCGAACACCGCTTCGGCCTCGGCCAGCACGGCGGCAGTGACCAGCACGTACCGGCCGTTCTGCTGCAGCACACCGAGCTCACCGGCATTGAGCGCCTTGAGCTGATCGGCGGTGACGTAGATACGCTTGATCTTGCCGCCGTACGGGAAGTGGCGCGCGATGTCGGCTGCTTCGGCGTTGAGGGACTTGCCTTCCAGCAGGACCTCCAGCTTGGCCTTGGCCTCGCGGCGGATACGCGCCTCTTCCTGCTTCAGGCGCTCGGCCTCGATGCGGTCGTCCTTTTCCTTCTGCGCACGGATCGCATACGCCTTGGCGAGATCGATATCCTCGCGCGAGCGCGGCTTGCCAGGCGCGCCCTGCGGCGGGCGGGCGCCGGCAGGACGGCCCTTGCCCGGTGGACGGCGATCACCGTCACGCGCGGGCCGCTGGCCCTCGCCGGGCTTGCCGGCCGGGCGTGCGCCCTGCGGCTTGCCGGCCGGTCGGCCATCGCGGCGCGCATCGGGCCGACGGTCCGGCTTGCGGTCGTTGGTTCGTTCGGGTTTGGGCGCGGCTTTGAAGCCAAGGCCCAGCAGCTGGTCGCGGAGAGTATCGCTCATGACGTCAGATCAGTAATGCGGAGGCGGCGGCTCTTCGGCCGAATCGGAATACAGCGCGGTGCGGACCTTGCCGAGGTCTTCAAGCAGGATGCGGGTCAGGTCGGCATTGCGATTGCCTTCCATGCGCGCATCGGCCAGGGCCTCGCTCAGTTCGGCCAGCGCCTGCTCCTGGAAGGAGACGCGCATTTCCAGCTCGATCAGGCGTGCTTCCAGTGCCTGTTCGCGCTCGGAGGGTGTGGACTCATGCATTCAACGAACGTCCCCGGCCAATGCCGTAGTAAGCCAGGCCCGCGGCTTCGATTTCCTGCGGGTCGTACAGATTGCGGCCGTCGAACACGACCGCATCGCTGAGCATCTCACGCAGGCGGATGAAATCCGGGCTGCGGAACTGCTTCCATTCGGTGACCACGACCAGCGCATCGGCGCCGTCGAGGGCGTCATAGGCATCATCGCAGAACACCAGGTCATCGCGCTCACCGAAGATGCGGCGCGCTTCGTCGGTCGCTTCCGGATCGTAAGCGCGCACCCGTGCACCGGCTTCCCACAGCTGCGCCAGCAGGCGGCGGCTGGAGGCTTCGCGCATGTCATCGGTGTTCGGCTTGAAGGCCAGGCCCCACACCGCGAAGGTCTTGCCGCGCACGCCTTCATCCTCGCCACGGTCGTAGTGGCGCTGGATCAGCGCGTACAGATGGCCCTTCTGATGTTCGTTGACGGCTTCCACCGCGTTCAACAGCTTGGGCTCATGGCCGTACTGCTGGGCGGTCCGGGCCAGGGCCTGCACATCCTTGGGGAAGCACGAGCCGCCGTAACCGGCGCCGGGATAGATGAAGTGCCAGCCGATGCGCGGATCCGAGCCGATGCCCTGTCGGACCTGCTCGATGTCGGCACCGACCTTCTCGGCGATGTTGGCGATTTCGTTCATGAACGAAATCTTGGTCGCCAGCATCGCATTGGCCGCGTACTTGGTGAGCTCGGCCGAGCGCACGTCCATCTCCACCACGCGGTCGTGGTTGCGGTTGAACGGCGCATACAGGCGGCGCATCAGCGCGACCGAGTCGGGATTGGACGCGCCCACCACGATGCGGTCCGGCCGCATGCAGTCGGCGACCGCGTCACCTTCCTTGAGGAATTCGGGATTGGAGACCACGTCGAACGCGATCTCCACGCCGCGCTCGGCCAGCGCCTGGGCGATGGCCTCACGGACGTTGTCGGCCGTGCCTACCGGCACGGTCGATTTGTTCACCACCACCACCGGCGCGGTAATGTGCCGGCCGATGGTGCGGGCCACGGCCAGCACGTACTGCAGGTCGGCACTGCCGTCCTCGTCCGGTGGCGTGCCCACGGCAATGAAGATCACCTGGCCATGCGCGATCGCGGTGGCGGCGTCGGAGGTGAAGACCAACCGCGACGCAGCGTGGTTGGCCTTGACCATCGGCTCCAGGCCGGGCTCATAGATCGGGATGATCCCGTTGTTGAGCCCGTCGACCTTGGCCTGGTCGATGTCGACACAGATCACCTGATGGCCAACCTCGGCCAGGCAGGTACCCGTGACAAGACCGACATAGCCGGTACCGAATATCGCAACGCGCATGGGCGGTGGGGCTCCAGATCCGTTACGGCAGAACGTTCAGCAGCTCGACGTCGAACGTCAGCGTCGCGTTCGGACCGATCGGACCACCCGGGGTGCCCTGCTCGCCATAGGCCAGCTCGCCCGGAATCCAGAAGCGGTACTTGGAGCCGGTCGGCATCAGCGACACGCCTTCGGACCAGCCCTTGATCACCTGGTCGAGGCCGAACTCGATCGGCTGGCCGCGCTGGTAGCTGCTGTCGAACACGGTGCCGTCGAGCAGCTTGCCTTCGTAGTTCACGCGCACCTTGCTGGTCGGCATCGGACGCTCGCCCGAACCCGGACGCAGCACCTGGTACTGCAGGCCCGAGGCGGTGGTCACCACGCCCGGCACGGTCTTGTTCTTGGCCAGGAAGTTGTTGCCTTCCACGCGGTTGGTACCGGCCTGGGCGGCGGACTTGGCGTCCATCTGGGCCTGCTTGCCCTTCATGAAGCCTTCCAGCGTGGCCTTGGCCTGCTCGGCGGTCATCTTCGGGGTGCCGTTGTTGAAGGTGGTGCTGACCGCATCGAACAGCGCGTCCAGGTCCAGATCGTCCTTCAGCGGCGCCAGCGACGGGCCCACGGCGAAGCTGCCCAGCATCAGGCCGACCTTCTCGCGGTCCACCTTCGGCGGCGCGGTGCCCGGGGCAACGCCCGGAACCGGCTGGCCGCTCTTGGCCATCACGGCCTGGCGCAGGGCGGCGTCGGTCTTCTGCGCCTCTTCCTGGCTGATCAGCGGCTGCTTGCCTTCAAAGGCATTCGTCACGCCGCGGCGCAGGGCGGCCAGGTCGATCTCGCTGGAGATCGGACCGAACGAATTGGCGACATCGATACCGATGGCGTAGCCAAGCTTTTCGCGTTGGGTATTCAAAGTGGAAGTCTCCTTGACAGCCGCGCGGGCGGCTGGTTGTTGCGACATCGCGGTACCGGTGGCACCCATCGCCAGAATCAGAACCGACGCCGCGGCGCCGCGCATTCCCATCTTCATTCGCTGCATTCCTGGAAGTGACTGGACGCCGACGTCGGCGCGAAAGCAACCATTGTCGCACGCGCGTCCGAGATGTCGATATCGTCAGTGCTTGTTGGCCGTGACAGACAGTTCACGTTCGATCGCCGCGACCAGTTTCGGGTCGTCCGGCGTCACCTTGCTCGGGAACTGCGCCACCACCCGGCCATCCCGGCTGATCAGATACTTGTGGAAGTTCCAGCCGGGCGACACGCCCGTGGCCGTGGCCAGGCTGCGATACAACGGCGTCGCCTCCGGCCCGGTGACGACCACCTTCTGGAACATCGGGAACTTGACGCCATAGGTCAGCGTGCAGAACTCCTGGATCTGGGCTTCGTCACCCGGCTCCTGGCCCTTGAAGTCATTGGACGGGAAGCCCAGCACCGAGAAACCACGCGCGGCGTACTTTCGCTGCAGCGCTTCCAGGCCTTCGTACTGCGGGGTGAATCCGCACTTGCTGGCGGTGTTGACCACCAGCAGCACCTTGCCGCCGTACTGCTTGGCCAGATTGACCTCGCCCTTGCCGGCCAGCGGGCGATAGCTCACATCCAGCAGATCGGCCGCCTGGGCCGAGGCGCCCACCAGCAGGCCGGCCGCCAGCAACAACACGGACCACCGCGCCCGGCGCGGAATGCGGCCGCAGCGGATGGGCGACAACAAAGACACGTGATGCATCGCGACACTCCAGAGTGGGGAAGAACGAAGGCCTGAATGCGCCCGGCGAGGGCGGCAAGGACGGCGGCGGGCACTATATCACCGGTGTTTTTGCCGCCGGACGCCGTTGGTCCGCCGGCAGGACGTCTCGCCGCAATGCGCCGTGGCCGGTCATGGCCCTGTCGATGCTGCCCGCCGCATTCAGCGCCGTTTTGCCGCGTCTGGCGGTGTGGACCGACAGGCCAAGCTCACCGATTCGATCACCTGAATACGGCACCCACTTGCCATACCATTGACATCAATGAATGTGCGCTGGCCCGCATCGGCAGCCCACGTGCAGACATACGTCTTTATATTCAATAACTTGGGAAACCATGGAGGCTGTCACACGCCCCCTGCCATCAGTTGGGTTGCTCGCCCTGTTGATCTTCGGCGTGCCGGTGTTATAGTTGCATACAACACCAGTCACCTAGACAGGGGAAGCCCATGAACCGCATGCGCCACCACCACGCCGCCAAAGCCGTCACCGCCGCCTCGGCGTTGCTGCTGCTGGGCTGGTTCGGCATCCCCTCCGGTGACGCTGGCAGCCCTGCCAGCGCCAATGTGTTTGAAGGCCCGCAGGACGCAGGCGTCATCGAGGCAGGGACCGCCGACGGCGCCCCCACGCCCCCCCGCCGGCTGCACAGCTCCCTGTCCATGCCTTACTTCTCATTCGCGCAGTCGCTGAACCCACGGAGCTGACCATGAGCGATATTCAATGGAGCGATGGTGCTCCGATCTACCGCCAGCTGAAAGAGCGCGTGATCGCCATGATGCTTGACGGCATCATCAAGCCGGGCGACGCCCTGCCTTCGGTCCGGCAGGTTGCCGCCGAGTACCAGCTCAATCCCATCACCGTTTCGCGCGCCTACCAGGAACTGGCTGATGAAGGCCTGGTCGAGAAGCGCCGCGGCCTGGGCATGTTCATGACCGAAGAAGCGGCCACGCAGCTGCGCAGCAGCGAGCGCGACCGGTTCCTCAATGAAGAATGGCCGCTGGTCCTGGAACGCATCCAGCGCCTGGGCCTGAACCTCGACGAATTGCTGCCCCAGGGGAAATCCTCATGAATGCCGTTGCAAGTGATGTCGTCATTTCCGCTCGAGGCCTGCGCAAGGCCTATAAACAGACCGTGGCACTGGACAACACCAGTTTCACGATCGCGCCCGGCCGCATCACCGGCCTGATCGGCCCCAACGGCGCCGGCAAGACCACCCTGCTCAAGGCGCTGCTGGGCCTGACTGCGGTGGAAGGTGAGCTGCGCGTGCTCGGGCTGGACCCGACCGTACAGCGCAACGCCCTGATGAACGATGTGTGCTTCATCGCCGACGTGGCGGTGCTGCCGCGCTGGATGAAGGTGCGCGAGGCCATCGATTTCGTCGCCGGCACCCACCCGCGTTTCGACCGGGCGCGCTGCGAACGCTTCCTGGCCTCCACCAAACTGCATCCCAAGCAGCGCGTGCGCGAACTGTCCAAGGGCATGATCGTGCAGCTGCACCTGGCGCTGGTGATGGCCATCGATGCCAAGGTCCTGGTGCTGGACGAACCGACCCTGGGCCTGGACATCCTGTACCGCAAGGAGTTCTACCAGCGCCTGCTGGAGGACTACTTCGACGAGCAGAAGACCATCATCGTCACCACCCACCAGGTGGAAGAGATCGAGCACATCCTCACCGATGTGATGTTCATCCGCGATGGCCGCATCGTGTTGACCACCGACATGGAAGACATCGGCGAACGCTATACCGAAGTACTGGTGTCCGCCGATGCCGTGGAGGCCGCACGCGCGCTCAAGCCGATCGACGAACGTGCCCTGCCCTTCGGCAAGACCGTGCTGCTGTTCGACGGGGTGCCACGCGCCCAGCTCACGCCCCTGGGCGAAATCCGCAGCCCGGGGCTGGCGGATCTGTTCGTGGCCATCATGAAGGGAACCTACGCATGAACACCGTCAACCATCCCATCAGCAAGGCCAGTGCGTTCAAGTGGCTGCTCAAGCGTGAGTACTGGGAAAACCGCGGCGGCTTCCTGTATGCGCCGGTGATCGCCGGCGGCATCTCACTGGTGATGAGCCTGCTCGGCATCGTGTTCGGCCTGGTCGCCATGCACCGTGCGGTCAAGAGCGGCGGCATCCACATCGACAACGAAAGCGTCAACATCAACGGCCTGGACCTGAGCCTGCTGACCAGCAAGCTCGATGCCAAGGACCTGCACGACCTGGCCAATGGCCTGGACCTGACCCTGATCCTGAGCTCGGGCTGGCCGCTGATCGTGCTCGCCTTCGTGGTGTTCTTCTACTGCCTGGGCGCCCTGTACGACGACCGCCGCGACCGCAGCATCCTGTTCTGGAAATCGCTGCCGCTGTCGGATACCGCCACGGTGCTGTCCAAGGCCGTGAGTGCGCTGCTGATCGCTCCGATCATCGCGGTGATCGCCTCGGCCCTGACCATGCTCGGCTTCCTGGTGATGATCTCGATCGTGGTGATCGCCCACGGCGGTGATCCGATGATGCTGATCTGGGGCCCTGCCAGCCCGCTGACCATCATCGCCGGCCACCTGTCCTGGATTCCGGTCTACCTGCTCTGGGCGCTGCCGACCGTTGGCTGGCTGCTGCTGTGCTCGGCCTGGGCCAAGACCAAGCCGTTCCTGTGGGCGGTGATGCTTCCGCTGTTCGCCGGCATCATCGTCAGCACCACCAAGGTGATGACCCTGTTCGACCTGACCGGCGGCTGGTTCTGGAAGCATATCGTCGGCCGCCTGCTGCTCAGCGCGGTCCCGGCCAGCGACCAGTTCTACCGCGGTGAGTCCATGTTCAGTGGCAACGGCAACATGGACAACCTGGTCAACGAACTGGGCCCAAGCCACCAGCTGGCCGCCCTGGCCATGCCGGAACTGTGGATCGGGGCTGCCGCCGGCGTGGTGTTCCTGTTCCTGGCCATCCGCCTGCGCCGCCGCGCTGGCGAAATCTGATCCCCCGCCCTTCTTCGAGGAGCCACCCATGATCCGCAAGCTCGCTGTTGCTTCCCTGTTGCTGCTGCCGCTGACCGCGCTCGCCAATGAACCGCAGTGCAAGTTCAACGAACCGCGCGACCTCAAGCTCGACCTGGCCGGTGCCAAGGCCGTGGTGTTCGAAGTGAACCAGCATGACCTGGTGCTGCAGGCCGGCCCCGGTGCGGCCCAGCTCGGCGGGCGCGCCTGCGCCTCCAACGCGGACTGGCTGCGCCAACTCACGGTCACCCAGCAGAAGGTCGGCGACAAGCTCGTCGTCCGCCTGCAGCGCGAAGGGCGCAGCCTCACCATGAGCGGCAGCAGCTATGCCTACCTGGACCTGCGCGGCACGGTGCCGGACACGCTCCTGGTCCAGATGAAGGTCGGCTCCGGCGATGCCAGCGTCAGCGGTGCGCATTCGCTCAGCGCCGATGTCGGCTCCGGGGATATCAAGCTGGAGAACATCAAAGGGCTGGTGACCGCGGCAGTCGGCTCGGGCGATGTCATCCTCGATGGGGCCGGTGCACTGAACCTGCTCTCGGTCGGCTCGGGTGATTTCAAGGCCCGCAACGTACGCGGCGACGCCAAGGTCGGTACCATCGGCTCGGGCGACTTCGAGCTGGATACCGTCGGCGGCAATGTCGAGATCGGCGTGGTCGGCTCCGGCGACACCGACGTGCGCCAGGCCAAGGGCAACGTGCGGATCGGCACCGTCGGCTCCGGCGATACCGAGCTGCGCGACATCGGCGGCAGCGTCACCGTGGAACGCCATGGCTCCGGCGATGTGACGGCCCGTGATGTCGGTGGCGACCTGCGCGTGGCCAACAGTGGCAGCGGCGATATCCGCCACAGCAATGTACGCGGCCGGGTTGAACTGCCGCGCGGCAAGTAAGCCTCTTTACCCTCAACGGATACGGACCATGACAACTCGACTGCTGCTGCCTGCCCTGCTGTTGTGCCTGCCCATCGCCGCCTGTACCGCCCCGGACAGCGGAAAAGGCAAAGCCCCCGCCGACCAGAGCGCCGCCGCCCCGGCCACCAGCGCGCTGGATACCGACAGCATCGGCAAGACCGTGCAGGAGGCCACCGACAAGGCCCGCCGGGAAATTGCCCAGGGCAACATCTCCATCTCCAATGGCAAATCTCCCAAGGCCGAGATCAGCCCCCAGGGCGACCTGCTGATCGATGGCAAGGCGGTGCCGGTGGATGCCCACCAGCGTGCGCTGCTGCAGGACTACCGCAAGCAGGTCGAGTCGCTGGCCAGTGCGGGCATGGAGATCGGCGTGGCCGGCGCCAATCTCGGCGTGAAGGCGGCCGGTGAGGCGATCAAGGGCATGTTCTCCGGTGACACCCAGGGCATCGAAGCGCGGGTGAACGAGGAGGCCAGGAAGATCGAAGGGCAGGCCCAGAAGCTGTGCGGCCTGCTGCCCGGGATGATGGCCAGGCAGCAGGCGCTGGCGGCCGCGCTGCCGGCCTTCCAGCCCTACGCGACCATGGACCAGAAAGACATCGACGACTGCGGCAGGTAAGCGGCCCCTGCCTGCGACGATGCGTCGCAGGCAGGCCCTTCCCGGCGCCAGGGGACTACAATCTGCGTTCCCGCCGCACGCGTTGTTGCCTGCTCATGAAGAAGCTGAGTCTGTTGCTGTTCGCCCTGTTCTGCCTCGTCGCCACCGGTTGCGACCAGGAGTACCGCAATCACCGCGCCGAGCGCAGCAAGCCGAAGATCACCGTCAGCGACGGCATGGTCACCGTGCGCCGCGCACCTGCGCCGAACATCATCATCCTGCCCAACGGGCACATGAAGATCGACGAGATCGAGATCCCGCTCAACGAAGAGCAGCAGGCGATGCTGCAGGGCATGTTCGGCCAGTTGCAGGTGCTGCGCCAGAACACCTTGACCGATGCTCCGCCGGACCCGGCCAAGCGCTCGGTGAAGATCCAGGTGCCCGATGGCATGCAGCCGATCCCGCCGGACCTGACCACGAAGATTCCCGAATTCAAGGATTACACCGAGACCTTCGGCAATCTGCAGGCCGACCGCCACTGACTGAGCCCCGCAGCGGCCGGCAGGCCCCTGGGCAATTGTCCCCCGTCCGCCGCCTGGCAGCGACGACCTCCTCCTTGATTTTGCCCTGGGGCCGACGGCCGCTACGGGGCTCACGCAGAAAAAAACGGGCCATTCGGCCCGTTTTTCGTTTCAGGTAGTACGCGCGCTCAACCGCCCCCGCCGCCGCCGGCGTGGATGCCGCCGGCGGTCAACGCGGCCGGATCGAGCAGCTTGCGCAGCTCGGCCTCGGACAGACCGCTGTCTTCCTTGGCCACCTCCAGCACCGGGCGCTGTTCCTTGTAGGCACGCTTGGCGATCGCGGCGGCTTTCTCATAGCCGATGATCGGGTTCAGCGCGGTCACCAGGATCGGATTGCGATCCAGTGCCTCGCGGACGCGATCCTCGCGCACCTTCAACCCGGCGATCGCGGTATCGGCCAGCAGGCGGGTGATGTTGGCCAGCAGATTGATGCCATCCAACAGGTTCGCGGCAATCAACGGCAGCGTCACGTTCAACTGGAAGTTGCCGGTCTGGCCGGCCACGGTGATCGCGGTGTGGTGGCCGATCACCTGGGCGCACACCATCACGGTGGCTTCGGGAATCACCGGGTTGACCTTGCCCGGCATGATCGAGCTACCCGGCTGCAGCGCCGGCAGTTCGATCTCGCCCAGACCGGCCAGCGGACCGGCATTCATCCAGCGCAGGTCGTTGGCGATCTTGATCAGTGCCACCGCCAACGCGTTGAGCTGACCGGACAGTTCAACCGCATCGTCCTGCGCGGCCAAGCCTTCGAACTTGTTCTCGGCGCTGTCGAACTTGATGCCGGTCTGCTGCTTGAGCTGCCTGGCCACCTGCGCGCCGAAACGCGGGTCGGCATTGATGCCGGTGCCGATGGCCGTGCCACCCAGTGGCAGCCGGCGCAGGCGCTTGAGGCTGTCTTCGATACGCTCCTGGGCAGAGGACAACTGCGCCGACCACGCACCGAATTCCTGTTCGAAGGTCAGCGGCATCGCATCCATCAGATGGGTGCGGCCGGTCTTGACCACCTTGCGCAGCGCGCGGCCACGCTTGTCGATGGTCTTGCGCAGGTGCACCAGCGAAGGCAGCAGCTGCTCATGCACGCCCAGCAGCGCCGAAACGCGCAGCGCGGTCGGGATCACGTCGTTGGAGCTCTGCCCCTGGTTGACGTGATCGTTGGGATGCACCGCGGTCTTGCCCGCCTTGCCGGCACGATTGGCCAGCGTAGCGATGACCTCGTTGGCATTCATGTTCGAGGAGGTGCCCGAACCGGTCTGGTACACGTCGATCGGGAAGTGCGCGTCATGGCGCCCGTCGGCGACTTCGGCAGCGGCCGCTTCGATGGCCTTGCCGATGTTGCGCGGCAGATGGCCCAGCTCGACGTTGACGTTGGCCGCAGCCCCCTTGACCAGGCCGAGCGCGCGGATGAAACCGCGCGGCATGCGCTGGCCCGACACCGGGAAATTATCGACGGCGCGCTGGGTCTGCGCGCCCCACAACGCATCGGCGGGCACCTGCAGCTCGCCCATGCTGTCGTGTTCAATCCTGAAACCCTTGCTCATTGCTTCAACTCCGCACATCTTTCGTGGATGAAAGGGAACCTGCGGCTGGCAACGGGCCTGATTCCCTGGCTGGCGGCTCTGATCACGATACTCCCAAGCACCGTTGAAACCCAACCACGCGGTGGATCGGCTAGACTCGGGATTCGTTTTCATTCAGACAGACTGCCGCCCCCATGGGTGACGATCCCGACAGTAGTACCGGGCGTGCGAGCGCGCACGCACCGATGACCGCCCTCGCCGCCCTGGCGACCGCGGGTGCCGTTCCGCTCCAGGCAGCAGCGCTGCGGGGCCCCGGATGATCGGCAACCTCCTGCTTCTGCTGCTGGCCCTGCTGCTGGTGGTGCTCAACGGCTTCTTCGTGGCCGCCGAGTTCGCCTTGGTGAAGCTGCGCCACACCCAGGCCGTCGGCCTGGCCGAGAACCATGGCTGGCGGGGACGGCTGCTGCTCAACGTGCACTCGCACCTGGATGCGTACCTGTCGGCCTGCCAGCTGGGCATCACGCTGTCCTCGCTGGGCCTGGGCTGGGTCGGTGAGCCGGCCTTCGCACACCTGCTGCAGCCGTTGTTCGACACCTTGGGGCTGACCCCGGAAGCCTCGCGCCTGACGTCCTTCATCATTGCCTTCAGCCTGATCTCGTTCCTGCACATCGTGTTGGGCGAACTGGCGCCGAAATCGATGGCGATCCGTCGCCCCGAGGCGATGTCGCTGTGGACGGCCGCGCCGCTGTACCTGTTCTATTGGGCCATGTACCCGGCCATCTGGCTGCTCAACAACAGCGCCAATGCGCTGCTGCGCCTGGCCGGCTGGGGCGATGTGGAGCACACCTCGCACCGCTATTCGCGCGAGGAGCTCAAGCTGATCGTGGGTCGCCAGCAACCGCTCGGCAGTGCGCCGGACCAGGACCTCACCTTGATGAGCCACGCGCTGGAGCTGCCCGAGCTGGTGGCCGGCGACCTGATGCGCTCCCGCGACCACATGCGCTCGTTCCGCGAAGGCATGCGCCTGGCCGACGTCATGGCCGAGTTCGCCGAAAGCCGCTACAGCCGCTACCCGTGGTTCGACCGCGATGGCGAGGAAGTGCTGGGCATCCTGCACATGAAGGACCTGCTGGTCGAGATCGCTCGAGGCAATCCCACCGACGACCTGCGCCCGCTGCTGCGCCCGGCCAACCTGATCGCGCTGGAAACCCCGGTACCGCTGGTGCTGGAGCGCTTCCGCACCGGCACCACCCACCTGGCGCTGTGCGTGGAAGAGCACGGCCGCATCCTGGGCTACTTCACCCTGGAAGACCTGCTGGAAGTGGTGGTCGGGGATATCGAGGACGAACACCCGCATATCGTCAAGGATGCCCCCACCCGTGGCGCCGACGGCACCCTGCTGGTGGCCGGCTCGACCTCGATCTTCCGGCTGGAGCGGCTGCTGGGACACGACCTGAGCGCGCCGGACCACCTCAATTCGGTCGGCGGGCTGATCGTGCACCAGCTCCAGCGGCTGCCCGAGGAAGGCGAGCAGCTGGAGATCGACGGGCACCAGTTCACGATTAAGCGCATGGCTGGGCACCGGATCCAGGCCGTGACGGTGCGCATGGCACAGGCCGAGGACGCCGGGGCAGCGTAGAATGGCGGCCCCCGCTGCCACCGATCTGCGCCCTGCCATGTCCGAATTCGCCCTGCTCGCCCTGTCCCCGCTCGATGGCCGCTACGCCGGCAAGGTCGACGCCCTGCGCCCGATCTTCTCCGAATACGGCCTGATCAAGGCCCGCGTGAAGGTGGAAGTGGAATGGCTGCTGGCACTGGCCAATGAGCCGGGCATCGTCGAACTGGCGCCGTTCTCGGCTGCCGCCACTGCACGCCTGCGCGCCCTGGCCGACGATTTCGCCCCGTCCCATGCCGCGCGGGTGAAGGAGATCGAGCGCACCACCAACCACGACGTCAAGGCCGTGGAGTACTTCATCAAGGAGCAGCTCACCGCCGATGCGGAGCTGGGCCCCGCGCTGGAGTTCGTGCATTTCGCCTGCACCAGTGAAGACATCAACAACCTCAGCTACGGGCTGATGCTCGAGCAGGCCCGCCGCGAAGTGCTGCTGCCCTCGCTGGACAACATCGCCGGCGTGCTGCGTGCCCTCGCCCATGCCCAGGCTGCCCAGCCAATGCTCTCGCGCACCCATGGCCAGACCGCCTCGCCGACCACCCTGGGCAAGGAAGTGGCCAACGTCGTGGCCCGCCTGGAGCGCCAGCGCCGCCAGATCGCCGCCGTCGAACTGACCGGCAAGATCAATGGCGCGGTGGGCAACTACAACGCGCACGTCATCGCCTACCCGGACGTGGACTGGCCGGCCTTCGCCCAGCGCTTCGTGGAAAGCCTCGGCCTGGTGTTCAACCCGTACACCACCCAGATCGAGCCGCACGACAACGTCGCCGAGATCGGCGATGCCGCGCGCCGCGCCAACATCATCCTGATCGACCTGGCCCGCGACGTCTGGGGCTACATTTCGCTGGGCTACTTCAAGCAGAAGCTCAAGGAAGGCGAAGTCGGCTCCTCGACCATGCCGCACAAAGTCAACCCGATCGACTTCGAAAACGCCGAAGGCAACTTCGGCATCGCCAACGCCCTGTTCGAGCATTTCAGCGCCAAGCTGCCGATCAGCCGCTGGCAGCGCGACCTGACCGACTCCACCGTGCTGCGCGCGGTCGGCACCGCCTTCGGCCATACCCAGGTCGCCCTGGACTCGCTGGCCAAGGGCCTGGGCAAGCTGACCGTCAATCCGGAACGCCTGGATGCCGACCTGGACGCCGCATGGGAGGTGCTGGCCGAAGCGGTGCAGACCGTCATGCGCCGCCATGGCCTGCCCAACCCCTACGAACAGCTCAAGGCGCTCACCCGCGGCCAGGGCATCACCACCGAATCGATGCAGGCCTTCGTTGAATCGCTGGACCTGCCCGGCGACGCCAAGCAGAGCCTGCGCGCCCTGACCCCGGGCGGCTACATCGGCCTGGCAGCGGATCTGGCCAAGGCGATCTGAAGGCATGGGCGCCGCCCTGCTGCGCCCCCGAACTACCGTCTACACGCTCCAAGGATCTCCCCCATGGCCGCACGCAAGATCAAAACCCCCGTCATCGACATCCAGGCCCGCCCCGGCCTGCCGCTGGGCATGCCCGCCGCTACCTTCCTGCGCGATTACTGGCAGAAGCGCCCGCTGCTCATCCGCGGCGCCTTCCCCGATTTCGAGACCCCGGTGCAGCCCGAAGACCTCGCCGGTCTGGCCTGTGAAGAAGGCGCGCTGTCGCGGCTGATCACCCACGACCGCGCCACCGATGGCTGGACCGTGCGTACCGGCCCGTTCCAGGAAGAAGAATTCCCCGGCATGCCGGACCACGACTGGACCCTGCTGGTCCAGGACGTGGACAAGTGGGACGCCGACGTGCGCGCCCTGATCAGCCACTTCGATTTCCTGCCGCGCTGGCGCATGGACGATGTGATGATCAGCTTCGCCGCCACCGGCGGCTCGGTCGGCGCCCATGTGGACCAGTACGACGTCTTCCTGCTGCAGGCTTATGGCCACCGCCGCTGGCAGATCGACGCCAGCGAATCCATCAAGGGCAAGCGCCCGCCGCTGGACTTCCGCGACGACGTCGAACTCAAGCTGCTGCGCCGCTTCAAGCCGACCCACGACTGGGTGCTGGCCCCGGGCGACATGCTCTACCTGCCGCCGAACGTGCCGCACAACGGCGTTGCCGAAGACCCCTGCCTGACGTTCTCCTTCGGCATGCGCGCCCCGGCCTCGGCCGAACTGATCAGCGACTACCTCGATACCCTGATCGAGGGCGCCGACGAGTCCATCCGTTACCAGGATCCGGACCTGAAGGTGCCGGAGGATCCGAACGAGATCGACGTGGTCTCGATGAACCGCGTGGTCGAAGCGCTCAATGCGATCCGCATGAACGACCCGGACAAGCTCGGCGACTGGTTCGGCCGCTTCATCACCACCTACCGCGCCGCCGGGGAGGTGATGGCGCACGGCGAACCGCTGCCGCGCGAGGAGATCGAAGCCGCGCTGGGCGCGGGCGTGGAATTGCAGCGCCACCCGTGGGCGCGCCTGGCCTGGCGCCGTGCCAAGCGTGGCGCCAGCCTGTACTGCAGCGGCCTGGACTTCGCCCTGCCGGTCAAGGATGCCCAGGTACTGGCCGGCACCGAACAGATCGGCGCGGCGCTGTACCAGAAGCTCTCGGCCAAGGGCCGTGATGCCGTGCAGGCGCTGGTCGCCGGCGGCTTCTACCAGCTGGTGGACGATGCCGGCCTGGAGGATGAAGACGACTACGTCGCCGAGTACGACATCGTCGACGGCACCGACGCGGTCGAGGTCATCGATGACGAGGCCATCCAGGCCGACGTGCACGAGGTCACCATCCATGACGACGGCATCGAAGTGATCGTCGATTTCGATGACAGCGACGAGACTGACGGCAAGGACGAGCCCCAGCGCGGCTGATCGCGCCCGCCATGAACGGCCCAGGCTTCCACGTTGATGTGGTCGACTACCCGGCGCAGCACGCCGCGCTGCACCGGGTCCGGTTCACCGTGTTCGTCGACGAGCAGCAGGTCCCCGCCGAACTGGAGATCGACGCGCTCGACCCCCTGAGCGTGCATGTCCTGGCCTGCGACACCGCCGGCACCCCGATCGGGGCCGGACGGCTCACCCCGGACGGCCGGATCGGCCGCATGGCGGTACTGGCGGCCTGGCGTGGCAAAGGCGTCGGCGAAGCCCTGCTGCTGGTCCTGGTCGACCAGGCCCGGGCCCGGGGCTGGCGCGAGGTCGGGCTGCATGCGCAGCTGCCGGCCCGCGTGTTCTATACCCGGCAGGGCTTTCTGCCGGAAGGCGAGATCTTCGAAGAGGCCGGCATCGCCCACCAGCACATGCGCCTGGCCCTGTCCGGTGCAGTCGCGATCGAGCGCACCGAAGAGGCCGTGGCGATCACCACCGCGTTGATCCACCGCGCCCGTCGCCAGCTGTGGATCCACAGCCGCCAGCTCGACCCCGGCCTGCTCGATGCACCGCCGGTGCTGGAAGCGTTGCGCCGCTACGCCACCGCCCGCCACGACAAACAGGCCTGGCTGATCGTCCACGACAGCGCCGCCATCCGTCGGGCCGGATCACCCGTGCTGAGCCTGCTCCAGCGGCTGCCGAGCGTCTTCCGGGTGCGCGAGGTGAGCGATCCGATCGACCGCGCGACGCCATCTGCCTGCCTGCTCAACGATACGGGCGACTACTACTTTCGTCTGAGCGGCCACCGCTTCGATGGCGAGGCCGGGCTGGCCCAACCGGCACGTTCACGACCGTTGCAGGAAGGTTTGCAGCGCGTATGGGAACGTTCGCGTGATTGCAGCGAACTGCGGGCACTCGGCCTGTAGCCCACCGCGCGGCCCCGAACCTGTCTGGGAATGACACCGCGGTTCCCGCACTGGACCGTACGGTGCCCCTTCCTGTCGCGTTGGGGGTACAATTTGGGGCGTTAGATACCGCCCGCGCAGGCTATTCACTTTTCCCTGCCGGATCATCGAAGCCTTACCCCACAAGCGAATCCGACTCTCCATCGTGGACAATCAACTGAAGCAGTTTGCGCAATCTTCGCAGCTCGCCGGCGGCAACGCCTCCTATATCGAGGATCTGTACGAGCAGTACCTCGTTTCTCCGGACAGTGTCGATCCCAAATGGAAGACCTACTTCGACGGCTTCCAGGGCCGCGAAGCCGGTGATATTCCGCATTCGGCCGTCATCGCCCACATTGCCGACGCCGCCAAAAACGCCATCAAGAGCGGCACCGCCGATGGTGCCGGCGACGAGCGCGAGCGCAATGTCGGCCGCCTGATCACCGCTTACCGGTCGCGTGGCCACCTCGGTGCCCGCCTGGATCCGCTGAGCCTGACCGCGCCGACCAATCCGCCGGACCTGGGCCTGCCGTTCCACAGCCTGTCGGAAAGCGACCTGGGCAGTGAGTTCAGCACCGGCGGCGTCGCCGGCCAGCCGCGCATGAAACTGCGTGACCTGCTGGAGCGCCTGAAGAAGACCTACACCGGCTCGATCGGTGCGGAATTCATGCACATCTCCGAGGTCGAGCAGCGCCAGTGGCTGTACCAGCGCCTGGAAATGGCCGGTGGCAACTACAACCTGGACGCAGACACCCAGCGCCGTACCCTGGAGCGCCTGACGGCTGCCGAGGGTCTGGAGCGCTACCTGCACACCAAGTACGTGGGCCAGAAGCGCTTCTCGCTGGAAGGCGGCGATTCGCTGATCCCGATGATGGACACCATCATCCGTGACGCCGGCAAGGATGGCGTCAAGGACGTGGTGATCGGCATGGCCCACCGCGGCCGCCTGAACGTGCTGGTCAACACCCTCGGCAAGAGCCCGCGCAAGCTGTTCGACGAGTTCGAAGGCAAGTTCGAGCACGACGACCACGCCTCCGCCGGCGATGTGAAGTACCACATGGGCTTCTCGGCCGACGTCGCCACCGCCGGCGGCGCGGTCCACCTGGCGCTGGCGTTCAACCCGTCGCACCTGGAAATCGCCGATCCGGTCGTGGCCGGCAGCGTCCGTTCGCGCCAGGAACGCCGTGGCGATACCGCCCGCAAGCAGGTGATGCCGATCCTGATCCACGGTGATGCGGCCTTCGCCGGTCAGGGCGTGGTGATGGAGCTGTTCCAGATGTCCCAGGCCCGCGGCTTCGCCGTTGGTGGCACGGTGCACATCGTGGTCAACAACCAGGTCGGCTTCACCACCTCCAATCCGGAAGATTCGCGCTCCACGCTGTACTGCACGGACGTGGCCAAGATGATCGCCGCGCCCGTGCTGCACGTGAACGGCGACGATCCCGAAGCGGTCGTGTTCGCCGCCAAGCTGGCCTTCGAGTTCCGCCAGAAGTTCAGCAAGGACGTGGTCATCGACCTGATGTGCTACCGCCGCTGGGGCCACAACGAAGCCGATGAACCGGCGATCACCCAGCCGCTGATGTACCAGGTCATCCGCAAGCACCAGACCACCCGCGAGCTGTACGCCGCGACGCTGGAAGCCGCCGGCGTGATCGAAGCCGGTGGCGGCAAGGCCCTGGTCGATGCGTACCGCAACAAGCTCGATGCCGGCGAAGTCACCACCGAGCTGGCCCAGGTCGAGAAGACGCCGGCCACCAGCAAGATGTACGTGGACTGGCCCAAGCTGCTCAACGGCAAGCTGTCCGACGCCGTCTCCACCGCCGTGGGCATGGAGAAGGTCAAGCAGCTGGCGCAGATGATCAACACCGTGCCCGAAGGCGTGGAACTGCACTCGCGCGTGGCCAAGGTCTATGACGACCGCCGCAAGATGGCCGCAGGCGAGATCCCGGGCGACTGGGGCTTCGCCGAGAACCTGGCCTACGCCACCATCCTCGACGAAGGCAACAACCTGCGCCTGGTCGGCCAGGACGTCGGCCGCGGTACGTTCACGCACCGCCACGCGATCCTGCACGACCAGAAGACCGACAACTACTACCTGCCGCTGCGCCAGCTGGTCGAGTCGCCGGAACAGGCCACCATCATCGATTCGCTGCTCAGCGAAGAAGCCGTGATGGCCTATGAGTACGGCTTCTCCACCACCGATCCGAACACCCTGTGCATCTGGGAAGGCCAGTTCGGCGACTTCGCCAACGGCGCCCAGGTCGTGATCGATCAGTTCATCGCCGCCGGCGAAGCCAAGTGGGGCCGCATCACCGGCCTGACCCTGCTGCTGCCGCACGGTTATGAAGGCCAGGGCCCGGAGCACAGCTCCGCCCGCCTGGAGCGTTTCCTGCAGCTGTGCGCGCTGGAGAACATGCTGGTGTGCGTGCCGTCGACCCCGGCGCAGGCGTACCACATGCTGCGTCGCCAGATGCGCATGACCACCCGCAAGCCGCTGATCGTGATGTCGCCCAAGTCGCTGCTGCGCCACAAGCTGGCCGTGTCGACCCTGGACGAACTGGCCAACGGCGAGTTCCAGCACCTGATCGGCGATGCCAACGCAGACGCCAGGAAGGTCAAGCGCGTGGTGCTGTGCTCGGGCAAGGTCTACTACGACCTGCTGGAAGACCAGACCAAGCGTGGCCAGGACGATGTCGCCATCATCCGCGTGGAGCAGCTGTATCCGTTCCCGCGCGTGGCACTGGCAGCAGAGCTGAAGAAGTACGGCAAGGCGGCCGATGTGGTGTGGTGTCAGGAAGAACCGCAGAACCAGGGTGCCTGGTACCAGATCCGTCACCACCTGCAGGCGTGCCTGGCCGATGGCCAGAGCATCCATTACGCAGGTCGCGCCCGTTCGGCATCGCCGGCCGCTGGACACATGGCTGACCACATCATCGAGCAGCAGAAGCTGATCGCCGATGCCCTGGTCAACCCGTTCAACGACTCGGTCGCTGAATAACTCTCCCCCTCATTCTAGAAAAGACAAACCAGGAAGCTCCCGCATGGCCACCGAAGTCAAAGCCCCGGTACTGCCCGAATCCGTCGCCGACGGCACCATCGCCACCTGGCACAAGAAGGTCGGCGATGCCGTCAAGCGCGATGAAAACCTGCTTGATCTGGAAACCGACAAGGTCGTCCTGGAAGTGCCGTCGCCGGTCGATGGCGTGCTGAAGGAGATCAAGTTCGAGGTGGGCGCCACCGTGACCTCCAGCCAGGTCGTGGCCATCATCGAAGAAGGTGCGACCGCTGCTGCTGCGCCGGCCGAAGAGAAGAAGGCCGACGCCCCGGCCGCTGCTCCGGCACCGGCCGCTGCCGCTCCGGCCGCTGCCGCAGCGCCGGCCCCGGCCACCAAGTCCGCTGCCGATTCGCTGCCCCCGGGTGCCCGCTTCACCGCCATCACCGAAGGCGTGAACCCGGCCGACGTGGACGGCACCGGCCGCCGCGGCGCGGTGACCAAGGAAGACATCGTCAACTTCGCCCGCAACGGCGGCGCCGGCAAGTCCGGTGGCGCACGTCCGGAAGAACGCGTGCCGATGACCCGCATCCGCAAGCGCATCGCCGAGCGCCTGATGCAGTCCAAGAACGGCACCGCGATGCTGACCACCTTCAACGAGGTCGACCTGTCCAAGGTCTCGGCCGCGCGCAAGGATCTGCAGGACGAGTTCGTCAAGGCGCACGGCATCAAGCTGGGCTTCATGAGCTTCTTCGTGAAGGCCGCCGCCAACGCACTGCAGCGCTTCCCGCTGGTCAATGCCTCGATCGATGGTGACGACATCATCTATCACGGCTACTCGGACATCTCGATCGCCGTGTCGACCGAGAAGGGTCTGGTGACCCCGGTGCTGCGCAACGTCGAGCGCATGTCCTTCGCCGATATCGAAAAGACCATCGCCGACTACGCCAAGAAGGCCCGTGACGGCAAGCTGAGCCTGGAAGAACTGCAGGGCGGCACCTTCACCGTGACCAACGGCGGCACCTTCGGTTCGCTGCTGTCGACCCCGATCATCAACCCGCCGCAGAGCGCCATCCTGGGCATGCACGCCATCAAGGAGCGTCCGATCGCGCAGAACGGCCAGGTCGTGATCGCGCCGATGATGTACCTGGCGCTGTCCTACGATCACCGCATCATCGACGGCAAGGACTCGGTCCAGTTCCTGGTGGACATCAAGAACCAGCTGGAAAACCCGGGCCGCATGCTGTTCGGCCTGTAAGACCTCCCACCCCTCCGCGCCCGCGCGGAGGGGTTCTGGTTTTACGGCACTGCACCGCACTGCCCTGCTCTCTCCCCCGGCGCCTGCGCGCCACCGGCTTCAAGCGAAGCTCGGGAATGCAACAAGGAACTATCAATGGCTGAACAATTCGACGTCGTCGTCATCGGTGCCGGTCCGGCCGGCTACCATGCCGCCATCCGCGCCGCGCAGCTGGGTCTGAAGACCGCCTGCATCGACGCTGCGCTGGGCAAGGACGGCAAGCCGGCCCTGGGTGGCACCTGCCTGCGCGTGGGCTGCATCCCGTCCAAGGCGCTGCTCGATTCCTCGCGCCAGTTCTGGAACATGGGCCACATCTTTGGCGACCACGGCATCAGCTTCAAGGATGCCAAGATGGACGTCGAGGCGATGGTTGGCCGCAAGGACAAGATCGTCAAGCAGTTCACCGGCGGCATCGCCATGCTGTTCAAGGCGAACAAGGTCACCGCGTACTACGGTTTCGGTGAGCTGCAGCCGGGCAACATCGTCAAGGTCAAGCAGCACGACGGTTCGGAAGTCGAGCTGAAGGGCACCAACGTCATCATCGCCGCCGGTTCGGACTCGATCGAACTGCCGTTCGCCAAGTTCGATGGCGAAACCATCGTCGACAACGTCGGCGGCCTGGATTTCACCGAAGTGCCGGCTCGCCTGGCCGTGATCGGTGCCGGCGTGATCGGCCTGGAACTGGGCAGCGTCTGGAAGCGCCTGGGTTCGGAAGTGACCATCCTGGAAGCGCTGCCGGACTTCCTGGCCGCTGCCGATGCCGAAGTGGCCAAGACCGCCTTGAAGGAATTCAAGAAGCAGGGCCTGGACATCCGCCTGGGCGCCAAGGTCTCCAAGGCCGAGGTGACCGGCAAGGGCAAGAAGAAGGAAGTCGCCCTGACCTACGCCGATGCTGAAGGCGAAAAGAGCCTGGTCGTGGACAAGCTGCTGGTGGCCGTCGGCCGTCGCGCCGCCACCAAGGGCCTGCTGGCCGAAGGCACCGGCGTCAAGATCAACGAGCGTGGCCAGATCGAAGTGGACGCACACTGCCACACCGGCGTCGATGGCGTCTGGGCGGTCGGTGACTGCGTGCGCGGCCCGATGCTGGCGCACAAGGGCTTCGAGGAAGGCATCGCCGTGGCCGAGCTGATCGCGGGCCTGCCGGGCCACGTCAACTTCGACACCATCCCGTGGGTGATCTACACCGAGCCGGAGCTGGCCTGGGTCGGCAAGACCGAGCAGCAGCTCAAGGACGAAGGCATCCCGTACAAGGCCGGCAGCTTCCCGTTCGCCGCCAACGGCCGTGCCGTGGCGATGATCGAGCCGTCGGGCTTCGTGAAGGTCCTGGCACACGCCGAGACCGACCGCATCCTGGGCATGCACCTGGTCGGCGCGAACGTCTCCGAGCTGGTGCACGAAGGCGTGCTGACCATGGAGTTCAGCGGTTCGGCCGACGACCTGGCGCGCATCTGCCACGCCCACCCGTCGCTGTCGGAAGTGGTGCATGACGCCGCCATGGCCGTGAGCAAGCGCGCGATCCACAAGGCCAACTGAGCCAGCGTTGGTGGCGTAACGAAAAACCCCGCTTCGGCGGGGTTTTTTGTGGGCGAGAGGTAGTGCCGGCCGCTGGCCGGCTCCTCGCCATGGGTAGTGCCGGCCGCTGGCCCGCTCCTCGTCAACCCGACAGCAAGAGCCGCCGGCCAGCGGCCGGCACTGCCCGATCCCGTTCCTGTTCAGGCCGTTGCGACGCGCCCGCCACCCAGCAGCCGCGCCGGAAGCATCAACAGCGCACGCAGGAAGGCAAACAGCGCCGAGAACGTGATGCCGACCAGGCGGAACGGCAGGCTGACCAGCCACACCAACGGCCACGCCACCAGGGCCAGGAGCGCCAGCGGCCAGCACAGCACGAACAGCAGGCACCACACGCCCAGCGCGAACAGGGTCTTCATCGTCGGTCTCCTTCGACTCGGGGCAACGTCGCCCACCGGGCCACGTTGCCCCGCGCCGGGGAACGCGACAAGCGCGCTGCGACGAACCACTCCCCAGCGCGGATGAAGCTGCCGCTGCGGCGATGAAACCGGCGTGCCGACCGTGGCCGGCGCGCCGCCCACTCACGGTACCGGCGGTGACTCCACCGCGCCGCCCTGCCCGCCCGAGGTCAGGCGCAGGCCGATGCTGCTGGCACGATCCGCGCCGCGCGCCTGTTCATGGCCAAGCAGCAACGACAGGCTCCAGCCACGCTGGATCGCCAGATCCACGCCGGCCTGCAGCGACAACACATCATCGTTGTAGCTGCGGAGTGCTACCTGGTAGTCCTGCGGCCGTGACCACGTCGCGTAGTTCAGCGAAGCCATCCCGCGGTCCTGCAGCGCGCGCCGGTACTCGATGCTCCAGAACGGACGCAACCGGCTCTCGGCCGATACCTTCGCACTGCCCTCCACCCCGATGGCCAGCGCGCGGTTTTCCACGGTCTGGCGGCCATAGGCGAGATCCAGCACGCCCAGGCCGTGCTCGCGGTAGGCATCCAGGGTGGTACGGCTGGCATCCCAGCGGGCGTACCCGGTCAGTCGGGTTGCCGCCAGCATCTGCTCGTAGCCCAGGCCTAGCGAACCGAACCACTGCGTGCCATCGCGCCGCGCCTGCGCCTGCGCATCGGCATCGGTGCTCCAGCGCTGCAGATCGAACTGCAGGTTGCCGGTGGCGATCATCGCGTCCACGTACAGGTGCGCGTTGCCACGCCACAGTCCGTACAGCGCCAGCGAGCGCTGGTCGGCGCGCAGGCGGGTGCGATCGTCGTCCTGGTCGCTGTCGCTGCGGCCCACGCTGCCGGCCACGCCGAGCAGCGTGCGTTCGCCGAGACGGCGGTCCACACCGACGCTCAGCCCGTCGCTGCGCAGGTCATAGCGGCCACCTGCGGTGGCCCCGCCGCGGCCGTAGCTCGCGGTACCCGCGGCCCAGGTTCCCCAGCCGGCCGGCAACCACGCCGCGCCGGTACCGAGTGCGCTGCCCAGCGGCAGCGATGCGGCGTTGGGGCCGCCACCGCCACTGGACACCGACAACGTGTTGCTGGCGGGGTTGCCGCCGTCGCGTACCTGGCGCAGGCGATCACGGATGTTGCCCTGCTGTGCGGCGGCAAAGCGCACGCTCGCATCCACCTGCGCCTGCAGCAGTCCGGTGACCCCCGGGTCGCGAGTCGGGTCAGGGCGCACATTGACCACCAGCCGCAGTTCCACGCGGGCGGCGGCGTAACCACCACTGGCGGCCTGCTGTGCGGTGATCACGGCGCTGCCTTCAGCGTGTACCTGGACTGTGCGGCCGTCGATGCTGGCCACCGCCGGCGCACTGCTGTGGAAGGTGAACGCACCGGGGCTGACACTGGTCGGCAGCGGCAGCTCGAAGCTGCCCTGCTCCAGCAGACGCGACATGTCTGCCGGCCAGGCCAGCTCCGGCACCGCGGCGGCGATGTCCACGTCCAGGCGCTGCTGTGCCGCGACCTGGTGGTTGGCGTCGCCGGCCTGGTCGGCGGTCAGGCTGCACCGCCCGGACGCCAGCATGACCACGCGCGGGCCGTCCACGCTGCACACCGCCGGGGTGGTGCTGGCGAAGATGATCGGCTGCCCCGAGGCGCCGCCCTGGGCGCTCAACAGGAAGCTGCCTCCCGCGCTGAACACCGGGGCGCCGGGATCGGCGACGAAGGCGCTGATGGCCTGCGCGGCCTGCGCGACCACAAAGCGGTAGCCGAGCGCGGCGGTAAAGCCATGCGCATCGCGGACCTCGACCTGCACCTCGAACGTGCCGGCCTGGATGGCGGTGCCCTCAAGCAGCCCATCAGCGGTCAACCGCACGCCCGGCGGCAGCGCGCCGGACAGCAGCCGGAACGCATACGGGGCGACGCCGCCACGCACTGGCAGGCGCGTGCTCACTGCCTGCCCCAGGGCGATCTCCGGCGGTGCAGTGTCGCCGGGGATGATCTGCGGCGCGTCCACCACCAGCACCATGCTGCGGCGGGCCTGGAACGGGCCGTCGCCGGTGCTGCTGTCGGTAACCTCCACATCGACCGCAAAGCGGCCGGCAACCACCGGCGTGCCGATCAGTTGCCCGCCCGGCGTCAGCGCCGTCCCGGCCGGCAATGCGCCCCCCACCAGCGCATAGCGGTAGGGCGCACTGCCTCCGCGGCTGAGCAGCTGCAGCGTGTAGGGGCTGCCGGCGGTGGCCGCGTCGGGCACGATGTCATCGATCGCTACACTCGGCGCGGCCACGGTGATCGTCACGGTCGCCGGTGCGGAGGTGCTGAAGGCATCGCTGGCGGTGTAGTCCACGCTGTCGGCGCCGGCATAACCGGCGTGCGGGGTGTAGCGCAGCGTGGTGCCCTGCACCTCCAGCGTGCCATGCTGCGGCGCGCGGACAACGTCGATGCGGGTGACGGCACCCTGCAGCGTCAACGGCAGCACGATGCCCGCTGCGCCGTAGGCGATGCCGATGCGGCTGTCCGCCGCGCCCAGGACCGGCAACGGAGTGACCGCCGCCGAAGGCGCCGAGGCCGCGCCTTGGCCGTGTTCGCTGCGTGCGACCACGATGAAACGATACGCGGTGCCGTTGGCCAGCCCGGTCACGGCAATCGGCGAGCCGCTGCCGGTAGCGCTGATGCCGCCCGGTTGCGCGCTCACGGTGTAGTCGAGGATCGCGCCGCTGCCGGCGCGGGCCGGCGCAATGAAATGCACCAGCACTTGGCCATCGGCGGCCACGCCACGCACATCGGCCGGCGCGCCCGGCAGCTCGACGCCGACCAGCACCGCCACCGTGCTGCCGACACCGTGCAATGCCGTCGCCGCGTCGGTGCCTTGTGCATTGCGCAGGCTGCCTGCAGCGGCCTGCAGCGCCTCCACGGCGATCCCATCCTCATCGAGGTCATCGGCCTGCACGGTGTAGCCAAAGCGCAGCACGGTGCCCTGCGCATCGGCCGCCTGCGCGAGCAGCACGGCCTCGCGCTGCTGTGCGCCGATACGCAACTGAAGTACCGGTGGCACGCCGACCTGCAGCGGCTGGTCGAAGCCGACCTGGAACGCCAGCGTCTGCCCCGCCAGATAGCGGCCCGCTGCAGGCGGAGTCACCCGCAGCACGCGCGGCGCATCGAGCACGGTGAGCGCGTCCGATGGCGCCGAGGCCGCGCCGCTTCCCACGCGGTTGATGGCGGTAACGGTAAAGCGCTGCGCGACGCCGGCAGGCAGGCCACCGATGCGCAGCGGGCTGCCCGCGCCGCGCACGCTCTGCCCGCCTGGCAGCGCCTGCACGAGGTAGCCGGTGATCGGGCTGCCACCGTCGAACGCGGGGGCCACGAAACGGATCTCGGCAGTCTGGCTGGACGCCAGCACGACCTGCACGATCGCTGGCGCACCCGGTGCAACCGCCCGCACTTCGAAGCGATGCGAGACGCGTACGGCGGCACGGGTGGCGGCATCGCCGGGCTGGTCGGCATCGATGCCGCAGGTGCCGGCCGCCAGCAGGGTCAGCGTGCCGTCGGGGCCCACGCTGCACACCGCCGGTGTGGTGGCCGTCCACTGCACCGGCAACTGGCTGCTGGCGGTGGCGGCCAGCCGCGGCGACGTGCCGAGGTCCTGCGGGCCCGGATCGGCGAACTGGATCTGCTGGTCGGCCATCGGGACCACCGGTGCCGACAGCGCCGAGGCCGCGCCCGTGCCGGCCGCGTTGCGCGCGGCGACGGTGAAGCGGTACGCCGTGCCGTTGCGCAGGTTGGTCAGCACCGCCGGCGATTGTGCCACCGGTACCTGCAGGCCACCGGGCTGCACGGTGACGATGTAATCCAACACCGTGCCGCCGCCGTTCTGCTGCGGCGGATCGAAGGTCACCGTCGCCGTACCGTCGTCCGCACGGACGGCGGTGATGGTCGGCGCATCAGGCGCCACGGCCCCCACAGTGATACCACCGGTGGAACCGACGCCGGCCAGGACCAGCACCGCATCGACGCCGTCGGCGTTGCGCAACCTGCCCCCGTTCAATCCGAGCGATTCGATCGCGATCCCGTCCAGATCCCGCTGCCCGGGCAGTATGGTGTAACGGAAATCAAGCGTGGTGCCGCCCGAGCCGGCGTCGTACTGCGCCGCCACGCGCTCGCTGCCGATCACCAGCATCAGCTGCGGCGTACCCGTCACCTGCACCGGCTGGTCGAAGACAAGCTGGAAGTCGAGCGACTGGCCGGCAACATAGCGACCCGCGGCCGGTACCTGCACCGCGCTGATCCGCGGCACGGTCGGCAGGGTGACCGGGTTGGAGGCCACCGACATCGTCCCGGGACCGCTGGCCGTGCGTGCGCGCACATGGAACGTGTAACGTCCCCCTGCCTGCAGGCGCTCCACCCGTATCGGGCTGGCGGCACCGGAAACCACCGATGCACCTGGCAGGGTGATCACTTCGTAGGCCGTGATCGCGCTGCCGCCATCACTGCCAGGCGGGTCGAAGAATACGTCCACGCTGGTGGCGCCCGCGCGTTCGGCGCGCAACATGGTGGGTGCCGACGCGGTGCCGGGCACCACCATGAAACTGCGCGCCACCGGCGTGGCTGCGGTGATGCCGGCCGTGCCGGGCTGCTCGGCGAGCACGGTACAGGTGCCGGTGCTGAGCAGGCGGACGCTGGCAGGCGCTTCGGCCTGGCACACCAACGGCGTCTGGCTGCTGTACTGCACCGGCAGCCCGCTGCTGGCGGTGGCGGTGAGCGACAACAGGGTGCCGACCGGCTGTGGGGCCGGCAACGGGAAGGTGATGGCCTGGCTGGCCTGGGGGGTGACCGTGTTGCTCGGGTCCGAGTCGACACTCACCTCGGTGCCGTTGTCGGCACGCACGCGGAACTGTACCGGCACGCCATTGGCCAGCCCGGTGACGGGGATCGGCGAGGCGCTGCCGGTGGCCTGCGCGCCGCCGCTGGAGATCACGACGTAGTGCGCGATCGGCGCCCCGCCGTTGCGGGCCGGCGCCTGGAAGCTGATGCTGGCTTCGCCGTCTGCGGCGGAGGCGACCACCCGGGTCGGCGCGTCCGGTACACCCGCCGCGACGCTGCCCGCGTAACCCGAACTGGCGCTGGCCCTGGTCGCATCGGTCACGGTGATGGTGGCACTGAAGCCACCGGCCTGTTCGGGCACCCCGTGCACGCGGCCATCGGGCTCCAGCACCAGGCCGGCAGGCAGTTGCCCTGCCGTGATCGTGAAGGCGTAGGGCGCGGTGCCGCCGCGAACCCCCAGGGTCTGGTCGACGTTGCGGCCCACGGTCATCACTGGCGGCGTGGTGGCGTCCAGCGTGAGCGGCGCGGCCGAGGCGTTCTCACAGCGTACGACCGCGTTCATGAGGTAGCCGCCGCGGGTACTCACGGAAAGGTACAGGCCGTTGGCCACCAGGTATCCGGCCGGCGTACTGCCCGTATGAGGGCCTGGCGTCCCGGTGAAACTGCGGTAGTCGTATGCCACCGAGGAAAAGTTCGCCGCACGCAGGATGACGCTGTCCGACTGGGCCAGGTTGATACGGGGGTCCAGCCCGCTGTCGAGGAAGGTGACGGAGACGATGTCACCCGGGAGGAATTTCGTGGGCTGCTGACTGGTCGTCATCGTGACGCCACCGCTCAACGCGTTGACCGCCGCACACCCCGGTGATTCGGCCATGGCCATGCCGCTGCCCAGCACCAGCTGCAGCACACCGGCGCCCATCCAGATGGCGGCCCGCGCCAGCCTGCCCTTCCCTGCCCCTGACAGCATCCGCACTTCCCCTTGCCCGTCCGTTCAGCGCGCGCCGCCGTGGTCCGGTCGGCAACGCCGTCGCTGTGGTGATCGTCGAGATGGGGAAACGCACACGGCCGCACACCGCGTGGCGGTGGCGACATGGCTGGATTCCCCTGGTACCGGGTGCGGTAACGGCCCGGCGCAGGGGATCTTTAGCGGTTTGTGGGCGCCATCACGGTGCAGGCCAATGCGCGATGCCCCGGCCGCTTACTCGAACGAACCCACCGAATCGTGCGACAGATTGTCGAAGCGGGTGTATTCACCGAAGAACTTGAGCTTGCACGAGCCGGTCGGGCCGCCTCGGTGCTTGCCGATGATGATCTCGGCCAGGCCCTTGTCCGGGGAGTTTTCCTTGTTGTAGTAATCGTCGCGGTAGATGAAGACGATCATGTCCGCATCCTGCTCGATAGCGCCGGATTCGCGAAGATCGGCCATCACCGGGCGCTTGTCGGTACGCGTTTCCAGCGAGCGGTTGAGCTGGGACAGGGCGATCACCGGCACGTTGAGCTCCTTGGCCAGGCCCTTCAACGAACGCGAGATTTCCGAGATTTCGGTCGCGCGGTTTTCGCTGTTGCCCGGCACGCTCATCAGCTGCAGGTAGTCGATCACGATCAGGCCCAGGTCGTGCTCGCGCTTGAGGCGGCGGCACTTGGAGCGCAGGATTTCCGGCGACACGCCCGGCGTATCGTCGATGAAGATCTTGGTTTCCTTCAGCATCCGGATCGCGCCGGTGACGCGGCTCCAGTCCTCGTCTTCCAGTTGGCCGGTACGCAGGCGCTGGGCGTTGATGCGGCCATTGGAGGAAATCAGGCGCATCGCCAGCTGCGAGGCCGACATTTCCATCGAGAACACCGCCACGCCTTTCTTGGATTTGATCGCGGCGTACTCGGCGATGTTCAGCGCGAAGGTGGTCTTGCCCATGGCCGGACGCGCGGCCAGGATGATCAGGTCGGTCGGCTGCAGGCCGGCGGTCATCGCGTCGAAGTCGGCATACCCGGTCGGCAGGCCGGTGATGTTGCCGCCGTTTTCGAAGCGGATGCGCAGCTCTTCGAAGGCATCCTTCAGCGCGCCGGGCATCGCCACGAAATCGGTGCGGCCGCGCGCGCCCTGCTCGGCGATCGCGAACACGGATTTTTCCGCGGCCGAGAGCAGCTCGCTGCTCTCGCGCCCTTCAGGCTGGAAGCCATCGTTGACGATGTCGGTGCCGACCTGGATCAGCTGGCGCAGCACCGCCTTGTCGCGCACGATCTCCGCATAGGCGGCGATGTTGGCGGCCGACGGCGTGGTGCTGGCCAGTTCGATCAAGTAGGCGCCATCGCCGACCAGCTCCATCTTGCCCTGCGATTCGAACCACTCGCCCAGGGTCACCGCATCGAACGGGCGGTCGCGCTCGGACAGCTCGCGGATCGCGCGGTAGATCATCTGGTGATCGCGGCGGTAGAAGTCGGTTTCGGTCAGCTGGTCGTTGACCCGGTCATAGCTTTCCGGGGCCAGCATCAGCCCGCCCAGCACCGCCTGCTCGGCCTCGATCGAATGCGGCGGCACGCGCAGGGCGTCGATGCGCATCTCATCGCGATCAAAGCGGTCACCGCGGTCTTTGCGGTCGGAACGGAAACCAGAACGGGCGGACATGGGGGGCGTACTTCCTGCAGTGTGAGGCGTGGGACATGGTAGGCACGCGGGGAGCCCCGCAGCCATGCACAAACCTGTGGATAAGCAGTGGATGAGCTGGGGATACCGGCGCCTGCCGGAACGATCGGCCGGGGCCGTCGCAGTGCATGCGACGGACGCCATTGCGACGCCCGTCCACGCCATTATCGCAGAAGCGCTACCCTCCCGCAGTGGATCAGTGCGTGCCGCCGTGGGTGCCGACCCAGGCGATGAACCTGTCCACGAAGCCCTGCAGGAAGTCCTTGGTGCCCTCGTTGCTGATCGTGCCCTGCTCGTCGATCAGCCCTTCCTTGAAGTGCAGGAAGGCCTCGGGCTGGCCCAGCACCGGCATGTCCAGGTAGGCCAGGATGTTGCGCAGGTGCTGCTGGGCCAGGGCGGTGCCGATCACGCCGATCGAGGCACCGATCACCGCCGCCGGCTTGCCGGCGAAGGCACTGTCGCCATACGGGCGAGAGGCGAGGTCGATGGCGTTCTTGAGCACGCCCGGCACCGAGCGGTTGTATTCGGGGGTGACGAACAGCACCGCATCGGCGTCACGGATCTGCTGTTTGAGGCGGACGCCCTGGCTGGGGTAGTCCTTGTCGAAATCCTGGTTGTACAGCGGCAGGTCGCCGATCTCCGCGTAGGAGAACGCCGCCTTGCCGGCGGCCAGCTTCTCCAGCGCGCGCGCCAACGCCTGATTGTGCGAGCCCTTGCGCAGACTACCGACGAGTACGGCGATCTTGTATTCGGCCATCACGTTTGCTCCGTTGGGGGGGAAAGGTCCAGCCTAGGCGGACCTACCTTCGGCAACGGTGAAGGCGACGTCAGCCACGCATGGCGCGGCGCTACGGCCGACACCACATACGGTAGCCACCCCATGGGTGGCTGCCTTCCGTGTCCGGACCCGCACGCGTAGCGCTATGCGCGCGTCACGTCCGCGCGTGCGTTGCGCCAATGCGCCTGCCAGGCCTGGAACATCAGCACGTTCCACAGGTGCGTGTGCCATTTGCGCTCGCCCTGCTTGAACTGCTGCCACAGCGGGGCGACTGCCTCGACATTGAACACGCCCTCCTCGGCCAGCCGCGCCGGATCCAGCAGTTCATCGGCCCAGCCGCGCAGGTCGCCCTTGAGCCACGCGCTGACCGGGGCACCAAAGCCACGTTTGGGGCGGTGCACCATGTCCTGCGGCACGTAGCGGCCCAGCACGCGCTTGAGCAGGTACTTGCTCACGCCATCGCGCTGCTTCATCGCCATCGGCAGCGACCAGGCAAACTCGGCCACGCGCCAGTCCAGCAGCGGTGCACGGGCTTCCAGGCTGACCGCCATGCTGGTGCGGTCCACTTTGCACAGCAGGTCATCGGGCAGGTAGGTGCTGAAATCAGCCAGCATCATCGCGTCGGCCGGCGAGCCAGCACCGTGCAGCGGATCGGCCAGGTCGTAGAAGCTGCCGGCCGCCTGCGCGCCACGTACCGCAGCGACCGGGTCGCGCCAGCGGGAAATCCGGTTGCGGTAGACATCGCCGATGCCGCGCGCGCCCGACTCGGCCAGCAGCGCGGCCAGCCCACCGGTGCGCGAGGCCTCGCCCTGCGTGTGTGAATGGCTGGCCATCCAGCGCCGCAGCGGCGCCGGCACCTTGCCCAGCAGCCGCCAGTTGCGCATCGCCCGCTGGTAGCGGGTGTAACCGAAGAACAGTTCATCGCCGCCGTCACCGGACAGCGCCACCGTCACGCCCTGCCGCGCCAGCCTGGCGACCAGCGCCGTGGGCACCTGCGAGGCATCGGCGAAGGGTTCATCGAACATCGCCGGCAGGCTGGGCACCACGGCCAACGCATCGGCGCCGCTGACATACAGCTCGGTGTGATCGCAGCCCAGGTGCTGGGCCAGCGATTTGGCCAGCGGCGCCTCGTCATGGTCCGAACCGGTAAAGCCGATGCTGAAACTGTGCACCGGCTGGCTCGATTGCGCCTGCATCAACGCCGCCACCACCGACGAATCGGTACCGCCGGAGAGGAACACGCCGACCGGCACATCGGCCACCATGCGCAGCGCCACCGCGTCGCGCAGCACCGCATCCAGGCGTTCTTCGGCCTCGGCATCGTTGCCCGTGAACGGGGCGGCCAGCGCCTGCTGCATGCGCTCGCGCGCATTCCAGAACGGCTGCTGCAGCTGATCCGGACGGTGCGCGGCAGCGCCGGCGGCGACCGCCTCGGCATCCAGCCGCAGCACGCGGCCGGGCATCAGCTTGAAGCAGCGCTCGTGGATGCAGTGCGGCGCGGGAATGTAATCCAGCCGCAGCAGCAGCGTCAGCGCATCGCGGTCGACCTCGTTGTCGAAGGCCGGGTGCTGCCACAGGGCCTTGAGCTCGGAGCCGAACACCAGCGTCTCACCGGCCCAGCCGTAGTACAGCGGCTTCTTGCCGACCCGGTCGCGGGCCAGCCACAGACAGCGCTCGGCGCGGTCCCACAGCGCGATGGCGAACATGCCGTTGCTGCGCTGCAGGGTTTCCTCGAAGCCCCACTGGGTGATCGCGGCGAGCAGCACTTCGGTATCCGAATGGCCGCGGAAGGCATGCCCCAGCGCTTCCAGCTCGGCGCGCAGCTCGGCGAAGTTGTAGACCTCGCCGTTGTAGGCCAGCACGTAGCGGCCATCGACCGAGGTCATCGGCTGATGGCCCAGCGGCGACAGGTCCAGGATGCTCAGCCGGCGGTGCGCCAGCGCGATGCCGGCCGAGGCATCGGCCCATACCCCGCTGTCATCCGGGCCACGGTGCACCAATGCGTCGCCCATGCGCCGCGCCTGTTCTTCCAGTGCTGCCTGCTCCCTTGCCGGAGCGGGCAGCAGCATGCCTGCCAATCCACACATGTATCAATGGTCCTGCGCCAGCGCGAGGGCGGCGTTCAATACCGCATTGTCGCTTGGAAGCACGCACAATGCTGCCCCCGCCAGTGGCGTGTAGGTATCGGCCCCGCACACCCGCTGGATCGGCAGGTGCCCCAGCCCGGCCTCGACCAGGGCGGTGATCACGCCCTCCCCCACCCCGGCGCTGTGCCGGCCCTCATCGACCACCAGCACGCGCTGGGCATCGGCGGCCTGGCCGCTGATGAACCCGGCGTTGAGCGGCACCAGCCAGCGCAGGTCGACCACCCGCACCTGCCAGCCCAGCTGCTGCTCGATCGCCCGCGCCGCACGCAGGCTCATCGGCACGCCGTTGCCATAGGTGAAGATGACCAGGTCACTGGCCTCCGGCGCGTAGACCCGGCCCTCGCCGAGCACCAGTGCCTGGTCCGGTGCCGGATACGGGAACAGCCATTGGCCATCGCCCGGCGCGTGCAGGTCCTTGCTCATGTACAGCGCGATCGGCTCGAGGAACACCGCGACCCGGCCATCGACCGTCGCCAGCGCGGCCAAGGTGCGCAGCATCATCGCCGCATCGTCGCCGCGCGAGGGACAGCCGACCACCAGGCCGGGGATGTCGCGCAGCGCGGCGATCGAGTTGTCGTTGTGGAAATGCCCGCCGAAGCCCTTCTGGTAGCCCAGCCCCGCGATCCGCACCAGCATCGGGTTGCGGTACTGGTCATTGGAGAAGAACTGCAGCGAGCACGCCTCGCCCCGCAGTTGGTCGGCCGCGTTGTGGAGATAGGCCAGGTACTGGATCTCGGGAATCGGCAGCATGCCCAGGTTGGCCAGGCCCTGCGCCATGCCCAGGATCATGGTTTCGTCCAGCAGGGTGTTGAACACCCGGCGCGGGCCGAACGCCTTGAGCAGGCCCTTGCTGACCGTATACACCCCGCCCTTCTGCGCGACGTCCTCACCGAACAGCAGCGTGGCCGGGTACTTGGCCATCAGATCGTGCAGGGCCTGGTTGATCTGGATCGCCAGGTGGCGCGGCGGTTGTGTTTCGGGCAGCTGCGCCGCACCGCCAAACGCAGCGACGCGCGCCTCATGGCCGGCCATTCGCGTGGCTTCGGCATGCACCGCCGCGGGCGAATACGGCGCCAATGGCGCGATGACCTCGGCCAGCGCCGACAACTTCGGGCGTCGATCCGCTTCGGCGGCGGCGGCGAAACAGCGCACGCGCACGCGCTCGTACAGATCGAGCACCTGCCCGGCCGTCATCCAGCCGGACGCCATCGCGATCGCCGCCGAGCGCAGCAGCGGATCGCTGGCCTCGGCCGCGCACAGCTCCGGCAACGGCCGCCACTCGATTTCGAAATCCGTACCGGCGTGGCCCATCAAACGCGTGGTGCGCAGGTGCAGGAAGGTCGGGCGCCGCGTCTGCCGGCAATGGGCCAGCGCGCGCTCCACCTGCGCATGCCCCTCGACCAGATCCAGACCGTCAGCGAAGAAGTAATCCAGGCCCGGGCGGTGCGCGAAGCTCTGCGCGATCCAGCCATCCGGGGTCTTCACCGAAATGCCGATGCCGTTGTCCTCGCAGACGAACAGGATCGGCGCTGGCAGCCGCTGGTAGGCCGCCCACGCCGCCGTGTTGAACGCGGTCTGCGCGGTGGCGTGGTTGGCCGAGGCATCGCCGAAGGAGCAGATCACCACGCTGTCGCCGGGAATCGGCAGCGTGTGACCGATGCGTCGCCCGCTTTCGATGGCCAGCGCCGTGCCCAGGGCCTTGGGCAGGTGCGAGGCGATGGTGGAGGTCTGCGGCAACACCCACAGTGGTTTGCTGCCCCACACCTTGTGGCGCCCACCGCTGGCCGGGTCGTCCCGGCTGGCCGCGAACGAGAGCGCCGCGTCCATCACCAGGTCCATGCCCGGCAGCTTGCGGAAGCGCTCGGCCATGAAACCGCCGGAGCGGTAATGCAGGAACGCCGGATCGGTATGCCGCGCCAACCGTGCCACCAGCGCATTGCCCTCATGGCCGGACGAACCGATCGTATAGAAGACCTTGTTCTGCACGCGCAGTACACGCGCCATGAGGTCCAGGTGGCGGCTGATCAGCTGTGATTCGAACAGTTCGGCAAAGCCCTGCGCATCCAGGGTGCTGCCGGGCAGGATCGGCGCGTCGGGTGCCGGCGTCGGCGCGGGATCGCCGCGCCACTGCTGCACGAAATCAATGAAGTTGGCGTCGCAGATTTCGGCCCGGTTGAGGCCCTTCATGCGCGCGGGAATCGGATCGGGAACCACGGCAAACATGCATCAGCCTCCGTGACGTGTTGCGTAGGCGGACAACCGGATGGGGCGGCCTGCCCACGATGCCGAGTCTGGCCTCACCCCATCGCATTTGCCAAGCGCGGGTGCAGCATCACCGCTGCGTGGCCCGACGCTGCTGCCACTGCTGCCGTGACTGGCCCCAGATCTCGATCGGCTTGCCGGCGTGCGGCGGCGGCAGCTCGCCCATGCGCAGCAGCGAGCTGCCGAGCTTGCGCGCGACCACCTTGGAGTTTTCGTTGGCCGCATCGATGGTGTGGATGATCTCTTCCCAGCCGAGCGTGTCGAACGCCCAGTCCATGCTGGCCACCGCCGCTTCGGGCGCATAGCCCTTGCCCCAGCTCTCGCGGCGGATGCTCCAGCCGACCTCGGTGCCCGGCCAGTCCAGCGGTTGCCACGGGCCCATGCGGCCAACCCACTCACCGCTGCTTTTTTCGATCACCGAGAACATCGAAAACCCATACAGGTGCCAGCTGCCCACCAGGCAGCTGAAACTGCGCCATGCCTGGGAGGGGGCCTGCACGCCACCCAGGTGCTGCATCACCTCCGGGTCCGAGCAGAAGCGCAGGAAATCATCGAAATCCTCGGCGCGTGGCGGGCGCAGGATCAGGCGCTCGGTCTCCAGCTGGAGGTCGAAAATGCTCATGGCGTCCTCGTCTGTTGCGTGTGTACCGCCATGATCGCAGACGCAGCCACCGGCATGCCGTGCACCGTTCCCCACAACGCAACACGCCGGCAGTTGCCGGCGTGTTGGTGGTGCGTTCGAACGGCTGCGCTTTACTGGTTGTTCGCGCCCAGCGCGGCGGTCTGGGTGACCAGCTGACCGTCGATCACCGGCAGGCGATCGCTGCTCGGCTTGTTGTCCATCTTCACGGTCTTTTCGGCGCCGTCGTAACGGTAGGTCACGTTGTAGCCGGTGACCGCATTGGTGGTGCCCATCGGGATGCGGTTGCCCGGCTTGCTGGCCATGCGCATCGTGCCGGTGGTGCCATCCTCATTGCGGTAGGTGACGTTGTAGCCGGTCACCCGGGTCGACTCGGAGGTCGCGGTCTCGGTGTGGCACTGGCGCTCGGTACGGTTGACCACGCGGCCACCCACATGGCGCTTGTCCACCTGGTTGCCGATCATGCCGCCGGCAACGGCACCGGCGGCCGTGGCTGCCTTGCGGCCATTGCCACCGCCGACCTGGTTGCCCAGCAGGCCGCCGATCACGGCACCGGCGACGGTACCGCCAACATTGCCGTCGCGTTCGGGCAGGCGTTCCTGGACCACCACGTCCTGGCAGACTTCATGCGGCGTCTGCGTGCTGGACGTCTCGCGCACCGGCTCGGTGCCGATCACGGTGGCGTAGGCCTTTTCCTTCCTGGTCAGCGGATCGACCTTGACGATGTCGGCGTACTCGAGCTTGCCGGCCTTGTCTTCGATGGCCAGTTGGTCGGTGCGCGCGCCGTCATCGGCCAGCGGCGTGGTGTCCAGGGTGGGCCGGGTCTGAGCAGCGGTCACCGCGTCGGGCGAGGCACTGCCGCCCTTCATGAAGGCAGCAGTGGCGATCCCGCCGACCAGCAGCGCACCTGCAGCGACCAAAGCAGTAGTAGTTGTACTTTTCATAACCGGCTCCTTGCGGACGATCCGCAACGTTCTTGAGTGAATTCCAGCACGGCCAGCCTGAACGGAATCTCGACGGATCGTGAACATCCTCCCGCCCATTCAGGTTCGGTGAGCCCCAGGCTCGTGATAGCGTTTACAGCATCTGCCCAGGAGTGCCCCATGTCCAATCCCATACTGTTGCCGGTGCTGGAATGGGCGCGTCGGCTGCGCTACCCCACCCTGTTCAAGATCACGGCCGCGCTGTTCGCGGTGACCCTGGTGATCCCCGACCCGCTGCCGTTCGTGGATGAAATCCTGTTCGGCCTGGGCACGCTGCTGCTGGCCAACTGGAAACGACGCGGCGACCCGACGCCACCGCCATTGCCGAGCAAGCGCCGCGCGTGAGGTTGATCGACAGTCATTGCCACCTGGATGCGGGGGAGTTCGATGCCGATCGCGCCGAGGTGATCGCACGCGCCCGCACGGCGGGTGTTTTCGCGCAAGTGGTGCCGGCCGTCACCGCCGCCAGCTGGCCCGGGCTGCGGGAGGCCTGCAGGCTGGCCGACGGATTGCACCCGGCATACGGACTGCACCCGATGTTCCTGGATCAGCACCGCCCCGAGCACCTGGACGAACTACGCGCGTGGCTCGAGCGCGAGCGCCCCTGCGCGGTTGGCGAGTGCGGGCTGGATTTCTTCGTCGAAGGGCTGGACCCGGACACCCAGCAGCATTACTTCCTCGGCCAATTGAGGCTGGCGCGCGAATTCGACCTGCCGGTGATCGTGCATGCGCGCCGCGCGGTGGATGCGGTGATCGCGGCGATCAAGCAGATCGGCGGGCTGCGCGGCGTGGTCCACAGTTTCTCCGGCAGCCCCGAGCAGGCGCGGCAACTGCACCAGCTCGGCTTCCTGATCGGGCTGGGCGGCCCGCTGACCTATGACCGCGCCCAGCGCCTGCACCGCCTGGTGGCCAACATGCCCCTGGAGCAGCTGCTGTTGGAGACCGACGCACCGGACCAGCCGGATGCAGGCATCCGCGGCGAGCGCAATGAGCCGGCGCGGTTGCCGGTGATCCTGGAGGCGGTGGCGCGGCTGCGCGGGGAGCCGGCCGCGGTGATTGCCGCGCAGACCACGGCCAATGCCGAGGCATTGTTCGGCCTGTGAGTGGACCGGTCCGCCCGGATCAAGCCTCGGCGGCCGCTGCACCCTTCTTCGGCTTCATCAACATCTCCAGCGCCTTGCCCACCGCCGCAAACGCGAACGCACCGGTGATGTGGGTGGCCGCGCCCAGGCCCGCGCCGCAGTCCAGCTTCAGCGCCGCGTCCGCGCCGAGGTGCGGGCGGATGCCGCAGACACTGCCATCGGCCTGCGGATACTTCACGTTTTCCAGCGAGTACACCGCCGGCACGCCGAAGTAGCGCGAGGCGTTCTTGGGGAAGTTGAAGTCGCTGCGCAGTTTCTTGCGGATCAGCGCCATCATCGCGTCGTGCTCGGTGCGCGACACGTCCCGGATCCGCACCAGGGTGGGATCGGTACGGCCGCCGGCAGCGCCCACGGTCAGGATCGGCAGCTTGCGGCGGCGGCACCAGGCAATGGTCTCGACCTTGACCCGGAAGCTGTCGCACGCATCGATCACCAGATCGAAATCGCGGTCCAGCAGCTCAACCATGTTGGACACGGTCAGGAACGAGGCGATCGCATCGACGCTGATGTCCGGGTTGATCGCGCGACAGCGCTCGGCCATCGCCTCGGCCTTGTTGCGGCCGTACTGGCCGGCCAGCGCGGGCAGCTGGCGGTTGGTGTTGGAGACACAGATGTCGTCGGCATCGATCAGGGTCAGATGCCCGACCGCCGTGCGCGCCAGCGCTTCCACCACCCACGAGCCAACCCCGCCCATGCCCACCACCGCCACCCGGCGGGTGGCGAGCAGATCCACGGTGCCTACCCCATACAACCGGTCGATGCCGGCAAATCGTTCGCGCAGTACGTCGTTCATGCGGACATTTTAATGCGCGCAGGCCAGCGCCGGTACGCGCCGTGGACAGGACGCGTCGTACCATCGCCGCAGCCACCTCTCAAGGAAGCCTTCACCATGAACGACCCCGTGACGCCGTCCCGCCGCCCCTCCGCCGCCTATCGCTACCTGTTCGTCGGCCTGCTCGGGCTGGTGATCGGCCTGATCGCCACGGTGATGATCTCGCGCGCCATCCAGGCCCGCCAGGATCCCTTCCCGGATGCGCTGATGCACGTGATGAACCGCCAGGTGGAGCTGCTGCAGGCGGCGCAGGCGCAGAACCGCTGCAGCCTGGCCGATACCGTGCCGCGGCTGCAGACCCTGCGCTCGCTGTCCAATGATCTGGACCTGGCCTTTCCCGGCCTGAAGGACAGCCAGGGCTTCCAGCAGCACGCCAGCGCCCTGCGCGCCACGCTCAACGAGGCATTGGCCGCGCCGCCGACCGACTGCCCGGGCATGGCCACGCTGGTGGAAAAGATCCAGACCGACTGCAAGGCCTGCCACCAGGATTTCCGCTGATTCATCTTCCAGCCACGCTGGCAGCCCGGGGTTGGCACGCTGTTCACGCAGCACAGGACACGATCTGCCCCATGCGCACCAGACGCATTCGACCACCCCTCTGGCCAGGAGATACACCATGAAGATTCAACTGATCGCCGCCGCTGCTGTTGCCACCGTCGCCCTGGCTGGCTGTGCCACCACCTCGCCGGGCTACGGCAGCAGTGGCTACAACAACGGTTACGGCAATTCCGGCGGCAACTACAACACCAATCGCTGCGCTGACTGCGGCATCGTGACCCGCATCAACCAGGTCGCTTCGGGCCGCAGCGCGCCGAGCGCGACCGGCGCGGTCCTGGGTGGCATCGTCGGCGCGGTCGCCGGCCATGAAATCTCCGACCACACCGGCGGCAGCCGAGGCAACAAGAACATCGCCGCCGCCGCAGGCGCGGTGGGTGGTGCACTGGCCGGCAACCAGATCCAGAAGAACGTGACCAGCGATACCTTCGACATCACGGTACGCATGGATGACGGTCGCACGGTCGTGGTCAACCAGCGCGATCTGGGCGGGATCCGCGAGAACACCTATGTCCGCGTGGTCAACGGCAAGGTGATCCTGCGCTGATCTGCCCCGCACACGGCGTGCAATGAAAAGGGCCCGCTTGCGCGGGCCCTTTTCATGTCTCAACCAGGCAGGACCCGGCGTGCGCTCAGAGCGGCTTGACCTTGTCGGCCTGCAGGCCCTTCTGGCCAGTCACCACTTCGAACTCGACCGCTTGACCTTCCTTCAGGCTCTTGAAGCCCTGGGATTCGATCGCGCGGAAGTGCACGAATACATCTTCGCCGCTCTCACGGCTGATGAACCCGAAACCCTTCGCGTCGTTGAACCACTTGACGGTGCCCTTCTCAGCCATCTCAGCTACTCCCTAACTGTCTTGTTGTTGGATACACCCGTACAGGCGGCTGACAGCAAGGGGGAAGCGAGGTGCAACGATGCAGCGGATCCGGAAGATCTACCATCATCAGGCCACGATCCACGGTGACCTTGCCAAGCTCAGCGCCTGCAACTTAACCCGAGCAAAACGAAAAAGCAACTAGCCAAAAGCTTGCGATGTCAACCCCATTTCAGGAACCATACTGGACAGCATGGACCCTTCATTCATCTTGTATCTGCTAGCCGTCCTGCTGGTGCTGGTCGGCATCGCCGGCATCATCCTCCCTGCCCTGCCTGGCATTCCCCTGGTGTTCGCCGGCCTGCTGCTGGCCGCATGGGCAGATGGCTTCGTGCATGTGGGCTGGCTGCCGCTGACGCTGCTCGGCCTGTTGACGCTGGTTTCCTTCGCCGTGGACATCCTGGCCACCGTGGTCGGCGCGCAACGCGTAGGTGCCAGCCGCAAGGCCCTGTGGGGTACGTTCCTGGGCAGCATCGCCGGCGTGTTCTTCATGCCGATCGGTCTGTTCGTCGGGCCGTTGGCCGGCGCCCTTCTGGGCGAGTACTGGCACACACGCGAGCTCGGGCGGTCCACGAAGGTGGGCCTGGCGACGTGGCTGGGCATCCTGCTCGGATTCGCCCTGAAGCTGGCGCTGGTGATCGCGATGCTGGGCCTGTTCGCCTTTGCCTGGATCTTCTGACTCCCCACGACACGCGGACGTTCACACCCCGAGCACACCACTGACCGGCATAAACCCGGTCAGATCGATGGCATCGCGTGCTGGCAGGAATGCCGGGCAGCGGCGACACTGTGCGATCAGACCCATTCATTTTTGTCACGCGGCCCTGCTCCCATGACCCTGCCCTATTCCCGCTCCGCCCTGTTCACTGCCCTGGCCCTGGCCGGCACCGCCCTGCCCGCTGCAGCACAGGAGGCGGCACCGAAGCCGGCGTCACCGGAGGCCTGCGCACTGGTGGACACCGACGCGGCGCGTCTGGCGTGCTACGACACGCTGTTTGGTCGTACGCCGGACGTGACCCTGGCCGCCGATGCGGCGGCCACCGCCGCAAAGCAGGAACGCCGCGAAGAGCGCCAGGCCGCACGCGGGGCCGATGCCGATGCGCCTGCGGCACAGCGGGTGAAGCAGCGTCTTGGCGAGGTGTTCAAGAACGACGGCCATCAGGACGCCTTGGCCAACGCTGGCAAGGGCTCGCTGCTGGACAGCCGCTGGGAACTGGCCCAGGACTCCAAGCTGGGCGCCTTCCAGCTGCGCGCCTACAAGCCGGTCTACCTGCTGCCCGCCTTCTGGACCAGCGACAAGAACCAGATGCCGCAGTCGCCCAATCCGGTCAATACGGTCACCACCTCGCAGCAGCTGGACAGCGCGGAACTGAAGTTCCAGCTCAGCTTCAAGACCAAGGTCGTGGAAAACCTGTTCGGCGACAACGGCGACATCTGGGCCGGCTACACGCAGAGCTCGCGCTGGCAGGCCTACAACGCCGACAACTCGCGTCCGTTCCGTGAGACCAATTACGAGCCGGAAGTGATGCTGATGTTCCGCAACGGCTACTCGATCGGCGGCTGGCGCGGGCGCATGAGCGGGATCAGTGTCAACCACATGTCCAACGGCCGCGCCGATCCCCTGTCGCGCAGCTGGAACCGGGTGATCGCCACCGTCGGCCTGGACCGCGAGAACTGGGCGCTGGTCCTGCGCCCGTGGTATCGCATCCCGGAAGACCGCAAGGACGACAACAACCCGGACATCTCCGATTACATGGGCCGCGGCGACGCCACCCTGACCTGGAACAAGAACGGTCACGAGGTCTCTCTGATGGCGCGGCACTCGCTGCGTGGCGGTGATCGCTCGCACGGTGCGCTGCAGCTTGATTACGGCTTCCCGATCAGCAACCTGCTGCGCGGTCACGTGCAGATCTTCGATGGCTACGGCGAGAGCATGATCGACTACAACCACAAGGCCACGTATGTGGGCCTGGGTGTGTCGCTGCTGGAGTGGTATTGATGGCGGTGACGATCTGGCACAACCCGCGCTGCAGCAATTCACGCGGGGCGCTGGAACTGCTGCGTGAGCACGGCATCGAGCCGGTGGTGATCGAATACCTGAAGACACCGCCGGACCGTACTACGTTGACCGCCCTGATCACGCGCATGGGCATCGCCCCGCGGGCGTTGCTGCGCAGCAAGGAGCCGGCCTATGGTTCGCTCGGGCTGGACGACGCCGCGTTTTCCGATGCCGCGCTGATCGACGCGATGGTCGCCCACCCGGAGCTGATCAACCGCCCGATCGTGGAGACTCCGCGCGGGGCACGTCTGTGCCGGCCACCGGAGACGGTGCTGGAGATCCTGCCGGCGTAAAACTGCGCCTCAGCTGCCTCCACAGCGGCTGGTACAGCGGTTGTTATCCTCGCCGCAGGTCAGTGCGGGCAGCCGGTTGCGGTAACAGCACTGCCGGCCAGCTTTGCAGACAGGCGGTCAGCGCTCCACCATCGTCCCGCCACAGTCAAGTGCACAGAGCTCCCAGCGCTCCCTGCATGGCGAGGTGTTGGCCGTGGGAGTGATGCAGCTCGTGCCGCCATTGGCGGTTTCGCAGCGGTGCCGGTCGCTCTCGCTGGTATACGCCGAACAGCGGCTCGCCAGCCGCTGCTGGCTGAAGGCACACGAATCGCCCTCCGAACGCGCCACCGCCTCTGCCTGCCAGGTGCACTGATCCCGCCGCGCATCGCAGGTCTGCATGCACTGCTGTCCCGTAGCGCTGATCGGGGGCTGGATCTCGTAGCCCGCGCACCCGGCCAGCCCCGCCATCACCAGTAACGGCAACAGCAACAGCAACAGCACGCTCCCTTTTACGCCCATCGCGATCATCCTTGAACGGCACACGCCCGACTTTAGCAGCACTTCTTTCCGACCTGCCATCGACCTCAGCGCCAGTCGGTGATGCCCTCGCGCCGGTAGACCTCGGCGAACGCCGGCCGGGCTTTCAGACGATCGGCGTAGGCCTTCAACGCCGGCCAGGTGTCACTCGGCGTGGGCATGTTGCGCGACCAGCGCATCAGCATCACCAGCATGAAATCGACGACGCTCAACGCGTCGCCCAGCACATACGGCCCGCGCGTGGACAGATGCTCGGCCAGGTGCTGCCACGCGCCTTCCAGCCGCTCGCGCGCCCGCTGGCGGGTCGCCTCCACATGCTCGGGGCCGGCCATTTCCTGCGGGTAGAACCACGCCCGGTACGCCGGCTGCACGGTGTTGGCACACCAGAACATCCAGCGGTAGGCCTCGGCGCGATCGGCAGTCCCCGGGGCCGGCAGCAGAGCCGCGTCCGGATGGCGGTCGGCCAGGTGCAGCGCGATCGCTGCCGCTTCGGTCAATACCTGCCCGTCCAGCACCAGCGTCGGCACCAGGCCTGCGGGATTCAACGCGAGATACGCGGCATCCTTGTGCTCGCGCTTGTCGAAATCCAACAGCACCAGATCGTGCTCGATCTGCAGTTCCAGCAACAGCCAATGGACGACCAGGGCGGCGGTACTCGGCGATCCATACAACGTGGTGCGCATGCGTGGGTGCCTCTCAGGGGAAGGCCCGCATTATGCGCGCGCCACGCGCAGGGGTGGACAACGAAAAACGGCGCCCTCGGGCGCCGTTTTCGTTTCAGCAGCGTATCAACCCGTGGCCGATACCTGCCGTATTGCCGCGACCGGAAGCCTCAGGCAACCACGACCGGAATCTTGCCGATGCGGGCCTGCCACTCGCGCGGGCCGGTCTGGTGCACGGACTCGCCGGTGGAATCCACCGCCACGGTCACCGGCATGTCCTGCACGGTGAACTCGTAGATTGCTTCCATGCCCAGATCCGCAAAGCCGACCACCTTGGCCGCCTTGATCGCCTTGGAGACCAGGTAGGCCGAGCCGCCAACCGCCATCAGGTAGGCCGACTTGTTGTCACGGATCGCCTCGATCGCCGCCGGGCCGCGCTCGGCCTTGCCGACCATGCCCAACAGACCGGTCTGCTCCAGCACCTGGCGGGTGAACTTGTCCATGCGGGTCGCCGTGGTCGGGCCGGCCGGGCCCACCACTTCGTCGCGCACCGGATCGACCGGGCCGACGTAGTAGATGAAGCGGCCCTTGAGGTCGACCGGCAGCGGCTCGCCCTTGTCCAGCATTTCCACCATGCGCTTGTGCGCGGCGTCGCGGCCGGTCAGCAGCTTGCCGTTGAGCAGCAGGGTCTGGCCCGGCTTCCAGCTGGCGACGTCTTCCGGAGTGATCGTGTCCAGATCGACACGGGTGCCCTTGGAGGCGTCGTAGGTGATCTGCGGCCAGTCTTCCAGCGAGGGCGGGTCGAGCATCACCGGGCCACTGCCATCCAGGGTGAAGTGCGCATGGCGGGTGGCCGCGCAGTTCGGGATCATCGCCACCGGCAGATTGGCGGCGTGGGTCGGGAAGTCCTTGACCTTGATGTCCAGCACGGTGGTCAGGCCGCCCAGGCCCTGCGCGCCGATGCCCAGCGCGTTGACCTTGTCGAACAGCTCCAGGCGCAGCTCTTCGGCGCGGTTGGAGGCGCCACGGGCCTTGAGCTCGTTGATGTCGATCGGCTCCATCAGCGATTCCTTGGCCAGCAGCATCGCCTTCTCGGCGGTGCCGCCGATGCCGATCCCGAGCATGCCCGGCGGGCACCAGCCGGCGCCCATGGTCGGCACGGTCTTGAGTACCCAGTCCACGATCGAGTCGGACGGGTTGAGCATGGCGAACTTGCTCTTGGCTTCCGAACCGCCGCCCTTGGCCGCGACGATCACCTCCACGGTGTCACCCGGGACGACCTTGACGTTGACCACGCCGGGGGTGTTGTCCTTGGTGTTGATGCGCTTGCCGGCCGGATCGGCCAGCACCGAGGCGCGCAGCTTGTTGTCCGGGTAGTCGTAGGCGCGGCGCACGCCTTCGTTGGCCATGTCCTCCACGCCCATGGTGGCGTCGTCCCAGCGCACGTTCATGCCGATTTCCAGGAACACGGTGACGATGCCGGTGTCCTGGCAGATCGGCCGGTGGCCTTCGGCGCACATGCGCGAATTGATCAGGATCTGGGCCATCGCCTCCTTCGCGGCCGGCGACTCTTCGCGCTCATAGGCAGCGTTGAGGCTCTTGATGTAATCGACCGGGTGGTAGTACGAGATGTACTGCAGCGCGTCGGCGATGGACTGGATGAGGTCTTCCTGCTTGATCGATGTCACGACTTGCTCGCTTGCTGGAGGCTGGCGGGGGTTGAACCGCCGATTTTAACAACTACCGCCCGGCGGCGTTGAGAATCGCTCGCGGTGGCGGGGTTTGGTGCAAAGTGGGCGCCCCGCCTTGTCACAGCGGCCTGCCCGGCCGCGTCCTCCTGGCATGACCCCGACCGATACCTTCCAGACCCACCGCCCCCGCCTGTTCGCCCTGGCCTACCGCCTGCTGGGCAGCCGCAGCGACGCCGAGGACATCGTCCAGGACGCCTGGCTGCGCTGGCAGGGCGCCGACACCGGCGTGATCCGCGACCCGGAGGGCTGGCTGGTCACGGCCACCACCCGGCTCGGCCTGGACCGGCTGCGCGCCCTGCGCAGCGCGCGCGTGGAGTACGTCGGGCCGTGGCTGCCCGAGCCGCTGGAGATCGCCCTGGACCCGGACCCGCTGCAGGACCCGGCCCAGCGCCATGCCCTCGCCGACGAGGTCTCGGTGGCTTTCCTGGCACTGCTGGAGCAGCTCAAGCCGGATGAGCGCGCCGCCTTCCTGCTCAAGGATGTGTTCGACTACGACTACCCGGACATCGCGCCCCTGCTGGAGCACTCCCCCGCCAACTGCCGGCAACTGGTGCACCGGGCGCGGCAGCGACTACAGACCGGCGCCCCACGCTTCACGGTCTCGCCCGCCCAGCACCGCGACCTGCTGGCGCGCTTCATGGCCGCCTCGCAGCAGGGTGATCTGGAAGCGATCCGCGCCCTGCTCGGCGCCGAGCGCATCGCGCAGCTGTACTGGGCGATCGCGCGCCGCAACGGCCAGCATCCGGCGCAGCTCGGCCAGGTCAATGGCGAGCCGGCGATCCTGCGTTTCGCGGGCGACCAGCTGCACTCGGTGACGATGATCACGGTCGATGCCGGACGGATCGTGCGCGTGCTCAGCGTGCTCAATCCGGAAAAACTCACCGGCCTTGTCACAGCGCGCGATGCTGGCGCGTCCTTCTGATGAAGACGGCCATTGCGGCCGTCATGGAGTCCCCGATGTCCACCTCACCGCGCGTTCCATACACCCGCCTCGCCGCCGAGGCCTTCAAGGGCCTGCTCACCACCAGCAAGGCCGTGCACGACAGTTCGATCGACCCCGTATTGATGGAACTGGTGTTCCTGCGTGTCTCGCAGATCAATGGCTGCGGCTACTGCATGGACATGCATGCCACCACCCTGCGCAAGGGCGGCATCGAACCGCGCAAGCTCGATACGCTGCCAGCCTGGCACGAGAGCTGCTTCTTCGATGCGCGCGAGCGCGCCGCGCTGGGCTGGGCCGAGGCGCTGACCCGCTTGAGCAGCGCCGCCCCGTCCGATGCCGCCTACGACGCCCTGGCACCGCATTTCGATGAGAAGGGCATCAGCGACCTGAGCATGGGCATCGCGGTGATCAACGCCTGGAACCGCCTCGGCGCCGGCCTGCTGCCGCCGCTGCCATAAGGAACGGGTAATGCCGGCCGCTGGCCGGCTCCGCATGATCGTCATGCTGCACGGGTAGTGCCGGCCGCTGGCCGGCTCCGCACGATGCTGGATGCCTCCTGGAGCCGGCCAGCGGCCGGCACTACCGGGTAGCGGTGTACCGGCTCCACCGTTCTGCGGGGCGTACGCGTCTGCAATCTGCGCAGGCACTGACTTCATGCATCAACCACGGTCACGGCGCGCACAATGTCGCCCATGCCCGCCTCCCCCGCTGCCGGTGCACCCGGCCAGAAGAATCCCAGCCTGCGTGAGCGCGTCAATGCGATGCGCAACCTGCCCCCGTTCCTGCGCCAGGTCTGGCAGACGAGCCCTGGGCTGACCCTGGCCAGCCTCGGCCTGCGCGTGATCCGCGCGTTGCTGCCGGTGGCGATGCTGTACGTCGGCAAGTTGATCATCGATGCCGCCGTGCAGCTCAGCCAGCATGATGCCGGCTTCCCGCCGTTCGGCGAGGCGCTGTCCACTGGCCTGCTCAATCCCCTGCTGGGCCTGCTCGCGCTCGAGTTCGGCCTGGCGATGGCCTCGGACCTGCTTGGCCGCATGGTCAGCTACGCCGATACCCTGCTGTCGGAGCTGTTCACCAACGTCACCAGCGTGCGCTTGATGGAACACGCCGCCGAGTTGGACCTGGAGGATTTCGAAGACCCCGACCTGCAGGACAAACTGGACCGGGCACGGCGCCAGACCATGGGCCGGATGAACCTGATGAGCCAGCTGTTCGGCCAGGTGCAGGACAGCATCACGGTGGCCAGCCTCGCGGTCGGCCTGATCGTGTACGCGCCGTGGTTGATCCTGCTGCTGGCGGTGGCACTGATCCCGGCCTTCATCGGCGAATCGCACTTCAACGCAGCCGGTTACAGCCTCAACTTCCAGTGGACGCCCGAGCGCCGCCAGCTGGAGTATCTGCGCCAGATCGGGGCCAGCGTGGAGACCGCCAAGGAGGTGAAGATCTTCAACCTCCATCGCTTCCTGATCGATCGCTACAAACTACTCGCCGAGAAGTTCTATCTCGCCAACCGTGCGCTGGCCCGCAAGCGTGCGATCTGGGGCACGCTGCTGGCAGCACTCGGTACGCTGGGCTATTACGCCGCCTACGCCTACATCGCCTGGCGCACCGTGCGCGGCGATTTCTCGATCGGCGACCTCACCTTCCTGGCCGGCAGCTTCCTGCGCCTGCGCCAGCTGCTGGAAGGCCTGCTGATCGGCTTTTCACAGGTTGCCGGCCAGGCGCTGTACCTGGACGATCTGTTCTCGTTCTTCCAGATCGAACCGGAAATCCACTCGCGCCCGGATGCCATCGCCATCCCGCAGCCGATCACCCAGGGCTTCGTGTTCGAGAACGTCGGTTTCCGCTATCCCGACGCCGAAAGCTGGGCGGTGCGGCATCTGGATTTCGACCTGCGTGCCGGTGAAGTACTGGCGCTGGTGGGTGAGAACGGTGCCGGCAAAACCACCCTGGTCAAGCTGCTGGCCCGCCTGTACGACCCCGACGAAGGCCGCATCCTGCTCGATGGCCGCGACCTGCGCGATTACGACCTGGATGACCTGCGCGCCAACATGGGCGTGATCTTCCAGGACTTCGTGCGCTACAACCTCAGCGCCGGCGAGAACATCGGCGTCGGCCTGGTCGAGGCGATGGGCGACGACGCCCGCATCCGCGATGCCGCCCGGCGCGGCATGGCCGATGAGGTGATCGCCGGCCTCCCCGGTGGCTACGACCAGCTGATCGGCCGCCGTTTCAAGATGGGCGTGGACCTGTCCGGTGGCCAGTGGCAGAAGATTGCGATCGCGCGGGCCTACATGCGCGATGCGCAGGTCATGATCCTGGATGAACCGACCGCGGCGCTGGATGCGCGCAGCGAGTTCGAGGTGTTCCAGCGCTTCAAGGAACTGTCCGACAACCGCACTGCGGTGCTGATCTCGCACCGCTTTTCCTCGGTGCGCATGGCCGACCGTATCCTGGTGCTGGCCGGCGGCCGGATCGAGGCCAGCGGCACCCATGCCGAGCTGATGACCCAGGGCGGCCGGTATGCCGAACTGTTCGAACTGCAGGCGGCCGGTTACCGCTGAAACCCAGGCACGACAGGCCTGTCCGGCCAGTCAATGAGAATTTATCTCATTTGAGATAAACTAGACCCGACGAAACCGACCAGAACCCCACCCCCATGTCTTCCGCTTTTGGCGCCGAAACGGTGCTTGAGGTCCGTCACTGGACCGACGCCTACTTCAGCTTCACCACGACCCGCGACAGCGGCTTCCGCTTCGAGAACGGCCAGTTCGTGATGATCGGCCTGGAAACCGAAGCGCGCCCATTGCTGCGCGCGTACTCCATCGCCAGTGCCAACTGGGAAGAAAACCTGGAGTTCTTCAGCATCAAGGTGCAGGACGGCCCGCTGACCTCGCGCCTGCAGCACATCAAGCCGGGCGACAAGGTGCTGGTCGGCAAGAAGCCTACCGGCACCCTGCTGATCAGCGACCTGCACCCGGGCAAGCACCTGTACCTGCTCGGCACCGGCACCGGCCTGGCGCCGTGGCTGTCGGTGATCAAGGACCCGGAAACCTACGAGCGCTTCGACAAGGTGATCCTCACCCACGGCGTGCGTTACGAAAAGGACCTGGCCTACCGCGAGCTGTTCGAGAAGGAACTGCGCGAGCACGAATTCCTGGGCGAGATGATCGGCGACAAGCTGCTCTACTATCCGGCCGTCACGCGCGAAGCCTTCCCCAACCAGGGCCGCCTGACCTCGCTGATGGAAAGCGGCGAGATGCAGAAGACCCTCGGCCTGCCGCCGCTGGATCCGGAAAACGACCGCGCCATGATCTGCGGCAGCCCGCAGATGCTGGCCGACCTGCGCACCGTGCTGGACAGCCGCGGCTTCCAGACCTCGCCGCGCATCGGCACCCCGGGCCACTACGTCTTCGAACGCGCCTTCGTCGAAAAGTAATCGCGGCGCTCGGCTCCGCCCGGCTGATCGACCAACCTGCGCGCCAGCCGGACAGAGCCCGGCTCTACGGGGCTGATTCGCCGACCGCGGCCCTGCCGCGTAGAGCCGACCCTTGGTCGGCTCTCGCGGCAACGATCGCATTCACGTTGGGCTATATTCCGCGTCAGCCCGGCAACGGCCGGGCCTGACCTGGAGCCGTACCGATGATCAGGAAGATCCGCCCCGCCCTCGCCTGCCTGCTGCTCGCCATGAGCCTGGCTGCCAGCGCCGCCGCGCCCGCAACGCCCTCACCGAAAGCCGGCGATATCCCGCCGCAGATCCTGGGCAAGGACCGCCAGGGCAATGTGGTGGACCTGGCCAGCCAGCGCGGCAAGGTCGTCATCGTCACGTTCTGGGCCTCGTGGTGCGGACCGTGCCGCAAGGAACTGCCGATCCTGGGCCAGCTGCAGAAGGTCATCGGGCATGACGCGCTGCAGGTCTACGCGGTGAACCTGAAGGAACCGCGCGCCGATTTCGCCGCCATCGCCCGCAGCCGCAAAGCCCCGCCACTGGACTACATCCACGACGCCAAGGGCGAGGTCAGCGACCAGTACGGCATCCAGACCATCCCGCACATGTTCATCATCGGCCACGACGGCAGCATCGCCGGCGTGCATCGCGGCTACTCCGAGCAGAGTCTGCCGAAAATCGTCGACGACATTCTCTCCCTCCTGCCCGAAGACGTGCGCAACCGGAAAGCAGGCGGCTGATTCCACCGCTGCGGTGTAGAGCCACGCCATGCGTGGCTGGAACGTTGGGCGAACCGGTGATGCGAGGAGCCGGCCAGCAGCCGGCACTACCGGGATCACGGAGCCGGGCAGAGCCCGGCGCTACGCCAGCGCCGCCTCAATGTCGCCGCGCAGCGACTCGGGCTTGTCGGTCGGTGCATAGCGCTGCAACACCCGCCCGTCGCGACCGACGAGGAACTTGCTGAAGTTCCACTTGATCCCCCGCGTGCCCAGCACCCCGGCCTTCTCGGCCTTGAGCCACTGCCACAGCGGATCAGCGCCGTCGCCGTTGACCTCCACCTTGTCCGACATCGGGAAACTGACCCCATAGGTCAGCGAACAGAACTCCCCGATCTGCGCCGCATCACCCGGCTCCTGGTGCCCGAACTGATCGCAGGGAAACCCGATCACCACCAGCCCGCGCGGCCCGAATTCCCGCCACAACGCCTCCAGCCCCTCGTACTGCGGCGTGAAGCCACACTTGCTGGCCACATTGACCAGCAGCAACACCTTGCCCCGATACTGCGCCAACGCCTGTGGCTGGCCCGACAGATCCACGAACGGGAAATCGAAGGCAGTGGTCATGGCAGAGGCTCCGGTGGAAAGGCCTCTCATCTTAGCTCGCCCAGCGTATTCGGCCTGGTGGGCTGAGGAGCCGGCCGGTGGCCCGAGGAGCCGGCCAGCGGCCGGCACTACGCCTCGGGACGGCAACGACCGGGCTGGCTCTTGCAGTGGCCGCACCCTTCGCAATGCCCTGGCCTGGCCAAAACATGCCTTTCGACACAAGCCGCTCCCCAACGGCCCGGGTTACCCTCAAAGACTTGCCTGACCGGAGAATTCCCCTTGACCACCCGTCTTGCCCTCGCCGTCGCCGTGACCCTCGGCCTGGCCCTGCCCGCCTATTCCGCCACCGCCGCCACCCCGGCCGCGACCACCGCCCAGCAGGCCAACCCGTTCTTCGCCGACAGCCCGCTGCCGCTGCACTTCCCGCAGTTCGACAAGATCAAGGACAGCGACTTCGCGCCCGCCTTCGACGCCGGCATGGCCCAGCAGCTGAAGGAAGTCGAGGCGATCGCCAACAACAAGGCCAAGCCGACCTTCGACAACACCCTCATCGCCCTGGAGAAGAGCGGTGAGACCCTGGACCGCGCCACCACCGTCTTCTTCAGCCTGGTCGGTGCCGACACCAACGACGCACGCAAGAAGCTGCAGGCCGACTACTCCGCCCGCTTCGCCGCGCACAGCGACGCCATCGCGCTGAACGGCAAGCTGTTTGCCCGCATCCAGAGCCTGTATGACACCCGCACCCAGCTCGGCCTCGACGCCGAAGGCGTGCGCCTGGTCGAGAAGTACTACGAGAGCTACGTCCGCGCCGGCGCCAAGCTGTCCGAAGCGGACAAGACCAAGCTCAAGGAAATGAACGCCGAGCTGGCCAACCTGGGCACCAAGTTCAGCCAGAACGTGCTGGCCGAAGTGAATGCCTCGGCGATCACCGTCGATGACGTCAAGGACCTGGACGGGCTCTCGCAGGAGCAGATCTCCGCCGCTGCCGAAGCCGCCAAGGCCCGTGGCCAGGACGGCAAGTACGTCATCACCCTGCTCAACACCACCGGCCAGCCGCCGCTGACCAACCTGGCCAACCGCGCCCTGCGCCAGAAGATCTACGAAGCCTCCATCACCCGCGGCAGCCGCGGCGGTGAGTACGACAACACCGCCCTGGTCTCGCGCATCATGCAGCTGCGTGCCGACAAGGCCAAGCTGATGGGCTTTGCGAACTTCGCCGCCTACAACCTGACCAACCAGACCGCCAAGACCCCCGAAGCGGTCAACGCCATGCTCGGCCAGCTCGCCCCGGCCGCCGTCGCCAACGCCAAGCGTGAAGCCGCCGACCTGCAGGCGATGATCGACAAGGAACAGAAGGCCGCCGGCAAGCCCACCTTCAAGCTGGAAGCATGGGACTGGGCGTTCTACAGCGAGAAGGTCCGCCAGGCCAAGTACAACTTCGACGAATCCCAGCTCAAGCCGTACTTCGAAATGAAGAACGTGCTCGAAAACGGCGTCTTCCACGCCGCCCAGCTGGAATTCGGCCTGACCTTCAAGCAGCGCACCGACCTGCCGGTCTACCACGACGACGTCACCGTCTATGACGTGTTCGATGCCGACGGCAGCCAGCTGGCGATCTTCATCTTCGACCCGTACGCACGCGCCTCCAAGCGCGGCGGTGCGTGGATGAACTCGTACGTCTCGCAGTCCGAGCTGACCGGCTTCAAGCCGGTGGTCGCCAACCACCTCAACATCCCCAAGCCGCCGGCCGGCAAGCCGACCCTGCTGACCTGGGATGAAGTGACCACCACCTTCCACGAATTCGGCCACGCCCTGCACGGCATGTTCTCGAACGTGAAGTACCCCTACTTCTCGGGCACCTCGGTGCCGCGCGACTTCGTCGAGTTCCCCTCGCAGGTCAACGAGATGTGGGCCGATGACCCGGTCATCCTGAAGAACTACGCCAAGCACTACCAGAACGGCACGGCCATGCCGCAGGCCCTGCTCGACAAGGTCGTCGCCGCCGCCAAGTTCAACCAGGGCTTTGCCACCACCGAATACCTCGGTGCGGCCATGCTCGACCAGCGCTGGCACCAGATCGGTCCGGACCAGGTCCCGGCCGCCAAGGACGTGATGAAGTTCGAAGCCGAGGCCCTGGCCAAGGACGGCATCTTCTACGCGCCGGTCCCGCCGCGCTACAAGACCCCGTACTTCAGCCACATCATGGGCGGCTATTCGGCCGGCTACTACGCCTACATCTGGTCTGAAGTGCTCGACGCCAACACCCAGAAGTGGTTCCGCGAAAACGGCGGCCTGAGCCGCAAGAACGGCGATCACTTCCGCCAGACCCTGCTTTCTAAGGGCGGCAGCGTGGATGCAATGGAACTGTTCCAGAACTTCGCCGGCCATGCCCCGCAGATCGAGCCGCTGCTCGAAAAGCGCGGCCTGACCTCGGGTGACGGCAAGAAGTAAGCGTCCGCCTCAACGACGTGCGCAACGAAAAACGCCCGGCACCGCCGGGCGTTTTTTTCGTGCCGCCAGCTCATCTCACCGTGGCGCTACGTAGCCTCCAGGCACGCCATTGGGCGACAACACCAGCTGCCACAACTGTGCGTGCCGGCAGCGGAAACTCGCCATCGAACCGGCCAGATAGAACCGCCACATCCGGCGGAACCGTTCGTCATACCACTGCGCATCCAGGCGCGGCCACGCCGCCTCGATGTTGGCCCGCCACGCCTGCAGGGTCCGGTCGTAATCGGTGCCGAAGTTGTGCCAGTCCTCCAGCACGAACACCCCTTCGAACGCGTCGGTCACCTGCGCCGCCGAGGGCAGCATCGAGTTCGGGAAGATGTACTTTGCGATCCACGGATCGGTGCGATGCCGCGACAGATTGCTGCCGATCGAATGCAGCAGGAACAATCCTTCCGGCCGCAGGCAGCGCCGCGCCATCTCGAAGTACCCGCGATAGTTCTTGTCGCCCACGTGCTCGAACATCCCCACCGACAGGATCGCGTCGAAGGACTCCTCCACGTCGTGGTAGTCCTGCAACCGTATCTCGACCGGCAACCCCGCGCACAACTGCCGCGCATAGTCCGCCTGCTCCTGCGAGATCGTCACGCCGACGCCGGAGACGCCATAGCGCTCGGCCGCGAACTTCAGCGCCTCGCCCCACCCGCAGCCGATATCCAGAATGCGCTGGCCGGGGCGCAGGCCCAGCTTGCGGCAGATCAGATCGAGCTTGGCCTCCTGCGCCGTGTCCAGGTCCGCAGCTTCGCGCCAGTAACCGCAGCTGTAGACCAGCCGCTGGCCGAGCATCGCCTCGTACAGATCATTGCCCAGGTCGTAATGGCGACGGCCGACCTCGAAACTGCCGGCGCCGGCCTGCAGATTGAACACCCGCGCCTTGATCGCATCGGCCAGATCGCGCCAGCCGTGCACGCGTTCGTCCAGATGCGCCTGCATCAGATGAAAGAGGAAGTCGTCCAGCGCGCGGGCATCCCACTGCCCGTCCATGTAACTCTCGCCCAGGCCCAGCGAGCCCTGGGCCATGACCCGTGCATAGAAGCGCGGGTCGTGCACCGTGATGTCCTGCGGCTGGTCACCGCCAACGGTGACCCCCGCTTCGTGCAGCAACCCCGTGACCCGTCGTTGCAGCCCAGCGTCCACATCGCCTCCGTCGATCAGCCCCGGGCGAACAACCCCGCGACATCCTGACCCACGTGCGGCACCAGCACGGCGGCCGGGACGTCCACGGTCTGCGTGCCGTCCGAGTACGGCCCTACCTGGTAGGGCGGGAACACGAAGCGTATCGCAGAGATGCGTCCGTCGGAACCGGTCAGCGGCTGGAACTGGCTGAAGTTGTCCGCGCTGGGCCCGGTGCCATCGGCGATCATCCGGCTGGCGTTGCGCAGGGACTCCTGCATCTGCGCCGGCTCCATCTCATCGCCGCTCAGGCGCGTGGCCACGCGTTCGCGCAGCTGGTCGGCCACGTAGTCGCTGATCGCCTTCCAGCCCTTGGCATCGGCCACCAGCTTGTCGGCGGTCAGCATCTGCTGCTGCTCCGGCAGCCATACGAAGCGCGCCACCAGCGGCTCACCGTGGGCGCCACCGGTGTAACGGCTGCCATCGGCGGTCACCACCACCAGCTGCGGCGTCTCCAGCACCTTCTCGAAGGTCAGCGAGAGCTCGTAGGGCATGGTCGGCTTGTCGTTGCCCAGCCCGTCCAGCGCCTGCTGCAGCTCGGCCCGGGCGCTGTCGGCATAGCTGCCCAGCGTCTTGGCCAGGCCCGGATACCGCGCGATGTCCGGCGGATAGGTAATCCCGACCACCGCCTGCGGCGAGGTCTCGATCACGTCGCGCAGCTCGACCGGCGCATCCGGCGTCGCCGCCGGTGCAGCCGGTTCGGCGGCGGTATCGGCCGCTGCCACCGGCGCCTGTGCGTCACCGTCGCGCTTGCAGCCTGCCACCACCACCAAGCCCATAGCAAAGGCCAACGCGCTGGTGCGCAGCGCGCAACGGTTTCCTGCGATGTTCATCCTGAAATCCCCTTGTTGTAACCCACCATCATGATCGGCCATCCCTGAAGCATGACCCGCTGCCCTCATCGGACCAGCAGGTCGTCGTACTCCTCGTGCCGCTGCAGGAACGCTTCGGCGTACGCGCAGGCAGGCACTACCTTGAATCTGTGTTCGCGCGCGTAGCGCAGCGCCACCTTGGTCAACTCACCGGCCACGCCGCGTCCGGCGATCGGCTCGGGCACCTCGGTGTGGGTGATGATCATCCGCTTGCGCTTGATCTGGTAATCCAGCAGCGCCAGATGCCCTTTGACCCGGGCCTGGAACCGGTGATGGGCCAGATCGTGCTCCACCTCGTAAGCCAGTCCGGGCGGCGTGACCGAAGCCATGAGCGGTGTCTCCTGCGGCGACTGCAGCGATAGTGCGCAGCCGGCCGCCATGATCGCGTGAAGCCTGAACAGGGGCAAGCAGCGACGTGGCGCGTCACATCCGGCCCTAAAGGCTGGAGCCGCCACGCCGATATCGGATCCGGACAGGGCGTAAGAGCTGGCATGGCTTTTGCGAAGACCTGCCTGCACGCACCCGCTCTTCCGGAGGTCCGCATGGACAACACCGCACCTGCCCCCGCCGCCCACGGCGATGCCGACAGCTCCCTGCTCGAGGGCCTGTTCCAGCTGGCCGTGAACGGCCAGACCCAGGGCTGGGAATTCGACCAGATCAACCATGAGGTCTACGCCCGGCTGCTCAGCACCTATGGCGTGGACGGCAAGAAGGCCGCCTGACGGGTGCCGGGCTCACGACCAACGGTCGTGAGCTCCCCCCGGCGCGACGATGCATCGACCCACCGTCGCCAGGTACCGAGACCGTTGGTCGGTACGCGCCGAATCAACCGCCGAGGCGGAAGGTCGGGTTGCTCAGCTCACGCAGGAAGTGGCTGAAGATGCTCGGCTGCATGGCCAGCATGAACAGCACGCCGAAGGCCGCACCGGCCAGGTGCGCGCTGTGGTTGATGCGGTCGCCGCCACGGCGGTCCATCCAGATGCTGTAGCCCACGTAGAACACCGCATAGATGATCGCCGGGGCCGGAATGAACAGCACCAGGATGATCGACCACGGCTTGATCAGGATGAAGGCGAACAGCACTGCCGAAACCGCGCCCGATGCCCCCAGGCTGAGGTAGTTCGGATTCTTCTGGTTCTTCAGGTAGCTGGGCAGGATCGAGACCAGCAACGCGCCCAGGTAGAACGCCGGATAGGTCAGGTAGCTGCCGCTCAACTGCAGCATCACCTGTTCGATGAAGCCGCCGAAGAAGAACAGCGTGATCATGTTGAACGCCAGGTGGGACAGATCGGCGTGGATGAACCCGTAGGTGATCAGGCGATCGTACTGACGGTTGCGGTCCACTGCCGGCGGCCACAGGATCAGGCGGTCGGCGAGCGCACGGTTCTTGAATGCCATCCACGACACGATGACGGTGATGGCGATCAGCAGCAGGTTGACTGGGGTCATGTCAGGCTCAGGCGGTGCGGTAGTTGTCGACCATACGATAGCGCTTGGCATACCAACCGAAGGCCAACGCCGCCAGGAACGCAAAGCCGGCGAAGAAGAACATCAGGAACGCCGCCTCGCTCAAGCCGGTACTGGCGATCTGGTGGGTCACCGTGTCGTTGCGCACCGCCGCGTTGGACAGCAGCACCCACAGGTTGCCGATGGTGGTGGTCAGGTTCCAGAAGCTCATCACCACGCCCTTCATGGCCTGCGGCGCCTGGCTGTAGGCGAACTCCAGGCCGGTGGCCGAGACCAGCACTTCACCGAAGGTCAGCAGCGCGTAGGGCAGCATCTGCCAGAAGATGGACATGACGTTGCCGCCATCCATCATCACCTGGATACCGCCGACCACGATCCAGGCCAGGCCGCTGAAGGCGATGCCGGCGGTCATCCGGCGCAGCGCGGTCGGCTCAAAGCCGAAACGGCGCAGCATCGGGTACAGCACCAGGTTGTTGAACGGGATCAGGATCATCACAAGCAGCGGGTTCAGCGCCTGCATCTGCGAGGCGGTGAACCAGCTTGGCATCGCCATCTGCTGGCCCTGCAGGACCCAGGTCGAGGCCTTCTGGTCGAACAGCGAGAAGAACGGCGTGGTCAGGGCGAAGATCACCAGCACGCGCAGCACCGAGCGCACGCCCTCCACCGCCTCGGCCGGGTGCACGGCGCGGGCGCGGTCCAGCTGGATCCAGGTGCCGCCACCGATGCCGGCCAACAGCAGGACCAGCGCGATGCACAGGCAGATCACGATGCCCAGGCTGCCGACCAGCCCCATCGAGGCCACCGCCAGCACCGCACCGAGGATGGCCAGGGTACGACCCGGACGGCCCTTGCCCGGCACCTGCGCCGACAGCGCGGTACGCACCACGTTGCCGAACGAATGCGGGTCCTTGGGCGGCAGCGGGACCAGCACGTAGCGCTTGCGGCCCATCCAGAACACGAAGGTGGCCACGAACATCAGGATGCCCGGGATGCCGAAGGCCCACGACGGACCCAGGTTCTTCAGCGCCAGCGGAATCAGCAGCGAGGCGAACAGCGAGCCGAAGTTGATGATCCAGTAGAAGGCGTCGAACACGACCTTGGCCAGATGTTTGTTGCTCTGGTCGAACTGGTCGCCCATGAACGAGGCCACCAGCGGCTTGATGCCGCCGGCACCCAGCGCGATCAGGCCCAGGCCGACGAAGAAGCCCTGGCGGCTGTCCTCGAAGATGGCCAGGCAGGCGTGGCCGGCGCAGTAGATCAGGCTGAACCACAGGATGGTGTGGTACTTGCCGAAGAATTTGTCGGCCAGCCAGCCACCGAGCAGCGGGAAGAAATACACGCCGATCATGAAGCTGTGCATGATGTCCTTGGCCTCGCCGGCCCGGCCATCGGCGGTGATCTCCTGCAACAGCAGCGAGGTGATCAGGAACTGCACCAGGATGTTGCGCATCCCATAGAAGCTGAAGCGTTCGCAGGCCTCATTGCCGATGATGTAGGGAATCTGGCGCGGCATCTTTCCTTTGCCGGCGCTGGCGGCTGCGATATTGCTCATCCTGTGGGGCTGTCCTGCGAACACGAAAGGACCAAGATTACCGGAAGCCCCTACCCCAGCGCACGCTGCACAGCTGCATGACAGGGGCCACCGGACATGGCAGGCGGGCCGGAATCCCATCTGCGCGATGGCACCCGTGTCACGGATCGTCGACGGCGAAAGCGTAAACTTATCGTTATGCGCACGCACATCACCGGTGGGACCCGAGGTTGGACAGGCTGGATCCTGCTGCTGTTGCTTGCCGCGCCCGCCGCCGGCGCGCACGCGCGCCAGGCCGAGGACGCCCTGCCCTCGCTGAAGATCGCCACGCTGGAACTGCCGACCCAGGACGATGCCCAATGGCAACAGCGGCGTGACCAGGTGCTGCAGCTGCTGGAGTCCATGCAGCCGGACGTGATCGCGGTGCAGCGGGTGCTGCAGACCCAGGGCCGCAACCCCGCCTGCTGGCTGGCCAGCCGGCTGCGCTACAGCTGCGATTTCGTCACTGCCGATCCGCCCAGCCAGCCGCTGCGCCACGGCAGCGCCATGCTGACCCGGCTGCCGGTGACCGATGACGCCGTCACCCTGCTGCACCCGCCGGGGCAGTTCAGCGCGGCCGGGATGCTGCGGGTCAAGCTGCGCGAGGAACTGATCAACATCTACGTGGCCCGGCTGCGCCCGGAACCGGACGACGCGCAGATCCGCCGGCACCAGACCACCGATCTGATGACCTGGATCGGCGCGACCGCCGACGGCCTGCCTTCGCTGATCGCCGGCGACTTCTCGGCCGAGATCACCGAGCTGGTGGGAAGTACCCCGGGCTTCCAGCCGGCCCGCAAGAACCCCGGCGAACGCGTGGATCCGCCGTCGCTGGCCGGCGCGGCACGGGGCCACGGCCTGGACGTGCTGTTCCAGGTGAAGCACTTCGGCGGCATCCGCCAGGACAGTATCAAGCTGCCGGCCAGCGAGGGCGACGCTGCGGCGATGCGGCTGGGCACCATGGCCACCCTGCGCCTGCAGACGCCGGAAAGCACCAGCGCGCCCTGACCGGCACCGTTCGCGGGGGCGCAACGAAAAACGGCCAGGCATCGCTGCCTGGCCGTTCGTCTGTCAGGTGACCGTGCCGATCAGGCAATGGCTTCCTGGTAACGACGCTCGACTTCATTCCAGTCGACGACGTTGAAGAACGCGCCGATGTATTCCGGGCGACGGTTCTGATACTTCAGGTAGTACGCGTGTTCCCACACGTCCAGGGCCAGGATCGGCGTGTTGCCGTCCATCAGCGGGCTGTCCTGGTTGGCGCTGCTTTCCACCACGACCTTCTTGTCCGGGGTGACGCTCAGCCAGGCCCAGCCGCTGCCGAAGCGGGTCAGCGCGGCCTTGGTGAAGGCCTCTTTGAACTTCTCGACACCGCCCAGCTGCGAATCGATCGCCTTGGCGACGTCACCGACCGGAGCGCCGCCGCCGTTGGGCGACATCACGGTCCAGAACAGGGTGTGGTTGGCATGGCCGCCGCCGTTGTTGCGCACGACGCCCTGCAGGTTTTCCGGCAGCGACTTGGTCTTCTTGACCAGCTCTTCCACCGGCAGGTCGGCGTATTCGGTGCCTTCCAACGCAGCGTTGACGTTGTTGATGTACGTCTGGTGATGCTTGGTGTGGTGGATTTCCATCGTCGCTGCGTCGATATGCGGCTCGAGCGCGTCGTAGGCGTAGGACAGCTTGGGGAGGGTATAGGCCATGTGGTTCTCCTGGTAGCTCACTCACCCGGCAAAGACCGGGCGTTGCGGAGTCGATGATGGGGATGGCCGACAAGCTTACCAAGGGCGATGTAAAGGAAACTTCGTCCTGCGTGGTCGATGGCGTGTCGGGCGCGTTACGCGACAGTGACGGTGTACACCGCTGTGGCGCAGGCCCCGCGGTGCAGCATGCCTGTTCGGCTGGGCCTCACCGTGCCGGGCGGTGATCGCAGTAGAGTAGTGGCCTCGCCCCTTTTCGCTGGCCCCTCATGCGCAAGCCGCTGTTGTTGTTGATCGCCATCGTGCTGCTGGTGGGAGGCCTGGCCGCCATCAAGCTGGCCCAGCGCCCGCCCGCGCCGCAGTTTGCGCCATCGCTGACCCAGCCCGACAGCGCGCCGGCCGCCCCTGCACCGACGGCATCGAGCCGGACGACGCGCGATCCCCTGCCCCCGTTCCTGCCGGCCGAAGCGCGCGACACCATCGCGCTGATCCAGCGTGGCGGCCCGTTCCCGCACCGCCAGGACGGCAGCATCTTCAGCAACCGCGAACAGCGGCTGCCGCAGCGGCCGCGCGGCTATTACCACGAATACACGGTAGACACGCCCGGCGCAGGCAATCGCGGCGCACGGCGCATTGTCACCGGCGGCACCCCCCCTACTGGCTGGTTCTATACCGATGATCACTATGAAACGTTCCGCAGTTTCGACGTTCCACCTGCCGGGAGCTGGCAATGACGCATGACGGATTCGAGTTGGGCCTGCACGACATCAACAACGCCGGTATCTATGCGATCGGCAACGATGATGTCGCCCCGTTGTCGGCGGCGATGCGCGATGCCGGCCTGCGTGTGATCCAGATCGACCTGGCCGGCTGCCAGGACAAGCGCACCTTGCTGATGCGGCTGGCCGCCCGCCTGGACTTCCCGACCGGCTTCGGCGGCAACTGGGATGCACTGACCGACAACCTGCGTGACCTGGCGTGGCTGCCGGCCAACGGCTATGCGCTGTTCTTCAACGACGCCGATGCGCTGCGCAGCGAGGCGGGCGCGGAGTTCGACACGCTGCTGGATGTGCTGGACGAAGCCAGCCGCTACTGGGGCGAGAGCAACGTGCCGTTCTGGGCGTTCGTCGCGCTGCAGGACGCGGACGTGGAACCGGACGCGGACCCCGCACCGTAACGCCCAGCATCCGGTAGAGCCACGCCATGCGTGGCTGCGAGGCGCCGTGACACCCGGCCGAAACCCAGCCACGCATGGCGTGACTCTACCCGCCGCCGAGGCCGCGCCTCATCGGCTGCCGTTGTCTTCCTGCAGTTCCTTCTTGAACGGAATGTCCGGCGGCGGACGCGCGATGGCTGGCTGGTCCTGCATGTTCGGATCGCTCAAGCCACAGCCCCCGCCGAACTGCAGCACGGAGATCACGCAGGAAATCGACGAGCTCGTGCCAGGGATCGGAATCTCCACCGCCTTGATGCCCTTGCGGACCCATTCGGCCAGCAACGATTCGTTGGGCGCCCAGTACTTGTCGAACGAGGTCGGGGTGTAGTCGTACGGCGGGCGCTTGAGCCAGGTGCCGGACTGCGCGATGCGCTCTTTGCTCCAGCCATCTTTCTCGCCGCCCGGTGCGCCGCGCTCGCTGTTGCCGTGACCCTCCTGGCCGGGCACGCGCACACTGCCATCGGCCTTGAACAGACTGCTGCCATTGCCCTGGGTCGCACTGACGGCACGGCCGTTGAGATCGGCGTCCTGCGGATGATTGGCCGCGCCCCAGTCATCGGACCGGTTGGGCGTGGTCCAGCTGCCGGGCGGTGCCTTGGACGGGCTCGCCGGGGCGCGGGTCGCGGTCGGCGACGTGGACGTGCTGGCGGCCGTGCTGGCATTGGCGGCCGCCGGCGCCGTCGCCGTACTGCTCGCCGCGGCCGGTGATGGCGGTGCCGGACGCGGTGCGGCGTTGGGCACCGCGCGTTCGCGCACGGCGACCTCAGGCGATCGGCCCGGTACGGCCACCTCGCGCGTGGGCAGCGTGGCCACGTTCACCGCCGGCGCGGTCACCGGCCGGATCTCGCGTTCGCGCACCTGCACCTCACGTTGCGGCATGGTCGCCTCCACCCGGGGCCCGGCAATGGCCACGGTGGGGGTCGGGGCTTCGACCACCGTGACCTGCCGCTCCTGCACGGTCAGCTCGGGCGTGCGCAATTGCGGTTCGGCCGTGCGCGGGGCCGGCACGATGGTCCGCGGCGTCGGCGCTTCCACCGTGACCACGGTGCGCTCACGCACCGCGATGTCCTGCGGCTCGCGCGTCATCACCCGCACTTCGGTGCGCGGCACGCTGGTCGGCGGCACCACGAAATCGGTCGTGGCCTGGGCCACCTCGGTCGCCTGGACGGGCTGCTCCACCGCCGGCGTCGCGGGCGCGGGTGGCGCCGGTTGTGGCTCGCTTGGCGGCGCCGGCGCCGCGGTCGGCTGCGGGGCCGATGCTGTGCGCGCATCCGCCTCGGCCTGCGCCATCGCCTGCGCATTGGCCATTGCCGCAGCGATCGCCGCGTCCGCCGTGGCCGGCTCGGCAGCGGCCGGTGACGCCCCTTGCTCCTGCTGCGGGGTGCCGCGGCCGACGAACTCCACCTGCACGCGCCCGCTCTCGCCGCCCTGTTCGGGCTCGCTTGGCGGGCGGATCAAGGCCACCCACAGCAACAACAGCGCGAACATCAGATGCAGCAGCGCGCTGATCAGCGCAGAGGTCCAGCGCATCCAGCGCTGATCGCGCGGGGCCGGGTCCCAGCCCTGCCAGAGCAGCCGGCGCATCGCCTGGATGAAACTCAGTTCGGGCAGGCGCCCACCAGCGGGCATCGGCTCACGCTGGGCCAGCTCGGCAAGTACTTCGCTGGCCCGGAACGGCCGCGGTAATGGCGACAACGCGCGCAGCCACAGGCCCCACCCATAGGGGAGGCCCGTGGTTTTTTCGAGAATGCGCTTGTCCGGCTGGCGAGCCAGCAGCCAATCGAGGATGTCGTCTGCCCGGCGCAGTGGCACGCAGCGCGATCAGGCAGCCGTGCCGCGGGGAATGTACGGCGCGTCGCCACTCTCGTGGTCGGTCGCGTCGCGCACCGCAGTGATGCCGGGCACACGTCCCATCAAGGTCTTTTCGATCCCCTGCTTGAGCGTGACGTCGGCCATGCCGCAGCCCTGGCAGCCACCGCCGAAGCGCAGCAGCACCACGCCCTCGGCCGAGACTTCCTGCACTGCGACCTTGCCGCCATGCGAGGCCAGCTGCGGATTGACTTCGTTCTCCACCACCCAGCGCACCCGCTCGACCAGGGAAGAACCTTCCGTCGGCGCCTCGCCCTTGATCTTCGGCGCCTTGATGGTCAGCTGCTGGCTGCCGGTGGCGTTGGTGACGAAATCGATCTCGGCGCCATCAAGCCAGGCCACGCTGGTAGCGGCCACGTAGAGGGTGAAGCCATCGCAGTCCACCGCCCACTCATCACCGAGCAGCTCGCCGGGATCGGCGAACTCCAGGCGGGCATCGGCGCGCGGGGTACCCGCATCGACGGCGGTAAGGCGCACACCCATGCCGGGCACGGCCTCACGCTCGATCAGCTTGCGGAAATAGGATTGGGCAGTGTCGGATATCTGGATCATCGGGCTATTCTAGCCAATCCCTTGTTATGCGCTCATTCGGTTTATACACCGGACCGCGCATTGTTCAGTCATCCAGATGTGGAGGAACCCATGGCCGACCTGATTCCGCTGGCGCAGGCCCATTGCGTGCCGCGCAAAGGCAGCGACCACAAGCTCGGCACCGCCCGGGTCACCGAGCTGCTGGCCCAGATTCCCGGATGGGAGCTGGCCGAGGCCGGCCAGGCGCTGACCCGCACCTTCCGCTTCGACAACTACCACGGCACCATGGCCTTCGTGAACGCCCTGGCCTGGGTTGCCCATCGCGAAGACCACCACCCGGACCTGGGCGTGCATTACGACCGCGCCGTGGTGCGATTCTCCACCCATGATGTGGGTGGCCTGAGCGAAAACGACTTCATCTGCGCGGCGAAAGCCTCGGCCCTGACGGAGTAAGCCCATGAAACTGCAGTACATCGTGCTGTCCAGCCTTGCCGTGGCGGCCTTGGCCGGCTGCAACAAGACGCCCGAACAACCGGCCGCCCCGGTCGCTGCGCCCACCGAGGTCGCCGCGGTCAAGACGCCACCGCCGGAGTACCCCATCGAACTGGCCTGCCAGGGGATCGGCGGCACCAGTACGTTCAAGGTTACTATCGCCGCCGACGGCCAGCCCAGCCAGGTCCAGCTCGCCAGTGGCAGCGGCAACGCCCAGCTCGACGAGCAGGCGCAGAAGGCGGTCCAGGCCTGGCAGTTCAAGGCGGGCACCCGTGCCGGGCAGACGGTCTCGACCACGATCCAGGTCCCGGTCAGCTTCAATCCGCCGCAGCCCAAGCCGGACGAGTGCTTCGCGATCGAAGAACGGCTGCGTCGCGGCGGCTGATCGCCGCAGGGTGTTGAGGTCAGCCGCCGCAAACCGCGCATCATGGATCGTCAAGGCGCCCGTCGGATCGACACGTCGCCACGCGCCCGGTGAACACCGCCCCCACGGAGCTCCGCATTTCAGCGGCCCAGTGGGGAGGTGGGTACCGCACGGCGCACTTTTCTCGTACAAGGACGCGTTGGCGGATGCCTGATATTTCCAGTGAAAACGTATGGATCGCCCTGGCGGTCACCCTGGCCGCCGGCCTGGCCACCGCGCTGGGCAGCCTGATGGTGCTGTTCTCGCGGCGCCCCAACCCGCGCCTGCTGGCGTTCGGGTTGGCGTTTGCCGGTGGCGCGATGGTCTTCGTCTCGCTGACGGAGATCCTCAACAAGGCCATCGATTCATTCACCCAGGCCTATGACGCCCGACTGGGCTTCGCCTACGGCACCGCGGCCTTCCTGGTCGGCGTGCTGCTGATCGTGGTGATCGACCACCTGATCCCGAACCCGCACGAGAGCCTGGACAAGCAGGACCCGCTGTTCCGCGACAACAACAAGGCCTACATCAAGCGGGTCGGCCTGTTGACCGCCGTGGCGATCACCGCGCACAACTTCCCCGAGGGGCTGGCGACGTTCTTCGCCACCCTGGAGAGCCCCTCGGTCGGCATGCCGCTGGCCTTCGCCATCGCCATCCACAACATCCCCGAGGGCATCGCGATCGCGGTGCCGGTGTATTTCGCCACCCAGAACAAGTTCTATGCGTTCGGCGCCAGCCTGCTCTCCGGGCTCGCCGAGCCGATCGGTGCGGCGATCGGCTATGTCGCCCTGTCCGGGGTGCTCAACCATGCCACCTTCGGCTGGGTGTTCGGGATCATCTCGGGCGTGATGGTGTTCCTGGCCCTGGACGAACTGCTGCCGGCGGCCAAGCGCTACGCCAAGGGCCACGAGACCGTGTACGGCCTGGTGGCCGGCATGGGCAGCCTGGCGATCAGCCTGGTGCTGTTCAAGTGGTGATGCCGGGGGCTCTATCCCGGCAACTCCGGGCCCTTTCAACCGGGTAACGTCGGCGCAGGGTCCCGCCGCCCGGTAGTGCCGGCCGCTGGCCGGCGTTTCCCGACGTCGGATGTCGATCGACACCGTAGCGGCCGGCACTACCCTTGTCGGTCGGCCTTATTTGAGCCGGTTCAACACCTCGACCAGCTCCTCGGCCAGCGGCGCATTGATCAGATAAGGGGTCTTGCCCGCATCCAGCGCGAACTCCAGCGAGGCCGCGTGCAGGAACAGGCGTTTCAGACCGATCTGCTCACGAAGCCGCTTGTTGACGTCCGGATCGCCGTATTTGTCGTCACCGGCCACCGGATGACCCAGATGCTGGGCATGCACGCGGATCTGGTGGGTCCGGCCGGTTTCGATCCGCACTTCGCAGTACGAATGGCCGCCCTTGCGCTCCAGCACCTTGAAGTGGCTGATCGACTCCTTGCCGATCGGATTGACCTGCACGTGGCGCTCGCCACCCTGGCGCAGGCCCACGTGCAGCGGGGCGTCCACGGTCATGGTGCCATCAGGCATGCGGCCGGCCAGCAGCGTCAGGTAGCGCTTGCGGATGCCGGCGCCGTGGTCTTCACGCAGCAGCGCCTGCAGCTCGCTCAGGGCCGAGCGCTTCTTGGCCACGATCAGCAGGCCGGAGGTATCCCGGTCCAGGCGATGGACCAGCTCCAGGGTCTTGCCCGGCCGCAGTGCGCGCAGGGTTTCGATGGCGCCGAAACTGATGCCGCTGCCGCCGTGACTGGCCACGCCCGACGGCTTGTTCAGCGCCAGCAGCCGATCGTCTTCGAACACGATTGCATCTTCCAGCCGCTTCATGAACGCGGCCGGCGGCCCCGCCTTGTCGCCCTCTTCGTTGAGACGGACGGGCGGCACCCGGACTTCGTCACCGCCCTCCAGCTTGCGCTCGGCCTTGGCGCGGCCGCCATTGACGCGGACCTGGCCACTTCGCACGAGCTTGTAGATCAGGCTGCGCGGTGCACCCTTGAGCTGGCCGAGCAGGAAGTTGTCCAGGCGTTGCCCGGCACGGTCGGCCGGAACAGTGATGATACGTACGCTGGTCATGGCTTCAGCGGCTTTGGGGGTGGGCTCGGTAACGGTCATTGGCCTTTTATTCTGTTACACTCGGCGGGCGAGATAAGGGATTGATTTCGTTGGAAGTTGCTCTGGGCCAGAAGCCCGACTTCCCGCGATTCCGGCACAGTGCGCAGCCACCGCCCCCGGGGCGGCCATGTTAGCGGCTCACCGGCGGTCCCGGCCATCGCCGGATGTCTGACACACATTCGCGCTGAACATGTCCCTGTGGCGCTCCAGCCTGGCTGAAAGCTGCCTCCGGCCCAGTTACACCCAAACCAAAACAAATGAAGCGCTCCCGCGGCCTGCCGTGGTGTCGTAGCGCTGGAAACCCAAACCGCCCTCCCCGCGCATGCGCGATGGGCGGTGAAGCGTGACCAGAAGCGAAACCCCATGGCGTTCCGCGCGGTAGCAGCGCGCGAGGAACGCAAGAATGAAGCGAATGCTGATCAATGCCACGCAGGCTGAAGAGCTGCGGGTAGCCATCGTGGATGGCCAGACGCTGTACGACATCGACATCGAACAGCCGTCCAAGGAACAGAAGAAGTCGAACATCTACAAAGGCCGCATCACGCGCCTTGAGCCTTCACTGGAAGCGGCCTTCGTCGAGTACGGCGGTGAGCGCCATGGCTTCCTGCCGCTGAAGGAAATCTCCCGCGATTACTTCCAGGCTGGCGTCGACCACAACAAGGCCGGCATCCGCGAGCTGCTGCGTGAAGGCCAGGAAGTCGTGGTCCAGGTGGACAAGGAAGAGCGCGGCAACAAGGGCGCTGCCCTGACCACGTTCATCTCGCTGGCTGGCCGCTACATGGTCCTGATGCCGAACTCGCCGAGCGCCGGTGGCGTCTCGCGTCGCATCGAGGGCGAAGACCGTGCCGCGCTGAAAGACGCGCTGGACAAGCTGAACATCCCCGACGACATGGGCGTGATCATCCGCACCGCCGGCGTCGGCCGCGATGCCGAAGAGCTGCAGTGGGATCTGGATTACCTGCTGCAGGTGTGGAAGTCGATCGCCGAAGCGGCGCTGACCAAGCCGGCCTCGTTCCTGATCTACCAGGAATCGCGCCTGATCGTGCGCGCCCTGCGTGACTACCTGCGCGCCGATGTCGGCGAGATCCTGGTGGACACCGAGGAGCTGTACGAGACCGCCCAGGAGTTCATGCAGCAGGTGATGCCGCAGACCCTGCGCAAGCTCAAGCATTACAAGGACGACATCCCGCTGTTCAACCGCTTCCAGATCGAATCGCAGATCGAAGGCGCGTATGAACGCAACGTCCGCCTGCCGTCCGGCGGCTCGATCGTGGTCGACCAGACCGAAGCGCTGACCGCCATCGACGTGAACTCCTCGCGCGCCACCAAGGGCAGCGACATCGAGGACACCGCCTTCCAGACCAACCTGGAAGCGGCTGAAGAAGTGGCCCGCCAGCTGCGCCTGCGCGACCTGGGCGGCCTGGTGGTCATCGATTTCATCGACATGGCCTCCAACAAGCACCAGCGCGAAGTCGAGAACCGCCTGCAGAACGCGCTCAAGTACGACCGTGCGCGCGTGCAGCTGGGCCGCATTTCGCGCTTCGGCCTGATGGAAATGAGCCGCCAGCGCCTGCGCCCGAGCCTGGGCGAATCCAGCCAGATCGTCTGCCCGCGTTGCGATGGCCATGGCCGCATGCGCAGCGTCGAGTCGCTGTCGCTGTCCATCATCCGCGTGGCTGAAGAGCATGCGATGAAGGAGAACACCGGGCAGGTGCTGGTCCAGGCCCCGGTCGAGATCGCCAACTACCTGCTCAACGAAAAGCGCAGCGCGCTGCGTGAGATCGAACAGCGCCATGACGCGCCGATCGTGATCGTGGCCGATGAGCAGCTGCACACCCCGCATTACGAAGTGACCCGCCTGCGCGAGAACGAGCTGGGCGAAGAGAGCGGCAAGCCGAGCTACCAGCGCGGCACCCCGCGCAAGCTGCCGGTGCATGCACTGACCAAGGCCCAGCTGAACATCCCGGTCGCCCCGGTGGTGACCCAGGTCAAGCACAGCCAGCCGGCCCCGGTGCGTGAAGCCCCGGAACCGGTGGCCGCACCGGCACCGGTCGCCGCCCCCGTGGCCGCCCCGGCCGCCACCGGTGTGGTGGGTTGGCTCAAGCGCATCTTCGGTGGCGAACCGGCCCCGGCCGCCGCACCGCAGCCGAGCAGCCGCCCTGGCCAGGACGGCAACCGCAACGGTCGCAACAAGGACCGCAACGGCAAGGACCGCAACGGCCGCCGCGATGAGCGTGGCGAGCGCGGCGGTAACGGCAATGCGCAGGCGCAGGGCCGTGGCAAGGACCGTGGTGAGCGTGGCGAGCGCGGCCCGAAGGGCGAGCGTCGTGACGAGCGCCGCCAGGACACCGCCGCACCGGCCAATGGCAACGCAGCACAGGTGCAGGCGCCCAGCCAGGGCAAGCCGCGCAACGAGCAGCAGCCGGCCAAGCCGCGCAATGAAGCGCGCAATGACCAGCAGCAGCCGAAGCTGAAGCAGAAGCAGGGCCAGAACGGCCAGGCCAAGCCCCAGCAGAATGACGGCGACAAGCCGGCCGTGAGCGAAAAGCCCGCGCGCCAGCCGCAGGCCGATGCACCCAAGCCGACCACCGCTGCCCCGGTCGCCGCCGATGCCGCGGTGATCGCCGCCGCTGCCGTGGTCGCCACCGATGCTGCTGCACCGGCTGCCCACGCGCAGGACGTGACCAAGGCCGTTGTGGCCGAGGACGCGCAGGCTGGAGTGAGCGAGGCCACCGAACAGGGTGACGCCCCGGCCAACGCCGAAGACGGTACCGGCGAAGGCGCTTCGCGTCGTCGTCGCGGTCGTCGCGGTGGCCGTCGTCGTCGTCGTGGCAACGGTGAGCAGGCTGCCGGCAGCGACGGCCTCAATGGTGACGAGAACGGTCTGGATGACGAGGGCGACGATCAGGATGGCGATCAGGACGGCGACACCGCCGCCCCGGCCGAGCGCCAGGTCGCCAACCATGGTCAGCCGCAGCCGGAGTTCGAGTTCGACGACGAATCCGGCAACGCGCCGGCCGCCGCCCCTGCCCCGGTCCAGGCCCCGCGCCCGGCTCCGGCAGCCGCTGTCGCCGCTGCCGCTCCGGTGGCGGTGGTCAGCAGCCCGGTCGTGACGGCGGGCCACACCGAGCCGACTCCGGCGCAGGTGGCAGCACCGGCCGCCGAAAAGGCACCGACCCCGGTCGTTGAAAAGGCCGCTGCCCCGGCAGCCGAACCGGTCGCCGAGAAGGCCCCGGCCTCCTACAACGACCCGGTGCCGTTCGTGGAAAGCCCGAAGCCGACCCCGGCCGCTGCGCAGCCGGCTGCACCGGTGGAAGCACCGCGTGTGGTTGAACCGGTGGCTGCTCCGGCGGCTCCGGCTCCGGTGGCTGCTCCGGCGGCTCCGGCTCCGGTGGCTGCTCCGGCAGCTCCGGCCCCGGTCGCTGCTCCGGTGGCTCCGGCCCCGGTGGTTGCTCCGGCGGCTCCGGCTCCGGTGGCTGCTCCGGCAGCTCCGGCTCCGGTCGCTGCTCCGTCGGCCCCGGTCGTCGAGACCGCCCCGGAAGAAGTGAAGGAGCCGAGCGCCGCGCCGGTGCAGACCAGCATGCTGGATGCCGTCGATGCGACCCAGGCCCCGGCACAGCCGGCAGCGCCGCAGGCCCGCACCGAATCGGCCCCGGCCGGCCCGGTCGTGCATAACGGCCAGCTGTTCGGTGCGACCGCCAGCGAAGCCCCGGCCACCACCAATGCCGCCGAACAGGCCGCCCAGGCCGAGGCCCGCGAGGACATCCCCACCGATGCCCCGCAGGCCGACGAAGGCGACAAGGCTGACCAGGAAAAGAAAGACACGCTCTGATCCTGGGTGAGTGACGCAACAAGCAGACAGCGGCCTTCGGGCCGCTGTCTGCGTTTGGGCGGTTGGATGGCGGAGCCAGCGGCGCGGGTCAGGCAATCATGATGGCGGCGTTGAGCGTACCCACGCATGGCGTGGATCTACACAGGCCATGGGATGCAGCAAGGGTAGATCCACGCCATGCGTGGATCCCGGATCGGTCGCATCAAGGGCAGATCCACGTCATCCGTGGAGGCAGCCGGTAGCGCGCTACACCATCACCGACGACGCGGCGCGCGCCTCAGGGCGTCGTCGCGCCGGCGTTGCCGGTACCCGGCGCGAACTGCAGCCGGGTCCACACGCCGTAGTGATCCGAGGCCCAGCGGCCATCGGCGTACGGCTGATCGAACAGGAGCTTCGCTTCGCGGGCAAGCAGGCGATCCTGCTGGAAGAAGATATGGTCGATGCGCGATGGCGCATCGTAGTAATGGCGGTTGAGCGTGCTGACCTGGGCCAGCTCGTTGTTGACGTGCACGCTGCCGTAGCTGTCGCCGTAGTGATTGCGCAGCTCGCTCAGGTCACCTGCATCCACCAGCGCGTTGAAGTCCCCGGCCACGACCACCGGCGCATCACCTGCGGTCTGCGCGATGAACGTCAGCAGATCGGCCACCTGCTCGCCGCGGATGCGGCTGCCCACCTCGTCCGAGCGCTCGTTCAAGTGCGTGGCATAGACATTGACCGGCCGACCGTCCACATCGATGCGCAGATGCGCCACGGTGCGGTAGTCGTTGATCGGTGCCAAGAGATGGTCGTTGCGCGTCAGCACCGGGCGCCGGGTCAGCAGTGCATTGCCATAGCGCTTGAAACGCCCCGGCGGATCGGTGGAAACGAACTGGTACTCATAGCCCAGCTTGCGCGCCAGCCACGCGGCCTGGTTGCGCACATGGGGCTTCTGGATCACCTCCTGCAACGCGATCGCATCGGGCTGCAGGGTCTGCAGCTCACGCAGGATCACCTGGCGGCGGGCCGGCCAGTTTTCGCGGTCGTGGTGCAGGTTGAAGGTGACCATGGTCATCTCCTGCGTGGCCCCTGCCCCGTTGGCCTGCGCCATCGCGACCACCGGCGCGAACGCCAGCACGGCGGCCAGCAGGCCGCGCCTCAACTTCGTCATCTGCCGCATTACGGTGCCTTGCGTTCCGCCCGGCGTACCGATGCCGGAATCTCGATCTCGACTTTGGCCGGCACCTGCATCACCCGCAGCTCGCCGCCCACCCATTGCGCTGGCTCACCGTTGATGGTGGTGGCGCCCGGCTCGCCGCTGTACGGCCATGGCAACACCACCCCACCGGCGGGCGGAATCAGGCCGGCCGACACGGTCAGGGTGAGCTGCTTGTCATTGCGGACCAGTGCGTAGTTGAGCTGGCCGTTCGGCGTGCGCAGGCCCTGCACGCCGACGCCCTTGCCTTCCAGCCAACGCGACGGCACCCCGGCGGCCAGCACCAGGCTGTCGTCGATGTCGCGGCTGTAGGCGAACATGTCCAGCGCGGAGCGCACGAAGTCCGAGGCCACCCAGGCGTGTGGCAGGTCGCCCAGGAAGAACGGCTTGCGCGGCGTGCGCGAGACCACTTCGGCCCACTGGTTCCAGGGCTGCGGCGCGCGGTCCTTGAAGAAGAACTCGGTCGCCTGCCAAGCGCGGTCACGCCAGCCCAGGCGCACGAACGCAGCCACGTTGCGCCACTCGTACGGGGTGTAGTCCTTCCACTCGCGCTTGCCATCACGACGCGCTTCGAACTCGCTCCAGTAGCGCTCGAAGGTGTTGTTCAAGTACGGCTGCGGCAGGCGCCCCTGCTCACCGGCCGGGGCCAGTGCGATGGTGGTCGAGGTCGCGTCGAAATCGCCCAGCTCGGCCGAACCGGGCAGGTAGTCGATGCTGTGCTGCGCGGTCGCTGCCAGCAACGAGGCCTGCAGGTCGTCACGGAACTGATCGCGCGACTCGCTGATCTGCATTGCCTCAGCCTTGCCCAGGGTGCTGGCGATGATCGCGGCATCCTTGTAGCCACGCAGCGCCCAGAAGTTGTCCCAGTAGGAATGCATCGGCTTGGCCGAATAGCCCTCGTGGCTGATCGAGACCGGCATCATTCCGTAGAAGGCCGGGTTGCGGGCGCGGTTTTCCTCGGTGCGCTCGCTCAGGCGCAGCTGCTCCATGTACTGGTAGGCGCCCTGCACGTGCGGCCACATCACTTCCAGGAAGGTGGTGTCGCCGGTGTAGCGCCAGTATTCGGCGATGTTGAAGATCAACTCGCCGTGGCTGTCGTTCTCCGGCACCGGATCGCTGCCGCGCGAGTCCACGCAGCACGGCACCTTGCCGTTGTCGAACTGGTACGGCGCGTACCAGTTCACGTACTGGCGCACCGCATCACTACGGCCCATGCGCAGCAGGCCCTCGGAAATCATCGCGCCGTCGCGGATCCAGCTGCGCGAGTACGAGCGCGTGCCCGGCTGGATGCTCGGCCCGATCCGCGAGATCAGCATGTGCGCCAGCGCGGTGCGCAGGGTATCGGCCAGCGGCTTGCCGGCGGCCGGCACCTGCAGCGTCACCTGGTCCAGCTTGGTCCGCCACATCGAGGCGACCTGCTGTTGCGCCTTGGCGGCATCAAAGGCCTTGGGCATCGTCCAGTTGCCGGTCTGCGGCAGCACGATGGCGACCTCCCGGCTCTGGCCGGGCTCCAGTTTCCAGCGGTACAGCAGCGCGCCGGAGGCCAGGCCGGTGCCGTCCTTCACTTCGGTGGTGCCCGGTAGCTTGCCGCTGGCCAGGTGGACCACGTCCAGCTTGCTGTCGAAGGCGGTGGCGAAGGCCGCATCCGGCGCCTGCGCCGGATACAGGCGCGGCTTGCCGTTGACGTCCACATGGGTCGGGTCGACCGACAGGTTGTCGATCCGGCTCACACCGCCAACGGTGTTGAGGAACTGGGTCGGCGGATTGACCTGCCACGGGCGCACCGCCAGGGCCAGGGTGTACTCGTGGGCGACCTTGTCCGGGTTGCGCAGGGTGTAACGCCCGACCAGCTGCGCATTGTCCGGCGTGCCCTGCACGAAGCCGGTGACCTGCAGGCCGGCCTTGTCGTGGGTCCAGCCGACATTGGCGATCGGCAGGTAATCATCCTGCAGCGACTGGCTCGTCTTGACGTCGGCCCAGCTCAGCAGCTTGTTGTCCACCAGCACGAACGGCTCCACGCTGAAGCTGGACTTGGCCACTTCCAGCGCACCGTCTTCGCCGATCAGGGCCTGTTCGCGACCGCCATCCAGGCCCAGCAGCGTCCAGTACGGCTGTTCACCGGTGAAGCCACGCGGCACCGAACCGCGCGGCAGGTCGGCGCCCACCGAGCGGACGAAATCATTCGGGGTATCGGCGAACTCGAGCGGCTTGAGCGTGATGTCACGGATGCCGTAGCGCCAGCTCGGGCCGCCCTTGAGGTCGAAGCGCAGATAGCGCGCCTCGGTATCCGGCAGCGCCAGCCAGTCGCGGCCACCGCCGCCGGCGGTCACCTCGCGGCGCGTGTCCCAGCTGCGCCCGTCGGCCGAGGAGCGCACTTCATACCGCGTGGCCTCCAGCCCGGGCAGCCACTCGATCACCGCCCCGCCGAACTCACGCACCTTGTGCAGGTCCAGGGTGATGGTCTGCTCGGCCACGCCGCCGCTGATCCAGACCGTGTCCGGCTTGCCATCGACGATGCGGTTCTGCAGCGCGGTGGCGGTATCGGCGATCACCGACGGGCTCAGTGAAGAGGTATCGGCCGCCGGCAGTCCCTGCAGCGTGAGCCGGTCGAAACAGACCGTGCCCTTGCCGCCGACCTTGCTGTAGATGGTGAACTCGATCGCGGCGCTGCGCTTGAGCGTCGGGTCCGTTTCCGGCCCCCAGGCCTTGTCGATCTGGCGCTTGCGGTACTGCACCGGTGCCCAGGCCTTGGGTAAGGCATAGCCGGGCCGGTTGACCCACCAGACGTTGTCGCCGCTGGCGTCGATCAGCTTGAACTGCAGGTCGTTGGCCGGGGAGTCACCGCGCAGCTGGAAGCCGAACTGGTAATTCTCCGGGTACTGGATGCCCAGCTCGCGGCGGATGCCGACGTAGCCGGACACGTTGTGGAAGTCGTAGTCCAGGCAGAGCGCGCGCCCGCCGCCGGTGCCGGCGACGCTGCGCAGCGAGCCGCTGACCTGGTCGGAGACGACCAGCTTCCAGGGCGTCATGTCGTCGAAGCTGTCCAGCACCTTGGGTGCGGGCAGCACCGGCGTCGCCGGCGGTGCGGCCGAGGCCGCCAGTGACCAGACCAGACCCAGACCCAGACCCACCGCGACGACGGCATGCTTCACCCTTTGACACTCCCCAGCAACAGACCTTGGATGTAATAACGCTGCAATGCCAGGAACAGCAGCAGCACCGGAACCACCGTGACCACCGCGCCGGCCATCATCATCTCAACATCCATGATGTGCTCGCGCGAGAGCGTGGCCAGGGCCACCGGGAGAGTGTAGTGCTCCTGGTCGGTCAACACGATCAAGGGCCACATGAAATCGTTCCACGCGGCCATGAAGGTGAAGATCGACAGCGTCACCAGCACCGGCTTGAGCATCGGCAGCACGATCTGGAAGAAGATCCGCAGCTCCCCTGCCCCGTCGATCCGGGCCGCTTCAAGCAGCTCATCCGGGATCGAACGGGCGTACTGGCGGACCAGGAAGATGCCGAACACGGTCGCCAGCGCCGGCACGATCACGCCGCCGAAGTTGTTGACCAGGCCCAGCTGCTTCATCAGCAGGAACAGCGGCAGCATCGCCACCTGCGCCGGGATCACCAGCGCGGCCAGCAGCAGCTGGAAGATGCGCTCGCGGCCGGCGAAGCGCAGCTTGGCGAAGGCATAGCCGGCCATGGTGTTGAGCAGCAGCGAGCCGAAGGTGATCGCCAGCGACACCATCAGGCTGTTGACGAAGTTGTTGGCCATGCCGGTACGGGCGAACAACTCATGGTAGTTCGCGGTCGTCAGCGACGAGGGCAGCAGCGGCGGCGGGAAATGCGCCGCCTCGCCGGTCGGCATGAACGACACCGACAGCATCCACAACAGCGGCGCCAGGCTCAGCGCGGCCAGCACCAGCAGGCCACCATTGACCCACCAGGCGTGCCAGCGCGATTGACCGATTTCACGACTCATACCAACTGCCTCTTGCGGCCGAAACGCAGCATGATGCTGGTCACGCCCAGGATGATCAGGAACAGCAGGAACGCCACCGCGGAGGCGCGGCCCAGGTTCCACCACTTGAAGCCTTCTTCAAACATGAAGTACAGCACGCTGACGGTGCTCTGCAGTGGGTCGCCACGGGTCATCACGTAGGGCTCGGCGAACAGCTGGAAATAGCCGGACACGGTGATCACGCCGACCACCAGCAGCACCGGGCCGAGCATCGGCAGGGTGATGTGCAGGAACTGCTTCCAGCGCGAGGCGCCGTCGATCCGGGCCGCCTCGTACAGGTCATGCGGGATCGCCTGCAGGCCGGCCAGGAAGATCACCATGTTGTAGCCGAAGTTCTTCCACACCGCGAACAGCATGATGGTCGGCATCGCCCAGTTCGGGTCGCCCAGCCAGTCGATCGGGCTGATGCCCAGGTGGCCCAGGCCGTAGTTCACCAGGCCGTAGCTGGTGTGGAACAGGTAACGCCAGATCACCGCCACCGCCACCAGGGTGGTCACCACCGGGGCGAACAGTGCGGTGCGGAACAGCGCCTTGAAGCGCGCAGCCGGGGCGTTGAGCAGGATCGCCGCGCCCAGCGACACCGCGATCGACATCGGTACACCGACGATCACGAAGTAGGTGGTGTTCCACAGCGACTTCCAGAACATCGGGGTCTGCAGCAGGTCGATGTAGTTGCCCAGCCCGACGAAGCGCAGGTTCTCGCCGTCGGCCAGTGCGTACAGATCGAAATCGGTGATGCTCAGGGCCAGTGCCGAGAACACCGGCAGGCCGAAGAACACCGCGATGACCAGGATGGCCGGGCCGGCGAACATCCAGCCGGCAAGCGAACGCTGCTTCATGGCGCCGCCTCCGTGGCGACCGCGCTGGAGTGCTGCTTGTCGCTCACCCCGGAGGCGTCGCGCCGGTGCTGCTCATGCATCCAACGGCGTTTGGCGAGGACCTTGTCCACGCGTTTGTCCAGTTCTTTCACTGCCACGTCCTGATCCATGCCACCACGCACCACCTGTTCGGTGATGATCCGCATTTCCTGCACGATGCGCTCCCACTCCAGCACCTTCGGCGTGGGTTTGACCCGCTCGAGCTGGTCGCGGAAGGGCTGCGCCAACGGGTCGTTGGCCAGCGAGGGGTAATCCCAGGTGCTGCGCCGGGGCGGCAGGTCACCGATGATCGAATGGAAGCGTTCCTGGATCGCCGGGCGCGACAGGAACTCGATCAGCTTCCACGACGCTTCCTTCTGCTGCGAGGAGCGGAAGATCACCAGGCTGGTTCCACCGGCGATGCCGGCGCCGGGGCCGTCCGGGCCCGGCAGCGCAGCGGTGCCCCACTGCCCTTCCAGCGCCTTGGGCTGCAGCTTCTTGAACTCGCGGATGTTCCAGGGGCCGGACACGTAGAACACGTTGAAGCCACGGAAGAATTCATCCCAGACGTTGGAGATCTGCGTCTCGGACATGCGCGGGGCCCAGCCCTGCGCGAACATGTTCTCGTAGAAGCCCAGCGTCCTGCGGAAGCCGGGGCTGCTGAAGTTGCCGCGGGTATCGTCATCCCGCAGCAGCGGGTCCGGCTGCTGCAGGGCGAAGGACAGCTGCTGCTCGAACTCGTTGATCGGCATCAACACGGCATAGCGGTTCGCGCCCTGCATCTTCTTGATCGCCGCCATCATCGCGTTCCACTCGTCCCAGGTGCGCGGCGGATGGTCATAACCGGCCTTGGCGAGCATGTCCTTGCGGTAATACAGCAGGCGGGTATCGACGTACCACGGCACGCCGACCAGCTCGTCATGGATGACGTTGGTATCCCAGATGCCCTGGAAGTAATCGGCCGGGTCCACGACCTTGGACTGCGCCACGTAGGGCTGCAGCGGGGTCAGGGTATTGAGCTCGGCGAATTCGGGAATCCAGGTATTGCCCAGCTGGCACACATCCGGCAGGCCGTCGGCCGCGAACGCGGTCAACAGCTTTTCATGCGCGGCCGTCCACGGGATGTTCTGCACATCCACATGGATACCCGGGTTTTCCGCCTCGAACTCACGGATCAGGCCGGTGACGACTTCGGCCTCGCGGCCCATCGCCCAGAAACGCACGGTCACGCCTTCCGGTTCTTTTCGGCAGGCACTCAACAACAGGCTGCCGACCAGCAGCAGCAACAGACTCAACCCCAGCTTCGGGCGCGACGACGATGGCACTGCTTACTTCCCCTGCTGCTGGTTGCGGTTCGAATTGGAATTGTTCTTCTGTTCCTGGGCGGCTGCCGCACGCGATTCGGCGATGCCGACCGAGCGGGCCGAGGCCGCCTTTTCATCTTTCTGCAGTTCCATCGGCTGGTCCTCGCCTTCCGGCGTCAGCCAGCCACCGCTGAAGCCGGCGCGCTCCAGACCCTTGCGGATATGCGCGTTCTTCTTCATCACGTTCCAGACGAAATCGTTCCGGTAGTTGGCGATCATCGTCAGGATCGGGCCCTGGTCGATGCCGATGTAATCGCTGGCCACCCAGCCGCGATCCGGGACCAGGCGACCGGTCTTGATCGGGATGTCGTAGTTGAAGCTCGGGTTGAACGAATCCAGGAACCCGTAGCTGGAGTAGATGTAATCGCCATAGCGCTTGTGCATCTCCACCGCGGCCGGGATCACTTCTTCCGGGGCGAACACGATCGAGGAGATCGCGGCGGTCGGTGCGATGGTGCCGTCATCGAAATTCTCGCGCAGGCCCGCGCCGCGCGAGGAGTAATGGCGGAACTGGCGCTGCTCGCCGCGGTATTCCTGGGTGGTGTTCTGCGGGCCGTCGCTGGCGGTCAGGCCCCACACGTTCTGGCCGTAATCCTTCCAGTTCATCGGGTTGGCGATCGCGTATTCGCGCTGCGCCAAGGCGGCCGAGCGGCTGTTGAGGAAGTAGGTGCTGCCCCGCTCGCGCATGTAGGCATCCTGGATGTCGCGGAAGTCCACCCAAACATGCGTGTACTGGTGGCCGAACAGCGGGCCGAAGGACAGGTATTCCTGGCCCTGGTAGACGCCCCAGTCGTTGTCGTAGGTGCGCGTCCAGACCGTCCAGGCGTCCGGGCTGACCGGGTGGGTCGGCGAGCCGAGCGCGAGGATGTAGACCATCATCGCCTCGTTGTAGCCCATCCAGTCGTGATCGATGAAGCCGCTCTCCGGGAACCAGCCCATCGAGATCAGCGGTGCGCGCTGCTGCAGCCAGGGCCAGTCCACGCGCTTGTAGAGCGTGTCGGCGATCTCGCGGATCTCTTTCTCGCGCGCGTCGTCACCGTCGTAATAGGACTGTGCGAACAGCACGCCCATCATCAGCAGCGCGGTATCCACGCTGGAGAGCTCCACCCAGCTGTCGTAGCGGCGGCCTTCCTGCATGTCCAGGAAGTGGTAGTAGAAGCCCTTGTAACCGGCCTTGCCGGTGCGCTGTGGGCCCATCGGCAGGTCGCGAAAATACTTCAGCGTCAGCAGGGTGCGGTCGATCGCCTGGGTGCGGCTGACCCAGCCGTTCTCGATGCCGATCGGATACGCGGTCAGCGCATAGCCCACCGAGGCGATGCTCGCGAACGGGCGCGACGGGTAACGGTCCGGGCTGAGCCCGTTGACCTCATTGGTGGTATCCCAGAAGAACTGGAAGGTGCGGCGCTCGATATCGTCGAACAGCGGCGGCAGTTCCGGCTTCATCGGCCGCGGCGGCACATCCGCCTCGACCAGGATCACGGGCGGCTTGGGCTTGGCCGGCTCCTGCTGGGCCTGCGGCTGACAGGCAACGGCGGCGACGCTGATCGCCGCAGCGGTCAACAGGTGGCGTGCCTGCATGGGCCAACTCCTTCTACGGTGTTCGTGACTGGGAAGCATAACGTCCAATGACCTGAAATCGTTTACAGAACGCCGCTTAAAAAAACCACGCGTGCGTGGTCCGAACAAGCGGGTCATTGCCCAGGCCGCTGCCACCCTCCGTGGCAGCGGCCTGGACAATGGACTGGCCCGAAGGCCAGCCATTGCCATGAAACCGGCCCCGTCCAAAGACGGGGCCGTTGTTGCATCAGAAGCGGAAGCCGACTTCTGCCTTGACCTGACGCGGCGTACCGATGATGTCGCCGGTCTCGTTGTAGCTGGCCTGCAGCTTGCCGTTGGTCTTGACGTAGTTGTAGGTCGAGAAGTTGTCGAAGTTGAACACGTTGATGATGTCGATACGAGCGTACAGCTCGGTCTCGCCCGGCATCTTGAACGTCTTCGTCGCCTGCAGATCGACCGAACGGTAGCCGAAGATCTTGCCACCCAGCAGGAACTTGCCATTGGCATTGGGCACGGCTGCCTGCGGGGTCGGCAGGTTGTAGCCACTGGCCTGCGGCACCGGGTACCAGTCGTTGACGGCGGTCGGGGTAGCCAGGGTGACCTTGCCACCGAAGGTGATGCCCCAGAAGCCCGCGTACGAACCGGTGACCACCAGGCGGTGGCGCGGCGCGCCGTTGGAACGGATGGTCGGATAATCTTCGATCAGGCCGCGGTCGAACGCGTACTTCTCGTTGATGTCACGGTTGTGGCGCGCGGTGGTCCAGGTGTAGGCCACCGAGGTGCCCCAGCCGCTTTCCTGGGTGAACGGCTTCTGCGCCGACAGCAGGACCTGGGTCGCACGGGTCTTGATGCCCTGCTGGCCGATGATCAGGCTGCCGAAGCCCGGCACGTTGCAGCTCCAGGCCTGGCTCAGGCCCGGGTCGGTGCCGCCGCACAGGCGCGGGTCATCGAAGAACTGGCCGGTCGGGTAACGGTTGCCCAGGGTGAAGGCGAAGCCGTCGTAGCTCAGGGTGCGGGAAATGGTGGCATCGGTCAGCCACTCACCGACCTGGTTGCTCATGCCGAAGCTGAACTGGTCCGAGTACGGCACCTTGAGGTTGTTGTTCAGCAGATCGACTTCCAGGCCGGCGTTGCTGGTCGAACCGACCAGGGCCTGCAGGTTGCCGATGCCGTTGAGTAGGTTCGGGTTCCAGTCATAGCAGGCGGCCTGGCCGTCGATGCAGGTGCCGGTGGCCGGGTTGCGGAAGTAGATGGTCGGCTGCGGCAGGGCCAGCTTGGTGGTTTCCAGCTGCAGGTTGTCGAACAGATCGCGGTCATACGAACGACCGGCACCACCGTGGAACACGTGCTGCTCGTCGGCGTTGACGTCATACGAGAAGCCCAGGCGCGGCTGCCAGGCGTCCTTGAACGCCTTGCGGTTGTGGCCGTTGCTGATGTAGTCGCCGATGTTCAGGCCGCCCAGCGCCAGCGAATCGGCGTAGGTCTGGCCCGCGGCCGCGCGCGGATCCTGCGAGTAGATCGCGTCGACCACCTGCTGCGGGGTCACGAAGTCCAGGTAGGACGGGGTCTTCTCGTAGTCCCAACGCAGGCCGAGGTTCAGCTGCAGATGGTCGTTGACCTGCCAGTCGTCCTGGATGAACAGGCCGATCTGCTTGGACTTCGAGCGCACTTCGCCCGACACGCCCGACACGCCGGTCACCGGCTTGACGAACTGCGCCTTGTACGGAATGGAAGACGGGAAGTCCGGATCACCCAGGCTGTAGGTGAAGGTCGGATTGATCTGCGCGGCATCGGATGCGTACAGATCGATCTGCTTGTACTTGGCGCCCATCTTGATGGTGTGGTCACCCTGCCACTCGATGCCGTCCAGGGTCAGGTTGTCTTCGATCGACCAGCCCTTCTGGCCCTTCACCTGCGAATCCAGCGCCGATGCGCCACCGATCTTCACCACGGTGCGGTCTTCGGTGCCGTCCGGTGCGGTGTAGGTGATGCCGTTGGCCAGGGTCAGCGGGGTCGGGTTGTTGAACGAATCTTCGTGGGTGACCATCAGTTCGTTGTAGTAACGCTCGCCGCTGTGGTTCCAGCGCAGGGCGTAACGACGGTCGGTGTTGACCACTTCACGGCCGGCTTCCGGCGAGGTCTGGCCGCTGAACTGCGACTGGGTTTCATCGCGGTCCTGGAAGGTCAGCTCGATGCGATCGTTGTCGGTCGGCTCGAAGTCGATCTTGCCGAAGATCAGATCCTGCTGGAACGGCTGGCTGGCCGGGCCGAGGCCGGCGGCGCCTTCCGGCGGCAGCAGCGCGGCAGCGCGGCCGACCGCGCCGTCCGGCGCGATGGTGACCGGCAGGTCGAAGCGCTTGGCTTCGTAGGTCACGAAGAAGTGCGCCTTGTCCTGGATGATCGGGCCACCCAATGCAAAACCGTATTCCTTCTCGGCCGATGCCTCTTTGCTCTGGCCAGCCTGGCGCTCGGCCGGGGTCTTGGCGCGCATGTCTTCGTTGGTGTAACGGTAGAAGGTTTCACCCTTGAACTCGTTGGTACCGGACTTGGTGGCCGCGGTCACGGCCGCGCTCGACACCTGGCCGTATTCGGCCTTGTAGTTGCCGCTGATGACCTTGTATTCACCGATCGCCAGCTGCGGGAACGGGTTGCCGGCGCTGCCGGACTGGCCGGCCACGCCGCCGCCCTTGACGTAGCTCTTCTGGCCCACGCCGTCGATGTAGACGTTGGTGCCGTCGGAGTTGGTGGCACCGCCACGCAGCGAGGTGTTGCCCTTGGCATCACGGGTGAAGATCAGGCCCGGGACCGCGTCGGCGAATTCCAGGAAGTTGCGCGACACCTGCGGGGTGGTCTGGATCTGCTGCAGGCTGACGGTCTTGCCCACTTCGGAGGTACGCACTTCCTGCAGCAGGGTCGGTGCAATGACGTTGACCGTGTCCAGGTTGGTGGCGTTGGCGGTGCCGCCGTTGGCCGGCGCGCCGCTGAAGTTCAGGGTCGCGGTGGAGGCCACGGTGACCGTCACCTTCTGCGTCTGGCCATTGGCCACGACGTTGTAGGTGCCCGGGTCCAGGCCCATCAGCGAGTAGCTGCCATCGGCACGGGTGGTGGCGCGGCGCACGGTGCCGCTGGCCACGTTGGTGGCGGTGACTTCGGTGCCGGCGGCAGCCTCGGCGACCTGGCCGCGCAGCGACGAGGTGGCCGACTGCGCCATCACGCTCGGGGCGGCGCCCAGCATCAGGCAGGTGACCAGCGCGCTGGACAACAGACTGCGTGCGGGCGCGCGGTTGCGGTGATTGGAATACGTCATGTAACTCTCCGGGTGGTGGTGGCCGTCTTTGCGGCCCCTGTCGTTTTATGTGGTGCGTTTTTTTAGGGCGTCACGACCAACGGTCGTGACCTACTGCTCGGTTCTGGCTCTGCTCGAATCACGCACGATCAGGGTCGGTACAAGCGTCTGCTTGTCGCCGGCCCCTTCTGTGTTGTTGCCATCCATCAACTGCAGCAGGCGCGTCGCGGCCTTATCGCCGAGGTCGGCGATACTCACCTGCATCGTTGTCAACGATGGGTGAACGAAACGTGCCAGCGGAATGTCATCGAACCCCGCCAATGCGACATCGAACGGGACACGGACGCCTGCCTGCGCGAACGCATACAGACACCCCAGCGCCATCATGTCGTTGGCGGCGAACACCGCGTCGGGCAGCGTGCCGGCTGCCAGCAACTCCTGTCCGGCGCGATGGCCGGAAGCTTCGTCAAAGTCACCGGGCAACTCGATCCCTTCGGCAGCATCGCCGAAGGCCGCCAGCGCATCGCGGAAACCGCGCAGGCGCTCACGGGCGTCGTAGTTGAGGTCCGGACCGGAAATGAAGGCAATGCGCCGATGCCCGACGTCCAGCAGGTGGCGGGTCATGGCCATCGCGCCGGCATGGTCATCGATGCTCAGCACCGGATGATCCTGCTCGGGCAGATACGTGTTGATCAGCACCGTGGGCAACGACTGCGGCAGGTTGTCGGTCAGGAAGCCCGGGCTCTCGGCATACGGCGAGAGCACCAGCAACCCGTCGACACGGCCGCGCATGGCCCGCAGGGCCGCGCCCTGCTGCTCCTGGTCACCGTGGTAACTGGACACGAGCAGATGCTGGCGACGCTCGCGGGCCACCCCATCGATGCCGCGCATCAGTTCGGAGAAGAATTCGCCATAGAGATCGGGCAACACCACGCCAATGGTATTGGTCCGCCGGCTGCTCAGGCTCCGGGCCGCTGCATGCGGGGTGTAGCGCAGTCGCGCCGCCACCTCCAGCACCAGCTTGCGCACGGGCTCGGCAACATTTTCATGGCCATTGAGTGCGCGCGAGACCGTGGCAACAGAGACACGGGCTTCACGGGCGACATCTTTGATAGTGATCGCTGCCTTGTTCACTTCGCCGCCCTCCACGGCTTAGAGATCTGGGCTTGGCGCGGAATGTAAGCGTTTTCAAACCCGGATGTAAACACTACGTTAGCCTCATGTCGTACGGCGGTAACCAAAAGCTGTCCATGGCGGCCCTTTCCGGGACCGACCAGGACAAGGCGGGACAAGGGTTTCAGCGGTTTTTGACCGGTGTCTCGGCGCGAATGGACAACGCGTGGATATCGGTCTCCATCATCGTCCCCAAGGCCGCATAGACGGCCCGATGGCGCGCCAGCGGGAGCTTTCCTTCGAAGGCTGCGCTGACCACGTGCACCTTGAAGTGCCCCCGACCATCACGCGCGCCCTCGTGGCCGGCATGGCGATGACTGTCGTCCTTGACCTCCAGCAGCTCCGGATCCAGCGCCTGCTGCAGCGCCTCGCGGATACGCTCGACCCGGTTCATGGCAGGACCTTGCGGAACGGACGCACCTGGACGCGCACGTAGACGCCCGACTCCACATAGGGATCGGCGGCGGCCCAGTCCTGGGCGTGGGTCAGCGAATCGAACGCGGCGATCACCACGCTGCCGCTGAAGCCGGCCGGACCGGGATCTTCGCTGTCGATGGCCGGGCACGGGCCGGCCAGCAGCAGCCGGCCTTCATCCTGCAGGGCCTGCAGCCGGGCCAGATGGGCCGGGCGCGACGCCAGACGGGCGGCCAGCACATCGGTGCCGTCATAGCCTTCAATCACATACCACACGGGCAACTCCGAGGTCTTGTTGAATCGATCCCGCGCATTCTAGCGGGGCTGGCTGGACACTGGCGCCCCAACCCCGTAGTCTTAGCTCCATTGCACGTGGCTGGACGCAGCGCCCCGTCGGCCCCCGGCTCCACCGCCAGCCGACGACCGATCCACTGCCCCACACCAGCACACGTAGACGACCTCCCCGTAGTTCTGTCGCTGCCCATCGCGGCGCGCCTTGCTGTTTGAAGTGTGGAACCGCGCCGACCCAGGCGTGTCATGGCTTGCCATCCTGCCGCCCGGGACCGTTCCGGACGCTGGCATGGTGCGGCGACCGGTCCGTTGCAATACTGACGTCTATTTGATGACTGCCGAACTCGCGCCCGACGCGAACCCGCCAACCCGAGTGCCCGCCCCACAGCAGCAGGAAATGCCGCTGGCCGTGGTGCATGGACAGCCGGTCCTGCAGATCCCGCAGGATCTGTACATCCCACCGGACGCGCTGGAAGTCATCCTGGATGCCTTCGAAGGTCCACTGGACCTGCTGCTGTACCTGATCCGCCGGCAGAACCTGGACATCCTGGACATCCCGGTGGCCGAGATCACCCGCCAGTACGTCGAGTACATCAACGTCATGCAGGAGCTGCGCTTCGAACTGGCGGCCGAATACCTGGTGATGGCGGCGATCCTGGCCGAAGTGAAGTCGCGGATGCTGCTGCCGCGGCCGCCCAGCATCGAGGGCGAGGAAGCCGATCCACGCGCCGAGCTGGTGCGCCGGCTGCAGGAGTACGAACGTTTCAAGCAGGCTGCCGAAGACATCGACAGCCTGCCCCGCCAGGACCGCGATACCACCGTGGCCCACGCCTTCGTCCCCGACCGCGCGGCCGTCAAGCTGCCGCCGCCGGTGGATCTGAAGGAAATGCTGATGGCGCTGCACGACGTGCTCAAGCGCGCCGAGCTGTTCACCGGCCACGCGATCAAACGCGAGGCACTGAGCGTGCGCCAGCGGATGGGCGACGTGCTGGGTCGTCTGGAAGACGGCAGGTTCTACCGGTTTGAAACGCTGTTCACCGCCGAAGAAGGCAAGCTGGGGGTGCTGGTCACCTTCCTGGCCCTGCTCGAACTGGCCAAGGAACAGCTGCTGGACATCGTCCAGGAAGCTCCGCTGGCGCCGATCTACGTGAAGTCCCTGGCCGCCGGCAACACCAACGAACCGCTGCAGTTCAACAGTGAGTTCGACGACAACGACGCCGCCAACGCATCCGACTGAGCACCCGACCCACGTATGGATCAACCGCTGATCAACCGTATTGTCGAAGGCGCCCTGCTGGCCGCCAGCGAGCCGTTGACGCTGGCGCAGCTGCAGGGTCTGTTCCCGGAAGAGGAACCGGCACCGCCGGGCAGCATCGAACGCGCGCTGGAACTGCTGCGCGAAGGCTGCCAGGACCGCGGCGTGGAACTGGTCGAGGTGGCCTCCGGCTTCCGCTTCCAGGTCACCAGCGAGGTGCACGGTTACATCACCCGGCTGTGGACCGAACGCAAGACCCGCTACACCCGCGCCACCCTGGAAACGCTGGCCCTGATCGCCTACCGCCAGCCGATCACCCGCGGCGAGATCGAACAGGTCCGCGGCGTGGCGGTCAGCAGCAACATCATCCAGGCCCTGGAAGAGCGCGAATGGATCCGCGTGATCGGCCACCGCGACGTGCCCGGCAAGCCGGCGCTGTTCGGCACCACCAAGGGCTTCCTGGATTATTTCGGCCTCAAGCGCCTGGACGAACTGCCCCCGCTGTCCGAGCTGCGCGACCTGGGTGAGCTGGAACCGCAGCTGCCGCTGGACAGCGAAGGCCAGCCGGCCGGCCGCCTGCCCGCTGGCGCGGCGACACCGGATGCGGCGCTGGACAGCGACGCGGCCAACGACGACGACGCCCCGGCGCCGACGGACCCTGCGGAGCCGGTGGCCCCTGCAGCGCCAGTGGATCCTGCAGACCCGGTGGACCCGGCCGCCGCCCGCCTGGCCGCCCGCGTGGCGCTGGCCTCGGCGCGGCTGGCGGAGCAGCCGGCAGATCCGGACAATAGCGAAGCTTCCGCCGATGCGGACGCTTCGGACACCCCATCCCATGCGCCGTTGTCGCCTGCCGACGACGACGCGGATACGACCGCCAGCGATGGCGAACCCGATACCGCGCCGGGAGAGCGCGCGGCGCCCCAGAACGAAACCGAAAACAACGCCGTCGCGAAGACGACCGTGGCTGTTGACGAAGCCGATCCCGAACCAGAGGCCGACGCATCCGTTGCCGGCCGGAGCCAAGTAAATGAGTGACACCCCCCGCAAGCCGTCGTTGAACAAGCTTTCGCTCAAGCGCGAAACCGCCTCCGAACAGCCCAAGCTCGAAGAGCGCCTGCACAAAGTGCTGGCGCAGGCAGGCCTGGGTTCGCGCCGCGCGCTGGAACAGCGCATCGCCGATGGCCTGGTCAAGGTCAATGGCGAGGTCGCGCAGACCGGCCAGTCGATCAAGAGCGGCGACAAAGTCGAACTGGACGGCCGTGGCTTCGTGGCCACCGCGCTGACCGAAACGTCGCGCGTGCTGGCCTACAACAAGCCGGAAGGCGAAGTGACCACGCGCGAAGATCCCGAAGGTCGCCCGACCGTGTTCGAAGCGCTGCCTGCCCTGAAGGGCGCGCGCTGGATCGCGATCGGCCGCCTGGACATCAACACCACCGGCCTGCTGCTGGCGACCACCGATGGTGAGCTGGCCAACGCGATGATGCATCCCTCCTACGAGGTCGAGCGCGAATACGTGGTGCGCGTGCGTGCCCCGGAAGGCGAAGAGAAGGTGCCGGACAGCATCGTCGACCGCCTCGCCCGTGGCGTCGCGCTGGAAGACGGCCCGGCCAAGTTCGACGAGATCGAACGCATCGGCGGCACCGACTCGCACGACTGGTTCCGCGTGGTCGTCAAGGAAGGCCGCAACCGCGAAGTGCGCCGCCTGTGGGAATCGCAGGGCTGCCAGGTCAGCCGCCTGAAGCGCACCCGCTACGGCAAGGTGAGCCTGCCGCGCGAACTGCTGCGTGGCCAGTCGGTCGAACTGCCGGCCAAGCAGGTCGAAGCGCTGCGCGCCGAACTGAAGCTGGAAGAAGGCGCGCCGTCGGCGCTGACCCTGCAGCCGGTGATCGGCCAGCGCCGCGCCGCCAAGACCACCGTGCGCGTCTCGCGCGAGGGTGGCCGTGGCAACGCCTACGTCAACGGCCACAACTCGGCCGATGAAGGCCGAGAACTGCGTCGTTTCGACAACGTGCGCGAAGAGCGCGGCCGTGGTCGCGGCGGCAAGGGCGGCGGCTTCAAGGGTGGCCTGACGGTCAGCGGCGAAGCAGCAGCCAAGCAGTCGCAGCGCCCGTTCAAGGCGCGCCCGGACAAGGGCAACCGTGCGCTGCCGGAAGGCAACCCGGCCGCGTTCCGCAGCTGGTATGTGCCCGACGGTGTCAGCACCGGCCCGAGCGGCCACCGCAATGCCGGCCCGGGCGCTGCCCGTGGCCCGGGTGCACGCGGGCCGGGTGCCGGCGCAGGCGCCGGCGGCCAGGGCCGTCCGTACGGCAAGCCGAAGGGTCCGGGTGGCGCAGGCGGCCCGGGTCGCGGCAGCTACGGCGGCGGCGCTGAAGGCCGCGGCGGTTATGCCGGCGGTGGCGAAAGCCGTGGCGGCTACGGCGGCCAGGGCCGTCCGGCCGGTCCGGGCGGCGGTGGCAACCGCGGCGCTCAGGGGGGCCAGGGTCCGTCCCGCCATCCGTATGGCCATCCGGGCAATGCACCGAGCTTCCCGTCCGACCACGCCAATCCGGGCGCCAGCCCGTACGGCAGCGCGCGCCCGGCGGGCAACCGCGGTCCGGGTGGTCCGGGTGGCAACCGTGGCCCGGGCGGCGCCAATGCGCGCGGTCCTGGCGGCAATCGCGGCCCCGGTGGTCCGGGCGGCAACCGGGGTCCGGGTGGCCCGGGTGGTCGCGGTCCGGGCGGCCCGGGCGGTCGTCCCGGCGGCAACCGTGGCCCGGGCGGCGGCGGTCACCGTGGTGGCGGCCCGCGCGGCGGCTGATCAGTGACACAAAAAAACCCCGGCTTCGGCCGGGGTTTTTTGTTGGGTCCGCGCGGGCGGCGATCAACCCGGTCGTGTAGAGTCACCATGGGTGGCTACGCGTCATGCCGGAGACGGTGGTGCAGCCACGCGTGGCGTGGCTCTACCCCTCAACGTCGCTCGATGGTGAAGCGGCCTACCCCCACGCCCAGGTCCCAGCCCTTGCCGGTGCCCGCCAGAGCGAGTGAGATATCGCCCTTGGTCATGACCTGCGCATTGCTGGATTTGTCAGCGCCTGCGTGCGCTTCAACGGCGGCATAGGAGCCGATCAGGTCGTTGACCGAGTAGGCGCCGGAGAACTTGCCCTTGCCATCGACGATCTTGGACTTGCCCACGGTGAGGCCGCCGCCCTTGGCGGTGATCTTGACCGGAATGCGCGCGCCGTTGTCGCACTGGATGGTGCCCGTGCCGGAAGCGGTCTTGTACAGCACCGACCACCCGGCCAGGTTGTAGTGCAGTTCGCAATCGATGTTGCCGGCGGCCTGCGCAGCCGGGACGGCCGAGATACCAGCCAATGCGATCAATGCCAGGGAGAACTTCTTCATGCGGGTCCGCTCGTACTGAAGGGGTAACGCGCCGAATCTAGCAGCGTGCGCGTGTGGCGCGGATGATGCACCCCACGCGCATCCGGCGTCTGTTCAGCCCGAGCGGCCCCGGTAGTGCCGGCCGCTGGCCGGCTCCAGGCAATCCTGCAACGTACAGAGCCGGCCAGCGGCCGGCACTATCGTTTCAGCTGCGTTCCTGCAGGCTGAAGCTGTCCGCATCAAGCATCGCCGGGAAGCGCGCGCGGTGCGCGGCCAGGGCCGCTGCCGAGATGGCGGTGGTGACCACCTGCTCGCGTTCGCGCACTTCCACCTGTGGCTGGCCCAGGAAATCGATCACGGCACTGTCGCCGGCGTAATGCAGATCGTTGCCGTCCACGCCGATCCGGTTGACCGCCGCCACGTAGCAGAGGTTCTCGATCGCGCGCGCGCGCAGCAGCGTCTTCCAGGCGTAGGCGCGTGCCGAGGGCCAGTTGGCCACGAAAATCTGCAGATCGAAATCCAGCTGGTCGGCGCGCTCTACGTTGTAACGGTTGCGGCAGAACACCGGGAAACGCAGGTCATAGCAGACCTGCGGATTGATCCGCCAGCCCTTCCACTCCACGCTCAGGCGCTGGCTGCCGGCGGCATAGCGCTCATGCTCGCCGCCGTAACGGAACAGGTGGCGCTTGTCGTAGTACTGCAGCTCGCCATCCGGCGTGGCCCACAGCAGACGGTTGTAGGCACCATCGCCTACCCGCAGCTGCACGCTGCCGGTCACCGCCGCGCCCAGCCGCACGGCCTGCTCGCGGATCCACGCCACGGTCGGGCCGTCCATGCCTTCGGCCTTGTCGATGGCGTCGTTGGAGAAGCCACTGGTGAAGGTTTCCGGCAGGATCACCAGATCGGTCTGCCCGGCCAGCGGCGCCAGCAGCGCGCCGTAATGGGCGCGGTTGCCGGCCGGGTCGTGCCAGCGGGTGTCGCCCTGGACCAGGGAAATGCGCAGGTCCTGCAGCTCGGTCACCGTGCTCATCACAGGGCCCGCAGGCGTTCGATCGCCGCGTCCATCGTGGCGTCGTTCTTGGCAAAGCACAGGCGAACCAGGCGCTGGCCGGCGGGCGCGGTCTCATAGAACGGCGACAGCGGGATTGCCGCCACGCCCTTCTCGATCGTCAGCCACTTCACGAATTCGTGGTCGGGCAGATCGCTGATCGCCGAATAGTCCACCAGCTGGAAATAACCGCCCGGCACCGGCAGCGCCTTGAGCCGGGTACCGGCCAGCTGCTCGCGGAAACGGTCGCGCTTGGCCTGGTAGAACGCGCCCAGTTCCAGATGATGCTGCGGCTCGTCGCGGATCATGGCGGCGAAGCCGTACTGGGCCGGCCCGAAACTGGTGAAGGTGTTGTACTGGTGCACCTTGCGGAATTCGGCGGTCATCGCCGGCGGCGCGATCGCATAGCCGATCTTCCAGCCGGTGCAGTGGTAGGTCTTGCCGAAGCTGGAAATCACGAACGCGCGCTCGCGCAGTTCCGGATGACGCAGCGAGGATTCGTGGCGGCGACCGTCGTAGATGATGTGCTCGTACACCTCATCGGAGATCAGGTAGATGTCGGTGCCGCGCAGCACATCGGCCAGCGCCTGCATGTCATCGGCCGTCAGCATCGCGCCGGACGGGTTGTGCGGGGTGTTGACCATCAGCAGGCGGGTGCGCGGGCTGATCGCCGCACGCACGCGGTCCCAGTCCACCGCGAAGGTCTGCGGGTCCAGCGGTACGTGCACGGCGCGCGCACCGGCCAGGTCGATCGCCGGTTCGTAGCAGTCGTAGGCCGGGTCGAGCACGATCACTTCCTCGCCCGGGCGGACCACGGCGTGGATGGCATTGAAGATCGCCTCGGTGGCGCCGCTGGTGACGGTGATCTCGGTGTCCGGATCAACCTGCGCGCCGTACAGGTCCAGCGACTTCTGCGCGATGGCCTGGCGCAGTGGCGCCACGCCGGTCATCGGCGGGTACTGGTTGAGCCCGCCCTGCATCGCGGCGATGGTTTCATCGATCAGCCGCTGCGGTGCGGAGAAATCCGGAAAGCCCTGACCAAGGTTGACCGCGCCGTGTTCGGCGGCGAGCTGGGACATCACGGTGAAGATGGTGGTGCCCACCTTGGGCAGCTTGGTTTGCGGTTGCATCGGCAGCAGGGAAAGAACCGGGGGAACTCCCAGTGTACGCAAATCATCCGACCCGTTCCCCCGATACAATGGCGGCCCATTCCGGTGCAAAGATCCCGCCCCTTGAACGCCCCTCCGTTGCTGGCCGCGCATGGCCTTGGCTTCAGTCGCAACGACGAACCCGTCTTCGGCCCGCTGGACCTGCACGTGGATGCCGGGGAAGCCCTGCTGGTGCAGGGCGACAATGGTGCCGGCAAGACCACCCTGCTGCGGGTGCTGGCCGGGCTGCTGCGCGCCGGCAGCGGCCAGGTCGAGATCGATGGCAAGCGCGCCGGGCACAAGGAGCGCGCCCACTATGTGGCCTATCTCAGCCACCTGCCCGCACTCAAGCCGGACCTGGACACGCTGGAGAACCTGCATTTCCTGTGCGGACTGCACGGCCGCCGCGCCCGCCAGATGCCCGGCAACGCGCTGGCGATCGTCGGCCTGGCCGGCTATGAAGACACCCTGGTGCGACAGCTCTCGGCCGGCCAGAAGCGCCGCCTGGCGCTGGCCCGCATCTGGCTCTCGCCCGCGCCGCTGTGGCTGCTCGATGAGCCCTACGCCAATCTCGACCTGGACGGCATCAACCTGGTGAACCGCATGATTTCCGCGCACCTGCGCAGCGGCGGCGCCGCCCTGGTCACCACCCACGGCGCCTACGCGGCCCCCCCGGTGCGCACGCGCCTGCTGACCCTGGGAGCGGCGGCATGATCGCGCCAGGCACCGAACCGGGTCTGTGGCAGACCGCGCGGGCCCTGATTGCCCGCGACATGCGCCTGCTCTGGCGGCGCCGCGGCGATGCGCTGCAGCCCTTGCTGTTCGCACTGCTGGTGGTGGTGCTGTTCGCACTGGCGCTGGGCCGCGACCCGGAGGCGATGGCGCGCGTGGCCGCGGCGGTGATGTGGCTGGCGGTGCTGCTGGCCGGCCAGCTGGCGCTGGACTCGCTGTTCCGCAGCGATGCCGAAGATGGCTCGCTGGAGCAATGGCTGCTGGCCCCGGTTCCGCTGGCCTGGCTGGTCCTGGTGCGGGTGCTGGTGCACTGGGTCACCACCGCCCTGCCGTTGATCGTGATGTCGCCGCTGCTGGCGGAAATGCTGCATCTGCCGCATGACCAGCTGCCGATGTTGCTGGCATCGTTGCTGCTGGGAACGCCGTTGTTGAGCCTGATCGGCGGGGTGGTCGCCGCGCTGACGGTCGGCATCCGGCGCTCTGGTATTCTCGTGGCGCTGCTGGCCCTGCCGCTGTATGTGCCGGTGCTGGTGTTCGGCGCGGGCAGCGTGGCCGCGGTCGCCCGCGGCCAGGACCCGATCGGCGCCCTGCTGATGCTGGGCGCCGGGCTGGTGGTGGCGCTGGTGCTGGCCCCGCTGGCGACAGCCGCGGCGATCCGCATCTCGCTGAGTTGAGCGGTATGGCGTACTGTCGGTGGCGTGTGCTGTGTTGTGAGCGTCACCTGCCTCCGCGTCATCCGTTGCCGAGCCACTCCACGTCCGTTTCATCGCCGCCTTTCGTTGGATAGCCACTGCCGCATGCACCCGATCGTCCGCTGGTTCCACCAACTCGGTTCCCCGCCCACCTTCGACCGCTTCGCCGCGCGCTGGTCGCGGGTGTTCTACCTGGCGGCGGTACCGGTGCTGCTGGTCGGTATCTGGCAGGCGCTGGCCGTCGTGCCGGCTGATTCCAAGCAGCTGGACAGTTTCCGCATTCTTTACATCCACGTCCCCAGCGCGTGGATGAGCCTGTTCGTGTTCGCGCTGATGGCGCTGTACGCGGCGATCGCGCTGATCTGGCGGATCAAGACCTGCGAGGTACTGGCGATGGCCTGCGCCCCGCTCGGCGCCGGCTTCACCCTGATCACCCTGCTGACCGGCAGCATCTGGGGCAAGCCGACCTGGGGCACCTGGTGGGACTGGGACCCGCGCATGACCACCGAGCTGATCCTGCTGTTCCTGTACCTGGGCGTGATCGGCCTCTACCACGCCATCGAGGACCGTCGCAGCGCCGCGCGCGCGGCGGGCCTGCTGTCCATCGTCGGGGTGAGCCTGCTGCCGGTGATCCGCTATTCCGTGGAATGGTGGGGCAGCCTGCACCAAGGCCAGACCATCCGCCTGTTCGGCGAGTCCACGCTGGATGCCAGCATGGCGCTGCCACTGTGGCTGATGGTGATCGGCACCAAGCTGTGGTTCGCCGGCTCGCTGCTGGCCAAGGCCCGCGCCGACAACCTGCTGCGCGAGGCCGGCAAGGCCTGGGTCACCGCCGGCACCCGTGCACCGTTGGAGGACACCCGCCCATGACCCACCTGCCCTATGTGATCGCCGCCTATGCGGTGTTCGTGCTGGTCCTGGGCAGCGATGCCATCGGTTCCTGGCTGCGCCTGCGCTGGGCGCGCCGCCTGGCCGCGCGCCGCCAGCAGCGCCAGCAGGCCCGCACGGCCGCCGGCAGCGCACCGCCGCTCGCGCCGGAGCTGACCCGATGAATCCCGTCCGGCGTCGCCGCCTGCTCTGGGTGATGCTGCTGGTGCTGGCCTCCGGTCTGGCGACCGCGCTGGTGGCGATGGCCCTGCAACGCAATATCGCCTACCTCTACACACCCTCCGAAGTGCTGCGCGGTGATGCCGGCGACCATGCCCGGTTCCGCCTGGGCGGCATGGTGGTCAAAGGCTCGCTGCAGCGCGCGCCCGGCTCGCTGGATGCGCACTTCGTGGTGACCGATGGCGATGCCACCCTGCCGGTGGTCACCTCGCGGATCCTGCCGGACCTGTTCGCCGAGGGCACCGCCGTGGTCGCCACCGGGCGCCTGCAGGACGGCCGCTTCGTCGCCGAAGAAGTGCTGGCCAAGCACGACGAAACCTACATGCCCAAGGAAGTGGCCGACAAAATGGGCCAGGCGCACACCAAACACGATGTGCCCGTGCCGGCACCGGAGACGTACTGAGTGCTGCCGGAACTGGGGCAGATCCTGCTGGTCACCGCGCTGTTGATGGCCGTGCTGCAGACCGTGCTGCCGTTGTGGGGCGCCCATCGTGGCCGCGCCACGTGGATGGCGGTGGCGCGACCGGCGGCGTACGCCCAGCTGGCGCTGCTGCTGGGCGCGTTCGGCGTGCTGACAGCAGCCTTCGTCACCCAGGATTTCTCGGTGCGCTATGTGGCCGAGAATTCCAACTCGCTGCTGCCGCTGGCCTACCGTTACTCGGCTGTCTGGGGCGCGCATGAAGGCTCGCTGCTGCTGTGGGCGCTGGTGCTGGCGCTGTGGTGCGGCGCGGTTGCGCTGTGGTCCAAGCGGCTGCCGGCCGAGGTCTGCGCGCGCGTGCTCGGGGTACTCGGCATCATCAGCATCGGCTTCCTCGCGTTCCTGATCTTCACCTCCAATCCCTTCGCGCGGCTCATTCCGGCGCCGCTGGAAGGACGTGACCTCAACCCGCTGCTGCAGGATCCCGGGCTGATCATCCACCCGCCGATGCTCTACATCGGCTACGTGGGTTTCTCGGTGCCCTTCGCATTCGCGATCGCCGCGCTGCTGGAAGGCCGCGTGGACGCGCGCTGGCTGCGCTGGACGCGGCCGTGGACCAACGTGGCCTGGAGCTTCCTGACCATCGGCATCGCACTGGGCAGCTGGTGGGCGTATTACGAACTGGGCTGGGGCGGCTGGTGGTTCTGGGATCCGGTCGAGAACGCCAGCTTCATGCCCTGGCTGGCCGGTGCGGCGCTGATCCACTCGCAGGCCGTCACTGAAAAGCGCGGCAGTTTCGCCAGCTGGACGCTGCTGCTGGCGATCGCTGCCTTCGCACTGTCGCTGCTCGGTACCTTCCTGGTGCGCTCGGGCGTGCTGACCAGCGTGCACTCGTTCGCCGCCGATCCCTCGCGCGGCACCTTCATCCTGATCTTCCTTGCGCTGGTGATCGGCGGCGCGCTGCTGCTGTACGCGCTGCGCGCCGGTGCGCTGACCAGTGACGACCCGCGCCGCGGCTTCCTGCCGACCTCGCGCGAGACCCTGCTGCTGGCCAACAACCTGCTGCTCGCCGCGGCCTGCGGCATGGTCCTGCTCGGCACGCTGTACCCGTTGCTGGCCGATGCCCTGGGTCTGGGCAAGGTGTCGGTGGGGCCGCCCTACTTCGGCACGCTGTTCGTGGTGTTGATGGCGCCGCTGGTGGCGCTGCTGCCGTTCGGGCCGCTGGTCAACTGGCAGCGCGACCAGGCCTCGCGCCGGTTGGCGATGCTAGCCCCGTGGGCCGGGCTGGCCGTGCTGCTCGGCGTGGTCGCCTACTTCATGGCGCCGCAGGGCGCGTTGAAGACCGCCGCCGGCGTGACCGGTGCGGCCTGGGTGGCGTTGGGTACCGGGCGCTTCGTCTGGACCCGCCTGCGCGGCAATGGGAAGTTCACCGCCGAAATGGTCGGCATGCTGCTTGCCCACGGTGGCGTGGCCGTGTTCCTGGCCGGCGCGCTGCTGGTGGAGGCCTTGAACGTGCAGCGCGAAGTCGCGCTGGCCCCGGGCCAGTCGCTCGTGGTGGGCACGTACGAGGTGCGTTTTGAAGGCGTAGACCACCAGCAGGGACCGAACTACGTGGCCGATCGCGGCCACCTGCGCGTGTTCCAGCATGACCGCCAGCTGGCCCTGCTGCATCCGGAAAAACGCCTGTACGCCAGTGGCGGGCAGGTGATGACCGAAGCCGGCATCCACGCCCGTCTCAACGGCGATGTTTACGTGGCACTCGGCGAGTCGCTGGGCAACAATGCATGGGCCGTGCGCGTGCACATCAAACCGTTCGTCCGCTGGATCTGGCTGGGCGCGCTGCTGATGGCGCTGGGCGGTTTCGTCACCGCTGCCGATCGTCGTTTCCGTCGTCCCTAGGAGTTTCCCGTGTCCGATCCCCGCCCCGCCTCCCGTCCGCTGCCGCCCGTGGCCATCGTCATCGGGGTGCTGTTCTTCTTCGGGCTGCTGGGGCTGATGATCTACGGGGTGATGAAATCCGGCGCACCGGACCGCGACGTGCTGCCCTCGGCGCTGATCGGCAAGCCCGCCCCGGCCTTCGAACTGCCGGTGCTGCACGATCCACAGATCAAGGTCAGCAGCACCGAGCTGCGCGGCGCCCCGTATGTGCTCAATGTCTGGGGCAGCTGGTGCGCGGCCTGCCGTGACGAACATCCGATCCTGACCCGATTCGCCGAAACCAAGCGCGTGCGCGTGATCGGCTACAACTGGAAGGACGAGCCGGCCGATGCGCTGCGCTGGCTTGAACAGCTGGGCAATCCGTTCGTGCTGGTGCTGAGCGACATCGAAGGCCGCACTGCGATCGACTGGGGCGTCACCGCCGCGCCCGAGACCTTCCTGGTCGACGCCAGCGGCGTGGTGCGCTGGAAGTACAGCGGCGCGCTCAGCCAGCGCGTGATCGATACCCAGCTGATCCCGGAACTGGAAAAGGTGGAGCGTGCCCATGCCGATGCCCAGCCGCAGCTGCCCGATTCGCCGTAACCGCCTTGTCCGGCTGGCCAGTGTCGTGCTGATCGCGCTGACGCTGGCCGTGGCGTTGCCGGTGATGGCGCAGGCCGTCTCCGACCCGACCCCGTTGCAGTACCGCGATGCCGCCGAGGAAGCCCGTTTCCATGCGCTGGCTGCCGAGCTGCGCTGCGTGCAGTGCCAGAATCAGTCATTGGCCGATTCCAATGCGCAGATCGCGCACGACCTGCGCCGGGAAGTGCTGGTGCTGATGCAGCAGGGCAACAGCGATGCACAGATCAAGCAGTTCCTGGTCGACCGCTATGGCGAGTTCGTGCTGTACCGGCCGCCGATGGACGCCCGCAATGCGCTGCTCTGGTTCGGCCCGCCGGTGGCATTGCTGATTGGCGCCGGCGTGTTGATCTGGGTGGTGCGCCGTCGCAGCCGTGGGATCGAACCGATGGACAAGAGCGAGGAGCGCTGGTGAGTCTCTGGATGGCCCTGAGCGCTGCGGTCGTTGCCGCTGTCGTCGCTGCACTCGTGTTGCGGCCGCTGCGTGCAGGCGGCCAACGCGGCCCCTTCGTGATCGCGATGCTGGCCCTTGGGTTGGCCGGTGGCGCGCTGTACCTGCTGGTCGGCACGCCGGATGCCGCCGAGCGGACCGCGGCCAACGACGAGCCCGCCACGCTGGAAGATGGCGTCCAGGCGTTGGAGCAGGCGCTGGCGAAAGATCCGCAACGCGCCGATGGCTGGGCACTGCTCGGCCGCTCGCAGCTGGCGCTGGGCAAGCTGGACGAGGCCACGGCGGCGTTCGACCGGGCCGTGCGGCTCGCGCCGGACGACCCTGGCGTGCTGGTCGAAGCGGCCCAGGCACGGGCCCAGGCAGCGCCGGGCAAACAATTCGATGACCAGGCCCTGCAGTGGCTGCGCCACGCCAACGCGCTCGCGCCGGAGAGCGAACGTGCTGGCTGGCTGATCGGCATCGCGCTGCGTCAGCGCGGGCAGGACGCCGAGGCTGCGGCCGCCTGGGAAGCCCTGCTGCCACGGCTGGAGCCGGGCGCGGCGCGCGCGCTGCGCGAGCAGATCGCCATCGCGCGCGGCAATGCCGGCCTCCCGCCCCTGCCGGAGACGGCGGCCCCTGCGGCGGCCGGGAACCACGCGCTCGCGGTACAGGTGCGGTTCGCGTCGGAAACCGCTCCGGATCCGGCGCTGGCCAACGCCACAGTGTTCGTGATCGCGCGCGCGCCGGACGGCCCGCCGATGCCTATCGCCGTGCAGAAACACCCGGCCAGCCGGTTGCCGCTGCTGGTTACGCTCGGCGATGGCGACAGCCCGATGCCGACCAGCACGCTGTCGCAGGTGCAGGAGGTGGAGGTCTTGGCGCGGCTGTCCCGTTCGGGCCAGGCCAACCGCCAGCCGGACGATGTGGAAACCGCCCCGGTACGGGTGCGCCTGCCGCATGCCGGGCCGGTGCCACTGGTGTTTGATCGCCCTTGATCGGTGCGCGGCCGCGACGCAGCGTGCCGCCCACCACCACGGCGCCATCGCGGCGCCCGGCTAAAATGCGCGCATGACTGAATTCATTCCCCCCGGCACCCGCTACCACGCCCTGCCCTCGCCGTTCGCGTTCAAGCGCGGCGGTGAGCTGCGCGATGCCCACGTGGCTTACGAAACCTGGGGCACGCTCGACGCGGACGCCGGCAATGCGGTGTTGATCGTCACCGGGCTCTCCCCCGATGCGCATGCCGCGGCCAACGCCGACAACCCGGCCGCCGGCTGGTGGGAGGCGATGGTCGGCCCGGGCAAGCCGATCGATACGGATCGCTGGTTCGTGATCTGCGTGAACTCGCTGGGCAGCTGCAAGGGATCGACCGGCCCTGCCAGCATCGATCCGGCCACCGGCGAGCTGTATGGCCTGCGCTTTCCTGAGCTGTCGATCGAAGATGGCGCGCGTGCGGCGGTGGAGGTGGTGCGCGCATTGGGCGTCACCGAACTGGCCTGCGTGATCGGCAACTCGATGGGCGGGATGACCGCGCTGGCGCTGCTGTTGCTGCATCCGGGCATCGCACGCAGCCATATCAACATTTCCGGCAGTGCCCAGGCGCTGCCGTTCTCGATCGCGATCCGCTCGCTGCAGCGCGAAGCGATCCGGCTCGATCCGCAGTGGAATGGCGGTCGTTATACGGATCAGGCCTATCCGGAATCGGGCATGCGCATGGCGCGCAAGCTCGGCGTGATCACGTACCGGTCCGCCCTGGAATGGGACGGCCGCTTCGGCCGCGTGCGCCTGGATTCGGATCAGGCCGATGACGATCCGTTCGGCCTGGAGTTCCAGGTCGAAAGCTATCTGGAGGGACACGCACGCCGTTTCGTGCGCTTCTTCGATCCCAACTGCTATCTGTACCTGAGCCGCTCGATGGACTGGTTCGACCTGGCCGAATACGCCGACGGCGACGTCATGGCCGGGCTGGCGAAGATCCAGGTGGACAAGGCGCTGTCGATCGGCGCCAACACCGACATCCTGTTCCCGGTACAGCAGCAACAGCAGATCGCCGATGGCCTGCGCGCCGGTGGTGCCGACGCACAGTTCATCGGGCTGGATTCGCCGCAGGGCCACGATGCGTTCCTGGTCGACTTCGCCCGGTTCGGGCCGGCGGTCAGCGGTTTCCTGCACGGGCTGTGACGCGCGCGCGCCGCTATCTGGCGCTGGCGGTGATCGGCGCGGTGATCGCGATGGCGGTGACCGGGCTGTTACCGCAGTGGCTGGCCGCATGGTACGCACTCACCAGTGCTGTCGCCTTTGCGCTCTACGGGCATGACAAACGTGCCGCACGCCTGGGCAACTGGCGCACACCCGAACGCACCCTGCAACTGCTGGCCTTCGCGGGCGGTTGGCCTGGCGCGTTGCTGGGCCAGTCGGTGTTCCGCCACAAGCATCGCAAGAGCGCCTTCCAATGGGTGTTCGCCCTGTGCGTGCTGGCCAACGTCTCGGCGCTTGCGGTGCTGCTGCGGGCATGACCCTGGAACATTGCGTGCACGCAGCGCTGCTTCATGGCGACGAGCGAAGCCACGCAGCCGCCATGTCGATGGCGTCCTGATCACTTGAAACGCGCTCCTCGGGTTTTATCCCGTCCAGATAGGCTTCACCCGAGCGATCAAGCATCACGGCCCTCGTCAACCGCAGCGCGCAACCATCAGGCAGCGGATAGGAACGGTTGGCCGTTGCGAGACCGGCCGTCGGCTGCCCGAAGAATCGGGTGCCAGGGCGGGCCCGGAAGGCGACGGCCACCGCTTCTCCAGAGCTTGCCGTCTTCGGGCCGACGAGAACGGCCACGCGGCTGCTGGAAAGGTCGACTGAGCAGGCACGGCCGGCGCGTGGGCGCCACGCGGTGGCAACGCCCTCCCGGTCCCGGAATGCGCCGATGCTTCCGTTGCCCAGCAACGCGTGCAGCCCGCTCAGCATCGGCCACATGTTGCCGCCCGTGTTCTGGCGAAGATCGACGATCCAGCCCTTGGGTGACGTCGGCGCCAATCGTTCGATGTGCTCACAGAGCCCGGTGGTAAACGCTTCAGCGGCAGTGGCTTCGGTCCCGCGCAGGCCCGGCACCAGGACGTAGCCGATGTCCTGCATCTGTCTGGCCTCGATGTCTCTCGATGCAACAGCGGACTGGCGGTAGGCGGCGGCTTCCCTGGGGTGTTGCAGGAAGCTATGGCGATCTGCCAGCAGATCCAGAACCGCTCTGATGCTGCCATAGGCCTCTTGTGCGGGGAGGCGTTTCAGTGCCGGCGTCAGACGCGTCTGCTGCTCGGCTTCCCAATCGACGTTCGCGGCGTTCAACGCATTGTCGCGAATGGCAGCGAGGGCGTACTCCACCATGTCATAGGCGGAAACTCCGCCCGACGTGGCCGCCTCCGCCGTCAGCGTCATCTTCTCGACAACGACATGCCCGGCACTGTCCAGTGTTGCACCGAGCTTGAGGCTGGTCGTTCCGGACGGAATGTACAGCCGGAGTTCTCTCGCCTGTGGCCCCTCACCGGCGCGCACGGGCGTGCCAGCCGAGCTTGCAAACGCCAATCGGCCGTTTGCCCCGTCCGCACGCATCCACAGCGCGGCACGGCCTGCGCCATCCTTGACCGACATGGTGCCGGCCAGAACCACCTCCCGGCCCCGGTAAGGAGCTGCATCCATCGCGGTGATGGCGCCGACGAAGTTTTCCGTGCCGGTCGATTCGGCGGACACGCTGAGCGCCCCACCCTGGGTTTCCAGAATGTCGCCCGTGCCCGATGTGATCGAATTCACGCTGGTGCCTTTCCAGACGGTGTCCGCCGAAGCGCCACCGCTGAAGAGACCCAGCAAAAAGACGAATGCGACCCTGCGATTCATGCTCAACATCCTTGTTCACGTTGAACCACGATCCTAGGTCAAGCGCATTGCATTGGCCAGACAGTTCGCAGGCACTGTGCTTCCTGCGGTCCCTGCAGGAAGAAGGCTTATGTCAGCTTTCCATCCCGCAAACGATAACTGCGATGCACGATGCCGCCCGGCAGTTCGTCGTGGGTGATCATCAGCAGACTGCGATTGCCCAGCGCCGCCACCATGTCCTGCAGCAGCGCATGCGCGGTATCCACGTCCAGGCCTTCGGTCGGTTCGTCCAGCAGCAGGATCGGCGCATCGCGCAGCAGCGCACGTGCCAGCGCCAGGCGCCGCGCCTGCCCGGCGGACATGGTTGCGCCGTTCTCGCCCACCCATGCCGAGAGCCCGCCGATCTGTTCGGCCCACGCCTGCAGTCGTACCTCTGCCAACACCTGCCACAGGCGCGCGTCGCTGGCCGCTACATCGCCCAGCCGCAGGTTGTCCGCCACCGTGCCGGCGAACACCGGCGCATTCTGCGGCAGCCAGGCAATCTGGCGATGCCAGTCGGCCTGCGCGAATCCGCGGATATCGGCATCGCCGTAACGCACGCTGCCCGCCTCGGGATCCCATAGCCGCAGCAACAACGAGGACAGCGTGGTCTTGCCACTGCCGCTGTCACCGCGGATCGCGATCCGTTCGCCCGGCGCGAGCTCCAGCTGCACATGGTCCAGCAGCACGCGCGCCTGGCCGGGCCAGCGGAACACCACCTGTTCGAACCGCAGCGTTGCGGGTACGGATGGCACGGCCACCGGCGCATCGGCTTCCACCACGCCCGGCGCCTGATCCACGATGGCCTCCAGCCGCACCGCGGCGACGCGACCGGACAACCACGATTGCCAGGCCAACCCGATGCCGGCCCACAGCTCCAGCAGTGCCACGGTCAGGAACACCAGTGCGGCCGCCAGCGCGGCATCCACGCTGCCACGCTCGAAGGCGTGCAGGGCCAGCCACAGCATCGCCACCAGCCCCCCCGCGCCACACAGGCCATGCAGCGCATTGCCACTGATCAACCGCCAGCGGCGACGCTTGTCGCGCGACTTCAGCTGTTTGGCGGCCACCAGCACGCGCTGGTTCCAATGCTGGCGCGCCTGCAGCGCGGCGAGGTCGGCCGCGCCTTCCAGGCCTTCGAACGACTGCGTGCGCAGCTGCGCGCGGTGCAGCGCGCGGTCACGCTCCTGGTCCGCGGCGCCCCGCACGGTCAACCACGGCACGCCGACGCCGATCAGCACTGCGAGCAGCGCCAGCAGGCCGGCCGCCGGCGGATAGATGATGCCGGCCGCCACCACCGCGACCAGCGAGATGCCACCGAGCGCCAGCAGCGGGCCGATCGCGCGCACCAGCAGGCCGTCGACCTCGCCGATATCGGACATCAGGCGCGCCAGCAGTTCACCGGTGCGCACCCCCGCCAGACGGGCCGGCGCCAGCGGCAGCGCGCGACGGAAGAACCACACGCGCAGGTCGCGGGCGATGCGCAGGGTGACATCGTGGCCCACCAGCTTTTCGAAGTAGCGCGACACGATCCGCGCCATGGTCAGCCCGCGGATGCCCGCCGAGGGCGAGAAGAAGTTGAAGCCATTGCCGAGCCCGGCCGCCCCGGCCAAGGCGGCGGCGGTCAGGAACCCACCGGACAGCCCGAGCAACGCGGTACCGGCCAGCATCGTGGTCCACAGCAGCAGCACGGTCAGCAGCAACCGGCCGCGATGCCGGGCGAACACCCCCTTCAGCGAATCGGTCCGGGCAGCCTTCATGGCGACACCTCCGAGGCCAGGCGTGCACCGCCGGCGGTCAATGTCAGGCGGGTGTCGGCCCACCGCATGGCGGTTTCGCTGTGCGTGGCGATCACCACGCTGCGCCCACGCGCGAAGGCAGCCAGGGTGCGCAGCAGATCGGCTTCGGTCTCCGGATCGAGGAAGGCGGTCGGCTCGTCAAGCAGCAGCAGGTGTGGATCGCGCAGCAACAGCCGCGCCAGGCCGATCCGGCGCGCCTCGCCGCCGGACAAGCCGAAGCCGCGCTCGCCGATCACCGTGTCCAGCCCCAGCGGCAACGCGGCGGCGAAGCGCATCACCTGCGCCGCCTCGGCCACCGCGTGCAGATGCGCGTCGGTCGCCCCCGGCGCGGCCAGGCGCAGGTTGTCGGCGATGGTGCCGTGGAACAGATACGGGCGCTGACCGGCATAGCCCACGTCCAGCCCGGGGCGCAGCACGATGCTGCCCTCGCGCGGTGGCAGCCACCCGGCCAGCGCTTCCAGCAGCGTGCTCTTGCCGCTGCCACTGGGCCCGACCAGCGCCACGCGTTGCCCCGGTTCGATCTGGAACGAAAGGTGCTGCACCACATCGTGGTGCGCACCGAGCGGGCGCAGGCTCACGTCGCGTACGACCACCGGGGGCGCGTGCTGTTCCAACAGCTCCGGCGCGCGCGCGGTGGCGGGCGGTGCGTCATCGACAACGGCTGCGGCAGGCAGCTCGCCGAGCAGGCGCTCCACTTCCGCCGCGGCGGCGAGCGCATTGGCGCGGTCGTGATAGTGCGCGGCCAATCGCCGCAGCGGCGCGTAGAACTCCGGTGCCAGCAGCAGGCAGAACATGCCCACGCCCAGGGTCGGCACCTGCGCATGCAGCGACATCAGGCCCAGGTAGCTCAGGCCCAGGTACAGCGCGACCATCGCGACGCTCACCGAGGCGAAGAACTCCAGCACCGTCGAAGAGAGGAAAGCGATCCGCAGCACTTTCAGGGTGCGCTCGCGCACCCCTTCGGCCGCGCTGGCCACACCGTCCAGCTCGGCCTCGCCGCGCCCGTACAGGCGCAGCAGACCGAGGCCCTTGATGCGATCGGCGAAGTGGCCGCTCATCCGCGCCAGTTCGCCCAACTGCGCGCGCCCGGCCGCTTCAGCGCCCCAGCCGACCAGCATCATGAAGAACGGCACCAGCGGCGCGGTGAACAGCAGGATCAGCGCGATCACCCAATCGGTCCAGGCCACGGCGATCGCGATCAGCAGCGGCACTACCACCACTTCGATGCGGACCGGCTGGTACCCGGCGTAATAATTCTCGATCGCATCGGCGTGAGCCAGCATCAGTTCGCCCAGCTCACCGGTGCGCTGCTGGCGCAGCCACAGCGGACCGCGGCCAAGCAGCCGTTGATACACCCGTTCACGCAGGGCCAGCCGCGCGGCATCGGCAACATCGCCAGCGGCAGCCTGGGTCGCGCTGCCCAACAGGGTGCGGATGCCGAGCACCGCCAGCAGCCCCAGCAGGACCGGCGTTGCCTCGGCCAGCGGGCGGTGATCGACCAGCACGGCCTGGATCAGCCACGCAATGGCGGCCGCCTGGCCGATCAGCAGCGCGCCGGACAGGCAGATGCAGATCGCCGCCAGGCGTTGCTTGCCGCGCGCGGCGGCGGCCAGCCCGCCCAGCCAGTGCAGGCGCTGCCGGCGCAGGGCGGTTGTCTCAACAATCGACGCGTCGGGGGGTATGCTCAAAACAAGTCACTGGCGGCCACAGGGAGGTTCCGTCGATTGTAGTAGGTGCTGGCCCCGCCCCCGTGCGGCCAGCGGTCGCAGGGGCGGGATGGCATACGATCCCCGTGCGAGTGCGTTTGTACATTGATCTGAATCAAGGCTGTTTGAAGTTGCTGGTCACAGAATTCACCCCGTAGACCCCCCTTCCCGCCACCTGAAACGGCAAAACCCAACGAGGTAGCCAGGCCATGATTGATCAGACAGTCGTAGAACTGTCGCGGCTGCAATTCGCTCTGACCGCGATGTACCACTTCCTTTTCGTTCCCCTCACGCTTGGCCTGTCGTTCATGGTGGCCATCATGGAGAGCGTCTACGTCATGACCCGCAAACAGGTCTGGCGCCAGATGACGCTGTTCTGGGGCACGCTGTTCGGCATCAACTTCGCCATCGGCGTCGCCACCGGCATCGTGATGGAGTTCCAGTTCGGCATGAACTGGTCGTACTACAGCCATTATGTCGGCGATATCTTCGGCGCCCCGCTGGCGATCGAAGGCCTGATGGCGTTCTTCCTGGAAGCGACCTTCATCGGTCTGTTCTTCTTCGGCTGGAAGCGCCTGAGCCCGGTTAAGCACCTCACCGTGACCTGGCTGATGGCCCTGGGCACCAACCTCTCGGCGGTGTGGATCCTGATCGCCAACGGCTGGATGCAGAACCCGACCGGCGCGATCTTCAATCCGGAAACGATGCGCATGGAGGTGGTGGATTTCGCCGCCGTGCTGTTCAACCCGGTGGCGCAGGCCAAGTTCGTGCATACGGTCAGCGCCGGCTACGTGACCGGTGCGGTGTTCGTGATGTCGATCAGCGCCCTGTTCCTGCTGCGCAACAAGCACAAGGACATGGCCCGTCGCTCCTTCGCGGTGGCGGCCGCCTTCGGCCTGCTCTCCTCGCTGTCGGTGGTGGTGCTGGGTGATGAAAGCGGCTATGCCGCCAGCGAACACCAGAAGATGAAGCTGGCCGCGATCGAAGCGATGTGGGAAACCGAGCGTGCCCCGGCCGACTTCACCGCCTTCGGCATTCCGAACCAGACCACCCAGCAGAACGATTACGCGATCAAGATCCCCTACCTGATGGGCCTGATCGCCACCCGTTCGCTGAACCAGCCGATCCCGGGCATCCTGGAGCTGGTGGAACGTGCCGAGCACCGCGTGCGGGGTGGCCAGCTGGCCTACGGCGCGCTGGAACGCGTGCGCAAGGACAAGAACGACGCCGAAGCGCGTGAGATGTTCGACCGTCATTGGCAGGATCTGGGCCACGGCCTGCTGCTCAAGCGCTACCGCGAGGACATCCTCAACGCCACCCCGGAAGAAATCTCCAAGGCCGCGATGGACACCGTGCCGCGGGTCGCCCCGCTGTTCTGGACCTTCCGCATCATGGCCGGGCTGGGCTTCTATCTGATCGCCTTCTTCGCGCTGGCCTTCTACTACTCGTGCCGCCACAACTTCCAGGACAAGCGCTGGTTCCTCAAGCTCGCCCTGTGGTCGCTGCCGGCACCGTGGATCGCGATCGAATGCGGTTGGTTCGTGGCCGAGTACGGCCGCCAGCCGTGGGCGGTGGACGGCGTGCTGCCGACCTTCTACGCCGCCTCGGGCCTGGCCCTGCATGAAATCCTGACCACGCTGGCGGTGTTCACCGGGCTGTACACGGTGCTGCTGGTCATCGAAGTCAAGCTGATGCTCAAGGCGATCCGCAAGGGCCCGGACGACATCCTGCCGTCGCTGCAGGCTGCAGCCACGTCCCTTTCCCCCAATGCCGCTGCGCCGACCCACGGTCGGGCGTAAGGCAGGAGAACCCAGATGGAATTCATTGGACTCGATTACACCACGCTCCGCGTGATCTGGTGGCTGCTGCTCGGCATCCTGCTGATCGCCTGGGCGGTGATGGACGGTTTCGACCTCGGCGTGGGCACATTGCTGCCGTTCGTGGCCCGGACCGATGACGAACGCCGGCTGGTTATCAACACCGTCGGCCCGGTGTGGGAAGGCAACCAGGTGTGGCTGGTACTGGGTGGCGGTGCGATCTTCGCCGCTTGGCCGCCGCTGTACGCGGTCAGTTTCTCCGGCTTCTACCTGGCGGTATTCCTGATGCTGTTCGGGCTGATCCTCCGCCCGGTCGCCTTCAAGTACCGCAGCAAGATGCCCAGCAAGCGCTGGCGTGAGAACTGGGACCGTGCGCTGTTCGTCGGCGGGCTGCTGCCGGCACTGATCGCCGGCGTGGCGGTGGGCAACGTGCTGGTCGGCGTGCCGTTCCACTTCGATGACAGCATGCGCATCTTCTACACCGGCACCCTGATCGGCCTGCTCAACCCGTTCGCCCTGGTGGCCGGCCTGGTGAGCGTGGCCATGGTGGTCTCGCATGGTGCGGCGATGCTGGTGCTCAAGACCGACGGCCCGGTGGCCGAGCGCTCGGCCCGCTATGGCAGCGTCGCGGCGGTGCTGACCTTCGTGCTGTTCGCCCTGGCCGGCGTCTGGGTGGCCTTCGGCCTGCCGGGCTACCAGATCACCTCGCAGGTGGTCACCGATGGCCCGACCAACCCGCTGCTCAAGACCGCTGCCGTCGGTGCGGTGGCCGGTGGCTGGCTGCGCAACTACCAGAGCATGCCGCTGACCCTGCTGGCCCCGATCCTCGGGCTGGTGGGTGCGCTGGCCAGCGCGGTACTGCTGCGGGCCCGCCGTGGCGGCCTGGCCTTCGTGGCCTCGGGGGCCTCGATCACCGGCATCATCCTGACCGTCGGCTTTGCAATCTTCCCGTTCCTGCTGCCCTCCTCCAGCCAGCCGGGCTCCAGCCTGACCGTCTGGGACAGCTCCTCCAGCCACCTGACCCTGGGGATCATGCTCATCGCCACGGCCATCTTCCTGCCGATCATCATCGCCTACACCTCCTGGGTCTACCGCGTGATGAAGGGCAAGACCACGGCCGAAGACATGAGCGACAACCCCAACGCTTACTGATGCGCCCCACGGCGCCATAGGAGACTTACCATGTGGTACTTCGCTTGGATTCTGGGTGCAGGGCTGGCCTCGGTAGTGGCCATTCTCAACGGCATGTGGTTCGAAGCCCGCGAGCAGAGCCGTACGGATCACGAAGAAGGCTAAAAAAAGGTTGCCGATCGGGTCTTCACACCGTATCCTTGTCGGCTCCTTCGGGGTGTAGCTCAGTCTGGTAGAGCGCTACGTTCGGGACGTAGAGGTCGCAGGTTCGAATCCTGTCTCCCCGACCACTTCGGTGGTCGTATTGAAGCCTGGGAACACGTTTCCAGGCTTCTTTATCAAGGGCCGTGGCAACACGGCACCGAAGGTGAAAAACGCGATCCCCCCTTGCCGCCGACCGGCGGGATCGATACAATAGGCGGCTCCTTACGGGGTGTAGCTCAGTCTGGTAGAGCGCTACGTTCGGGACGTAGAGGTCGCAGGTTCGAATCCTGTCTCCCCGACCATCTGATGGTCACAATCAAGCCTGGAAGACATCACTGTCCTCCGGGTTTTTTTGTGCCTGGCGATTGGCAGGCCGGGTAGCGGCTGCGGATTTCCCCTTCGCAGCTGCCGGTGTAGCGGTACCCGCTGCGCATCATGCAGTGCTGCAGATCATCGAACGTGCGGCCCAGGGCCTGCTGGATCACCGCCGCGCTGGACTTCTCCGGCGTGGAGACGTGGTAACCACCATTGGCGGCCCCACCACATTCGCGCCAGTCGGCATCGCGGGCCGCGCCGTCATTGCCCATCTTCTGCCAGGTGTCGCGTGGCGGCACGAGGGTACGGCTGGCCGATGGATCGCCATTCATCCACATGCCGCCGATGCCGCAGGCGCTGAGGCTGAGGGCCAGGCACAGGGCGGTGACGGCGCGTGGGTGCAGCTCAATCACACACGCCCCGAAGATACGCATCCGCCCGTGCCTCGGGTGATGCGGCCGAGCGTTCAGGGGTCGCCGCGCGGAAAGTGATGCCAAGCTGCTCGGCGCTGCGTTGCAGCCCTTGCATCTTCGGCGACTGGCCTGCGACCGTGAGGGTCAGATAGGAAAGGCGCTGCTGCTTGAAGCTGCCGAGCGCCGACTGGACTGCTTTTCGTGTGACATCTTCGCTCTCACCGGCGACGACCAGGCGGGTCATCGGTGGCTCGGCACCACGGGCCATGAGCGCCTTCAACTGATCCATCCATGCAGCCTTGCTCACCACCGAGCCCAGCATGAGGTTGGCCACGGGATTGCCTGCCGAGGGAACATCAATGTAGAAGGCCGCGCATCGCACCGCTTGTGCCGACTGCGGCGATTCGAGCAGCTCAGGATCAGCGCACGCTGCGCCGGCGATGCCCAGGAGAGTCAAACCAAGCGCGAGGCGGGCAGACGATCCAGATAGTGGACGAAAGAATGACTGCATGTTCTGGCTCCCAAGGATAGTGATACGCACTGGATGGAGGACCGCATACGCCTCGGCGCATCAGCGCTGCGACACGGACCCCTCCGCACGCTGGCATGCAGGGAAACGACTGGGAATCTCACCCTGGCAGGTACCGGTGTACTGATACTGTTTACCCATCATGCAACGTTGAATCTGATCGAATGTCGCACCGGAGCGCGCGGCCGTCTCAGCACCTGTAGTGCCTGGCAACACCGCATAGTTCCCCTTCTCCGTACCCCCGCAGGACACCCAGTCGAGCTGACGCGCTTCAGGTGTATTGGACGGGTGCTGCCAGCTTTCCATCAATGAAGGTGGGTTGGCCAGCCGCTCATACGCCGCTTTATCGCAGTAGATCATCGGTGTCTGCGGCCCACAGATGCGGCCATTGCCAATCACGCAACCGGACAGCAACGCGACTGCCAATGCAGCTCCAGCCGCTCTGATCTGTCGTTGCGCAGACGGCTCAATCATGCAGCAATCTCCCCGAACCGGACCGGCAGGCGGGATAGCGGCCCGGAATATCGCCTTCGCAGGAACCGATGTAGTGATACTCCTTTCCCAACATGCAACGTTGCGCAGCGTAGAGTTTCTCGCGCGAAAGCTCGGCATCCTCTTGAGGAGTAGCCCCTCGCCGGTCTGCCGAAATGTTCCCACTTCGTTGGCCACCGCACGCCTGCCAATCCAGGTCGCGTACCAGGACGCTCGCATCCGGCCGGGTCCACTCGTGGCCCGGCGGGCTGAGGTGCCGGGTCGCAGCGGGATTGCCGTTCATCCACAACCCGCCTGCGCCGCAAGCGGTCACGCCCGACAGCACGGCCAGCACGGTCATTGTGCGACAAATGCGCAACGCGAAATGATCGCGGGAGATGAACAGCCTGGGGTAAAGCAGCATCCTGGTCACCGCACTCAGTCCACCGGGAACCCACCAGGCACGAACTCGAATCCTTTCCCGGTCATGCACGCATCACTCAGCTGACTCAGCCGCGTACCAATTTCCTTGCGCCGCTTTTTCTGCGCAGCGGTACGATCAGCGTGCCAGATCTTGGTAATCACCGAGCTCTCCTTCAGCAGCCCGGCGTACTCTTCATTGTTCCGCAATTCCTGACTGCATTGCTGCCGAGCCTGGTCCGCGTCGGCTTTGCTGGCACCTGCCTTACGCCAATGCTGTTTGGTGGGCATGACGCGAACGGAACCGGCCGGAACGGGTCCAATGTCCGTTGTGGCCACCCGGCCCGGCGCCGCAGGTGCCGTGGCACATCCGGCAACAGTGATAAGCGCGGCCGCCGCCAGCATCGAGGTGTACTTCCTGATCATCGTTTTTCAGCCTCACGTTTGGGGACCTGCCTGACAGGTTGATTGATCTTACCGATGCCCCACACCTTGTCCGTGATGGACCGCAGCTCCGTACCGTCCGCGGGCAGGTAACCCACGTAGGCACTGTGCGACCCCGGGAAGCTGCCCTGATTCTTCTCGGAGGTCGCCGGGTTTCCGCCAAGAATGACGCGCCAGCTGCCTACGATGTCCGTCGGATGAGTGTTCTGCCATACCTCTCCCCTGGCGTCACCAATCAACCCGACCAACCCCAGCGCTTGCTGTGCATTGGCTGCAGCCCCGTTGTAGAGGATGTAGCCGATGGGGAACATCTTCTGGTCGTCGCCTCGAAGCTGCAACATCGCATTGGTGAAGGTCATGCTGCCGCGGCTGTGATTGACGGCATTGAACTCCCATCCCTCCTCCCTGGCACGCTCCAACAGCGCAATGTTGGCCTGCGATGCGGCCGTCACAGGCAGCATGACGCCCGTAAGGCTGCCCAGGATGCCATTGGCTTTGTCGTACATCGCATACAGCCCTTCGGCCACCTTGTTGCCGGTGTAAGGGTTCAGGATGTAATACACCCCGGACGCGTTGGCTTCATTGGTGTTCTGCTTCGCGCCTGTGGCAAGCGCGTAGGGCTCAGCGTTGAAAATGCCGTTGTTGAAGATGTACAGCTTGCCGTCAATGGCCTGGACATCCTCCAACGCCAGTTCGGTCTGACGGCAGTTGGTCCCGCCCGCTTCACAGGTCTGCAGGACAATGCGACTTTGCTCCGTCGCTGCTTTATGCACCAGATCCGTCGTCCAGGCAGTGCCTTGGCGGAAGGCTTCGCCGGTGATCGCGTGCTCCGCAGCGGCACGCTCTTCGAGACGCTCAAGATCCATCAGCGCGGCAGATTGATGGGCGTTCAGCGTGTCGCGATTCAGCCCGGCCACCTGTTGTTCTGCCCCCTTGCCAGTCAGCGCGCGCTGGAGCTCATCATCCGTGATCAACACAGCGCCATCGCTGATCGCCGCACGGGTTGTCCCCTGCGAGCCGTCACTGGCGTCGCCATGGATCAGCTTGTTGCCGATGATCGTCTTGGTGGCGCCGTACAAGCCGGAGAAGGTTTCATCGGTGACACCGATTCCGCCGCTACTGGCCTTCGCGCTCGAAGCGTTCTCTATGTCGCTGACAACCAGTGCAGCTGTCTGAAGTCGATTCCTGCCGGCATCAATTGCTGCATCGCTGGAGCTGATTGCACCACCGACAAGCTGTGTCGTCCCATCCACATTGATCTGGAAGCCGCCGTCCCCCGCACGAATGGCCGACTGCTCGGTGACACTGGCAAATTCACTGTCGCTCTTCTGGTTGAGCATGTAGGCACTGCCACTGAAACCCGCACCGAAAGTGACGCTGCCCCCGACGGTTCTGTCCTTGCTGTGGAAGCTGTGGGTATCCTGCAGACTCTCCACCGCCAGGTTGCCACCGACGTTCATTGCCACCTGCTCACCTGAAACTACCGCGCCACGCAGCGTGGTGTCGCCGCCCGATTCGATGACCAACGACTCTCCTGCAGTCAGGTGCGTCGTGTTCCAGTAGACGTCCTCGCCCTTGCCGCTGCCCCGCGAAGCACTGGCATTGGCCGTGATGCCGGCACTGGCACCGCCCGAGCCCACAGCGATGGCCACGCCTACGCCGCCACTGGCGCTGCTGCTCTTGCGCTCCATCTCGATCACGTCACGGGACGCAAGAAGCGCGACGTCTCCGTCCGCCTTGAGGCGGATGTTGCCGTCTGCCGTTACGTCACTGCCCTGAATCGTGATATCCGACGCGTTGCCAGCGCCCGTGGCACTGATCCGGACGTCGCCGCCGGCCCGGATCGATGACGCTGCCGCCGTGTCGCTCTGCGTTGTCGTCCGGCTGTCGCTCTTGCTGGCCCCCACGGTGATGGAAATGTTCAACCCGCCAGCCGCGCCTGGATCCGCGCCGACCGCATCGACGCCTTCCTTCACCGCACCCGCTGCTGTCGCAGCACCCATCGCCTGCTTACGCCAGTCAGAGGTCTTGCTGGTCGCACTTGCCATGTTGCCGGCGGTCTGCAGTGCAGTGATCACCGGCGCAGTGACCGCAACAGTGAGACCGGCCTGCCTGAACTTGCTCTCCTGCGCCGTCGTCTGCGTTTCGCGGGCCTCCAGAATCGCGACCTCACGCGCGTGGATGTCCACATCGCCCTCCGGCGCGAGGACGTCACTGCCAATCTGGCGATACGCCCCGCCCGCCAGCAGCACGACATCGCCTGCGAGCGAGCCGACGGTCGACCCCGCCGCGGTGTTGCGCGTGGCCTTGTTGTCGTCGCTCTGCATCTGCGTGCCGGCCGTGATCGCAGCGCCACCGTTGTAGATCAGGCCACTCTGCTCCTTCTTCTTGAAGTGGCTTTCCGTCGCCGATTCGCGAGCGGCCTGGATCACCAGATCCTGGTCGGCGGCAATCGTGGTGCCGACATCAGAGATCACATCGCTGCCGGTGATGGTGACGTTGCGTCCTTGGATGGCCACTGTGTTCCCGCCAACCGTGCTGCCCTGGGCAACGGTTTCATCGAGGCTGTCGCGGGTGGTGCGGGTCGTGGTGTTGAGCAGGCCGCTATGCCGGTGCTTTCGACCCTCGCTCCAGTTGTAACTGTCTTCGGACACCCCGATGTTGAGGTTGCCGCTCGCCACCGCGACCAGGGCACCCTCGGCGCTGTTGACCGTCGCTGCCTGCAACTCCATGTCCCGACCTGCCTGCAGCTGGACATCGCCGACAGTCCGGACATTGGTACCAACGCCACGGCTGTACCCGCTGCGCAGATAATTGTCGGCATTGCGCACGTTGTTCTCCTGCCGCGCCTCCCGTACGGTGCCCAGTGACAGGTCGCGACCGGCGGCGATCACCGTTTGCCCACCGGAGCCCGCGTTGACGATCTCGGCTCCGTCAAGACGAACATCACGCACCGCGCTCGCCAGCAGCGTGCCACCAGCCTCACTCACGAACAACCCGGCCACGCGGTCGATGTTGGTCCTGCTGAAGTCGCTCAACCCCGCGGTGTTCTGACCGCTGCGGGTGGTGGTGACCAGGTTCAGATCACGGCCGGCGCTGGCGACCAGCACGCTGCGCGCATCGATCAGGCCGCCTAGGTTGTCCAGATCGGTACGCGCGTTGGCACTGACCGTGTCACCGCTGATGCGGCCGTCCAGGTTGCGCAGGTTCTGCGCGTCGATCTTCACCGCGGTGCGGCCAGCGATGGTGCCACTGTTGACCAGATCGCCGCGCAGGTTCAGCTCCACCGAGCGGCCGGCCAGCAGCGTGCCGGTGCCGTCGATATCGCCGGGTCGCACGCGAACATACACCTGCGGGACCAGCGCGGTGGTGGTGCTGCCATCGGCCAGGGTGACGCGCTGCTCGACCAGCCAGACGATGTCGCTGGTGAGCTGGGCCATCTGTGCCGGGGTCAGCGCCACGCCGGGGCGCAGGCCCCATGCGTCGGCGATGGTGGCCGCATTGTCGAGCAGCGCGCGGTATTGCGCTTCATCGTCGGCATAGCCATCCAGGAAGCGGCGGCCGGTGAGCTGGGCGACCTGATCGCGGACCAGCTTCTGTTCGTAGAACCCATCGCCCAACCGCTTCTGCACGTTGGCCGGGTCCACGCCCATCTTCTGCAGCAGGTACTCCGAACCGAGCCAGTTGCGGTAATCGGCAAAACGCGGATCGGTTTCGACCAGGTATTGGCCGGCATTCGGCCCGCTCTGGAACAGGCTGCTCTGCGGCAGTTCGGCCTCCACGCCGATGGTGCGGATCACGGTCGGCTGGTTGCCCGCCGCGCCCTGCGCACCGGTGCCCGCCGTGCTGCCGGGACCGGCCAGCGAGGCCACGCTGGCGCTGACTTCGGTCACCTGGCGCTGCCCACCCACGGCACCGGCACCGGCCGCACCCCCGACCTGCCCACCGACGGAACCGGTGCTGACCCCGCCCACCTGGTAGCCGCTGCCACCGTCGCGGGTGTGCTCGGCCGTCCGGGTCACGCCCAGATTGATGGTGCGCACTTCATCGGCCGGGCGATAGGCGATCTTCCGGTCCCACTTGCGCTCGTGATAGCGCTTGAAACCACCGCGCCAGCGACTGTAGGTGTATTGGCTGGTGCCTTCCTCGTGCACCCGGTACTCGCCGAATGCGTCGATGTTGCGGAGGTTGCCAAGATCGCCCAGCAACGCGCCGCCGGCCAGGATCTGGCTCTTGTCGTTGATCAGCTCATCGCCACGCAGCGTCATGTTGCCGCCGGAAATGATGCGACCCGGCGCGCTGGAGGTGACCTGGGTTTCGTACTCGGTGTGGGTGACGTCGTACTGGGTCCAGTCCTTGACGTCGCCGTTGCCGTTCTTCCACCAGTACTTGCCGGCACGGCTCCAGCTGGACCAGGTGAACTCGCTGGCATCATGCATGCCGGGCGTGCCCTTGGGCTGGATGTACAGCTTCTTGGTCGGGCCCACCACCATCACTTCAGTGGTGGCGAAATGCTCGTTGCTGTTGAGCAGGCGCGTGGCATCGATACTCAAGCCACCCAGCGACTCGATGGTCGCGCTGGCGTTGTGCACCGAGCCGGCGCGACCGACTGCATGGCCCTGCGCATCCAGCGCACCGCCGATGTTGAGTGCATTGTCGCCACCGCCGGCACTGAAGATCAGCGCCTGCTCGCGGTTGACCACGGTGCCGGCGCCGATGTCCAGGCGCTCACGCGCAGCAATGGTGGCTGCGCGGGTGACGCCCTCCAGCGTTTCATCACTGTTGACCAGGGTCGTGGCACCGATCGACAGGCGGTCGCCATAGATGCGGCCGGTGCCAACGTTGAGGATCACATCGGCATCGATGCGGGTATCCACACCGTCGATGAGCCCGCGGTTGCCGAGCACGCCATCGGCGCGCACCTGGGTGCGGATGCCGCTGATCTCGCCGCTGGCGAGGTTGTCGATCTGGCGTGCGTGCAGCGCCAGATCACCGGCCTGCACCTTGCCCGCGTTGGTCCACAGCCCCTGCGTGGAGACCGTGGCCTTGCCATTGGCGGTGATCTGGCCATCGTTGCGGTAATCCTGCTGCAAGGCCAGCACCAGATCGCCCTGCGACAACACCCGGCCGGTGCCATTGAGTGCGTTGGCATGCAGCGCCTGGTTGCCCGCCGACAGCAGCGTGCCATCGGCGTTGCCGACCTGGCCGGCGCGCACGTCCAGACTGCCCGCCGAGGACACCAGCCCCTGCTGGTTGAACAGTGCATCGCCGGCCTGCAGTGCGATGTGCTGGTCGGCGGCGATCATGCCGGTGCTGTTGTCGATCTGCGCGGCGGCGAGATCCACGCTGCCGCCCTGCAGGCCGAGTGCAGTGCTGCCGCCAGCGGTGGCGCGGTTGTCGATGCGCGCGGCATGGGCGACCAGATCGCCACCGGCCACGGCCAGGCCGGCCTGGTTGACCAGCTCACCGCTCAAATCCAGCGTCAGATTCTCGCTCGCCTGCAGGCGGCCGCCGCTGTTATCCACGCGCTGCGCCTGCAGCAGCAGTGAGGCCCCGCTGCCGACCTGCCCGCCGCTGCGGTTGTCCAGCGTGGCCAGCCGCGCGTCCAGCGCCGTCTGCGCCTGGACAAGGCCGGCACGATTGTCCAGCTCACCGGCACGCAGGGTCAGCCCGGCACCGCTGACGATGCCACCGCGCGCGCCCGCGTCGGTATTGCCCAGCTGCTGGCCGTGGGTATCGATGCGCATCGCCGCACTGGACTGCAGCAGGCCAGCGCGGTTCTCCAGCGCACCACTGCGGGCATCCAGCGTGCCGGCGGTGGCGGCGATGATGCCCTCACTGTTGTCCACGCTGCCAAGGCCGGTGTCCAGTGCAAGGGATGCACCGGCCAGGGTGCCGCGCACGTTGGCCAGTCCCTGGCTGGCGACCGAGAGCGCACGTTCGGCCTGGATCACACCGGCGGTGTTGTCGATATCGCTCGCGCTGTCGAGCGTGACATCGCCCTCGATGGACGCCAGCGTGCCGGCGTCACGGTTGACGATGCGGCCGGCCTGCACCTGCAGCGTGCCGTTGGCAGCGACGGTGCCGGCGCTGTTGTCCAGCGCCTGCGTCACCGCCACGTCCAGCGTATCGCCCGCGTTGACGGTGCCGCCGCGGTTGTCGAGGCTGCCGGCGCGCAGCTGCTGCGCACCGCCGGAGGCGACCAGGCCGCCCTGGCGATTGTCGAGCAGGCCGTCCACGTCCAGCTGCAATGCACTGTCGCCGGCCGCCTGGACCGTGCCGGCCTGGTTGTCCAGCTGGCCGGCCCGAAGGCTCAGATCACCGGCACTGGCCAGCGTCCCGCGCTGGTTGTCGATCGCGCCGCTCACCTGCAGCGTGGAGGCCGCCTCACCTGCCGCCAGCAGCTTGCCGTCGCGGTTGGCCAGGCTCCCGGCCTGTACGGCGAGCGCACCGTTACCGATGATCTGGCCGTTGTCGTTGAGTAGCGCGTTGGTCACCCGCAGGGCCAGCGCGTCGGTGCCGGTGGCGATCAGTTCGCCACGACGGTTGTCCAGCTGCCCTGCATCGATCGCCATGCGCGCCGCCGAGGTGATGCCACCGGAGACATCAATCGCCTGCCCCTGCAGCTGCAGCGCGCCATTGCTCAGCAGTTTGCCGCCCGCCCCGGCCAGCGTTGTGGCGTTGATATCCAAACGGCCGCTGCCGGCCTGCTGCACCTGGCCGCCCGCGTTGCGCAGCAAGGTGGTATCGATGGCCAGATCGCCGTTGCTGGCGAGCGTGCCGCCGTCGTTGTCCAGTGCACTCGTCGCCCCGATACGGTTGCCCTCGCTGCCCGTGGCCAGCAGCTGGCCGCCACGGTTGTCGAGCGTATCAACCTGGACATCGAGCGTGCCGGCCTGCAGTTCCGCCTGGCGGTGATCGACCGTCCCTGCGCGCAGGGTGAGTGTCCCGGCCGTGGCGATCTCGCCGCGCTGGCCGTCCAGCATGCCGGTGGTGAGCTGCAGGCCGTCGCTGCCGGCGTGCATCAGCTTGCCATCGGTGTTCACCAGCACCGCGCTGGTCAGTGCCAGCGCGGCAGCGTTGCTGGCGAGACTGCCGCCGGTGTTGTCGAACGTGCCCGCCACCTGCAGCTGCGCAGGTGCGCTGCCGCTGTGGGCGATCGTGCCGCTGCGGTTGGACAGCTGCGCGGTGCGCGCATCCAGCGCGCCGCCGACGTTCATGACGCCGGCGTCGTTGTTCAGCGCCTGGCCCTGCACTAGCAGGTCGCGCCCCGTGGTCAGCTCGCCCTGCCGGTTGGACAGGCCGCCCCCCTCCACGGCCAGATCGCGCACCCCGAGGCGACCGCCGTCGTTGTCCACGTCGCCCGCGCGCAGATCGATATCACCCCCGGCAAGGACCGCGCCGGCATCGTTGTCGAGCACGCCGGCAATCATCACGCGGCCCTGTGCGAGCGGCGCGGTGGCCGGCGGTGTCGAGCCCGGGGTGCTGCCATCGGTGCCACCGTTTCCGTTGCCGGTTCCCGTGCCCGGGCTGCCCGTGCCGTCGCCATCGCCCGGTGAGGTCGGCGTCGTACCGTCCTGCCGGGCCAGTGCGCCGATGCTGCCCTTGTCACGGTTCTGCAGGCGCCCGCTCTGCACCGCCAGGGCCTGCACGCCAGCCTGTTCGATGCTGCCGCCGCGGTTGACCAGCGACGCCGCCTCCAGGTCCAGACGGGTACCATTGAGCTGGCCACCCGTGTTGTCCAGATCCTGACCGGTGCGCAGGTTCAGTTCACGCCCGGCACTGACCAGCCCTTCGTTGCGCACACCGCCGCTGGCAGCGATACGCGTATCGTCGCGCGCCTGCAGTTTGCCGGTGTTTTCCAGCCGGCCATCGACAGTCACGACCAGTTCGCCGGTCTGCGCCCCGAGGTTGCCCGCGTTGCGCACGCCCACGCCGTGCTCGGTGCCCATCAGCAGGATCTTGTTGGCGTACATGCCGCCCAGCTGGGCCACATCGAGCGCGTACTGCGGCGCATTGCCTTCGGCGGCCTGCGCCTGCACGCGGCCCAGATCGGCGCTCACCGTGTTCGCGCCGGTGGTGACCTGCAGCTGCTGCGCCCACAGGCCCGCATTGAGCTGCACCGAGCGTGCGATCAGATCGGTGTAGTCGACCCGGCTGGCATCCATGCCGGCACCGAAGATGTGGATCGCTCCGCCCTGCACGCGGTATCCCTCCAGCGCGCCGCCATTGAACATCGGGGTGCCGGTGGTGAGGGTGATGCGGTTGGCGTTGATGAAGCCGCAGCCATCGCAATCGATGCCGGCCGGGTTGGCGATCACCACCTGCGCGCGGTCGCCGGCCACTTCCACATAGCCGCGCAGCTGGCTCGGGTTGGCGCCATTGACCTCGTTGAGGATCACCCGTGCGGTGCCGCCGGCCAACCACGGATTGCCCTGCACCCAGCCACCGAGCTGCGACTGCGTATTGCCGCGTGAGTTGTTGAGGATGGCGCCCTGCTGGTCGACATCGAAGCGCTGGTAGGTGTTGCGCGAAACACCGGCAGCACTCGGCGTCTGGATATTGATCTGCGGCGTGCCGTTGGCGGTTTCCAGCACGGTCGGGCGCTGGTTCCCGGGGGCATTCGGGTCCGCGACCACCTGCGCCGCCGCCAGGCCGGTTACGCCTACCCAGCCCAGCATCACCCACAGCGCGAACGCCATCGGGCGCAGTGCCGCCGTGCGATCGCCATCCTGCCCGGTACCGGCGCCGCCGGGGCGCGGGGTGATCTCCGCAGCGACCTGCCAGAGCATGAGGGCGTGGTTGAACACGAGGCGGTACAGATGCTTGTTCATGACAATTCCTTTGTATGCGTGCGGTCGGTGCGGCGCGAACGCGCCCGCACTGAAATCAGAACGACCAGCTCAGGGTGAATCCGGTGACGGTGTAGGCGTTCTGGAAACCAGAGGGCTTCTTCAGCGGGGCGCCGACGAAGCCGTCCCAGTACAGGCCGCGATACGACCCACGCAGGCCGATCACGCTGCCCGCCAGGTCATTGCCTACCTGCCATTGCGTGGCGCTGCCGCCGACATGGCCGTAATCGGCGCCGACGTAGAATTCCTGCCCGCCGCCCAGGGCCAGGCCGATGTCGTTGCGGATCAACCAGCCGCGCTCGCCCATCAGCGACATCTCGCCATCGAAGCCGCGCACGGTGTAGCGGCCGCCGATCGCGAAGCGGTCCTGCGGCACCAGCCCGCCACGGTTCCATTGCGCTCGCCAGCTGCCGGTGTAGCGCAGGCGCTGCTGGCCGAGCTGGAACGGGAGGCTCAGCTGCGCGTCGGCGAAGTAGATCTTCGGGTGCGAGGTGGCTTCACCGAACAGCTCCTCGGGCGCTGCGATCGAGCCGAAGGCCCCGGTGCCACGGCGGAAGCCGACAGTGCCATCGAGCGTGGCCTGGCCGATGAAGTGACGGTGGTTCAGGCCGAGCTCCCAGCCGCCCGTGCGCCGGCGCTGGACCAGGATTTCGGTGTCGTCGATGAAGTTGCGCGAGTCGCGCTCCCAGGCACGCAGGTACATGCTGGTCTTGCTGCTCGCGTTGCGGAACAGCAGGCGCGTAGCCCGCACTTCGGCGTTGTAGCTCTCGCCGCTGTAGAGATACGACTGCTGGTTGCCGGCCACGGTCTGCTCGTACTCGTAGCCGCTGCGCGTGGCGCCGAACAGCCAGTAGCCGACCGGCACGGAGTAGTGGAAGGTGAAGCCCTTGGTGCCGCGCTTGCCGCCGCTGAACACGTCATGGTTCAGGTTGACGTAGAACAGGTCGTTCTGGCGCAGCGCGTGGTCCAGCGACATCGTCGCACCGGCCTGGGTCTTGCCGGTGGCCTTGCTGCCGGAATCGTCCAGGCTGAGGTTGAAGCGGACCAGCCGTTGCTGCGACCACTGCACCACCAGGTCGCTCTGGCCAGGTGCGGCGTCGGCGCCTTCGGCCGGGCTGATCTGGATGTCGGCCTCGGCGGTCGGCACGCGCTTGAAATTCTCCAGCCCCTGTTCGATATCGCGCAGGTTGAGCAGGTCGCCACTGCGTGCCGGGATCGCGTTCCACAGGGTGGCGTCGCGATGGGTGCCCTCTGCGAAACGGATCTGGCGGAGCGTGCCGGGCACCGCGGTCAGTGCCAGCGTGCCGGTGGTGAGGTCCTGCGGCTGGGCCAACACGCGCGTGGTGACGTAGCCGCGCTCGACGATCGCGTTCTGTACCCGCGACATCACCACGTTGATGCCGGCGGTGCCCAGGCAGCGGCCGAGCGCCGGATCGCCTTTGACGTTGGCTGCGGGCAACGCCCACTGGAAACGGTCGGCCTGCTCGCCTTCCAGGGTGATCCGGTTGATCACGAAGCAGGGTGCTTCGTCCTGGGGCAGCCGCTCCGGTGCGGCCACCGGTGCGTCCTGAAGACGTGCATCGGGCCGGGTTTCAAGCTGCTCGCGCAGGGCGCGTTCGCGCTCCTGCTGGCGAAGCAGCTCCTGATCGGGGGCGGGCAGCTGCTGGGCACTGGCCGGCAGATAGACCAGGGCCAGCGCGGCCGCCAGCGGGGCCAGAAGGAGGGTGCGCCGGGAAGCGCCATGGGAACCGGCGCGAGCCGGGGTGGGTAGTACGGTGTTTGGCATGCAGGATCTCGAACGTGGGCTGGCACGAACCATCGTTCGCTATAGACCGCCCCTATGGAGGCCCGCCAATTTAAGAGCTATTCGCGACATGAGAACCGTCAAAAACCCCACCCACCCCGTAAGAGAACTACCCGCTCGCTTGTAGGGATTTTCCTAAATAGTCATTTTTTTGACGCAGCGCACATGGAAGGGGACCGCGTGGCCCTTGTTGTGAAGGCGTTTTCACACGTAGCGCCCCGCACTGCGCGCGGCGCGGCATCGTTCCCGCGGCCGGGCCTGTCGCGTCGGCACGGCATCACCTCGCCCCACCCTGCGCGACCTGTCGGGATCGAACCCGTACAATGCCCAGTCCTGGCCCTGCTTACGGCAGCGGCCCAGTCCCCTACCCCGCAGCTGCCGGCCACTGGCCGGTCTCTGCCGTTGCACCCGCGCGCCGGCATGGCCGCGGTGCGCCACCTGTCAGGAAACATGCAGATGACTCACCCCACCCCACCGTCCCAGTCCCTGCTGCACGGGCGCCTTCTTGCATTCGCCGCGATCCTGCTGGCCGCGTTGAACCTGCGCACCGCGGTCACCTCACTGACCCCGCTGCTGGATGTGCTCGGCCAGACCTTCGGCTTCGGCACCACCATGACCGGCGTGCTTGGCATGCTGCCGACCGCAGCGTTCGCCCTGTTCGGCGTGACCACCCCGGCAGTGGCGCGTCGCCTGGGCCTGGAACGGACCGCCCTGCTGGCCATGAGCCTGGCCACCGTAGGGCTGCTGCTGCGGTCGATGGCCGGCGGCGTGGGCAGCCTGCTGTTCGGCTCGGTGGTGGCGCTGGCCGGCATGGGCATCGGCAACGTGGTGGTACCGCCGCTGGTGAAGCGCTACTTCGCCAACCGCGTGGGCACCATGAGCACGCTCTACATCACCGTGTTGCAGATCGGCACGATGATGCCGGCCCTGCTGGCGGTCCCGGTCGCGCAGCAGGCGGGCTGGCGTGTGTCGCTGGGCATCTGGGCGCTGATGTCGCTGGCCGCGGCGCTGCCGTGGCTGATGCTCTCGCGTGCACGGCCGCACCCGGACACGATCAGCGCGGCCAACGATCCGTCCAGCGCGCCGCACGGCAAGGTCTGGAAAACCCCGCTGGCCTGGGGCATGACGCTGATGTTCGGCATGACCTCGCTGATGACGTACTCGATGTTCACCTGGCTGCCGCGGATCGTGGTCGAAGCCGGTGCGACGCCGGCCTTCGGCGGCATCATGGTGGCCATCTTCGCGGCCTGCGGCCTGCTGCCGTCGCTGACCATGCCGGCCCTGGCCGTGCGCCTGCGCAACCCGTTCGGGCTGGTGCTGATCGGCTTCAGCGCGTTCCTGATCGCCTTCGCCGGCCTGTTGTTCGCGCCGATGAAGGCCCCGTGGCTGTGGGCGGTGCTGCTCGGCATCGGGCCGTCCACCTTCCCGCTGGCGCTGACCCTGATCAACCTGCGTACCCGCACGCCCGCCGGCTCTGCCGCGTTGTCCGGCTTCATGCAGGGCGTGGGCTATGCCTTCAGCTGCCTGGGCCCGTTCCTGTTCGGCTGGCTGCATGCCGTCAGCAACGGCTGGCACCTGCCGTTTGCTTTCCTGGTGCTGTGCGCGGTGGTGCTGTTGTGCGCCTCATGGGTCGCCTGCAAACCGCAGAAGCTCGAAGACCAGTGGTAAACGCCGCTGGCGCGTCCATCTACACGCGTTGTGCGCAACTGCTGACGTAGCGTGTCGCTAACTGACCCGGTGGGCTGCACCGGGCAGCGTTCGGAGCCTCTGGCGTCGCCAGCCGGCTGAACAGCTTCATCGCGATGCAGTGCGCCGTCCTTGGCTGCGACATGGCCTGAATCTGTAGCGATTCAATGACTTGCCTCTCCCCTCCGGGTTCCACCCCGGGGCTGATGGGTCGTACCCGCGTCTTAACGATTTGGCAACAACTGCGCAGTCAGGCACGATTGGCATGTGATGTGCGTCACACTTTTGACGCAACACACCTTTGAAAGGATGCTCCAAGGGGGGTTCCATGTACGACCATCGGCCGCTGGCGCTCTGCGTCGGCCTGGCATGCGCGACACTCGCTTTTTCCGCTCCGGCGGCTGCAGCCACTGCGCGGGACAACGCATTGGCCGAGATCGGCCAGTTCCGGGACCATGCCCAATGGCTGGATGCACTGGCGGCGATCGAGCGGGCACGGGTGCAGTCGCCCGACGACGCATTGCTGTATCGCCTGCAGGTGCTGACCCTGGCGGACATCGGCAACGCGCACCGCGCCTGGCAGCTGTACCTGGCGCGCCCCACCCTGTTCGATGCGGCACAGAAAGAACGGCTGGAAGGCAATTACCTGGCCAAGCTGGTGGGCTGGAGCCTGGCCTATGGCCCCAGCGAGGACACCCGCCTGGATGAAGCCGATGCCGCGCTGGTGCAGATGCAGCAGTACCTCGAACGCGATGGCACCACCGTGCAGCAGGCGCCGCTGCGGATCCGCCATGACCGGCTGATCCTGCTCAACCGGCTGGGCCGCCATGCGCAGGTTCGCGAGGAGTACCGCACGCTGCTCGCCGAGGGCCACCCGGTGCCGAACTATCTGCTGGCCGCCGTCGGCGATTCGCTGATGGCCACGCAGCATCCGGCCGAGGCGATCCCGGTGCTGGAAGCCGCACTCAAGGCTGACCCGTCGCTGCCGCAGGCGCGTTCGGAACTGGCCTATGCGTATCTGGAGGACGAGCAGGCCGACACCGCGATCGCCCTGCTGAAGAAGTGGCAGGCCGATGAGCCCGCGTGGCGCTGGGCCAACGGTGCCAAGGCACCCTATCCGAACTGGCCGCGCTACGAGGCCGACCTCAACCTGGCCATGGTGCGTGCCTACAGTGGCGACCTGCCCACTGCGCAGCGCGATCTGGAGAAGATGGTCGAGATCGGGCCAGGCAATACCGGCTCGCAATCCTCGCTGGGCAACATCTACCTGATGCGTGGCTGGCCACGGCGGGCGCTGGAGCGCTACAGCATGGCCAACACGCTGGACCCGCGCGACGTACCGGCGCGGCTGGGCCAGTACGACGCCTACGTGCAGGTGCAGCGCGATGACCTCGCGCGCCCCATCCACGACACGCTGCTCGCTGCCTACCCCAACCAGCCCTCCGTGCAGCGCATGGACCGCAGCTGGCGCGCGCACCGTGGCTGGCAGTGGCATGCCTACGCCGAAGGCGGGCGCAGCTCCGGCGGTGGCGGTGCGTCACCGCTGGGCAACGATGACGGCCGCTACGGCGTTGAAGTGCAGTCGCCGGTGCTGGACGACCGCTGGCGCCTGGTCGCGTTCGCCGATCGGCGCAGTGTGGATTTCCAGGACCAGACCATCGACCCGCTGCGGATCGGCGTGGGCACCCGTTACCGCTACGGGCGTGCCGATGCCGAAGCCTTCGTCAACCGCGCCAACGACCACATCGGCGATACCGGCCTCAGTGCCGGGTTCGGCTGGCAGTTCAGCGATCAATGGCATGCCGGCATCACCGCCGCACGCAATGATCCGGATGCCTCGATGCAGGCGCGCGTCTCAGGCATCACCGCCGACAGCATTGCGCTGGCAGCCGACTATCGCCGCGATGAACGTACTCACTGGAGCCTGGGCGCCAGTCAGTTCCGCTACGACGACGGTAATCGCCGCGATACCGTCAGCACCGCCATCAAACAACGCCTGATGACCCGGCCGACCGTGTTCGTGGATGGCCTGGGCAGCCTGTACGCCAGCCGCGGCAGCCGCGACGACGTGCCCTACTTCAACCCATCCGAGGACCACTCGGTGGAGATCGGGCTGCGCGTGGACCAACAACTGTGGCGTCACTACGAACGCCACTTCCGCCATCGCCTGACGGTCTCGGTGGGGCAGTACTGGCAGCAGGGCTATGGCAGCGCGATCGTGCCTTCGGCCGAGTACCGCCACGAGTGGCAGCTCGGCGAAGGCCGCATTTTCGAGTACGGCATCCGCTGGTCGCGACCGGTCTATGACGGACAGCGTGAACGACATATCGGCCTGGATGCCGGCCTGCGGTGGGGAGAATGACATGCGGCACATGGACTTGAAGCGTTGGACCCACTGGCTGTTGCTGGCCCTGCTCACCGTGGTGCTGCCGGCACAGGCACAGCAGCCGCCGGCCGCACTCGATGCCGCCGACAACGGCCTGCTGGTGCTCAGCTACCACGACATCCGTGACGAGGTGGCCGAGCGCGGCGACCCGGATGCGTATGCCGTCAGCACGCAGAACTTTGCTGCGCACCTGGACTGGTTGTCCGCGCATGGCTACCACCCGGTGTCGCTGTCGCAGTTGATCACTGCCTCGCAGGGTGGCACCCCGCTGCCGCCCAAGCCGGTGCTGCTGACCTTCGATGACGGGCTGCGCAGCGTGTACAGCAAGGTCTTCCCGTTGCTGCGCGCCTACAACTATCCGGCGCTGGTCGCCGTGATCACCGATTACGTGGACATGCCGGCCGGGCGCCAGATCGATTACGGCTACCGCCCGTTCACCCGCGATGATTTCCTGACCTAGGCGCAGCTGCGCGAGATGCAGAAGAGCGGGCTGATCGAACTGGCCAGCCACACCGACAATCTGCACCATGGCGTGCAGTCCAACCCGCAGGGCAACTCCACGCCGGCGGTGATCACGCGCATCTACGACCCGACCCGCAAAGCCTATGAAACCGCGGCCGAGTACGAAGCCCGCCTGCGCGCCGACCTGGGCCGCAGCGTGGAGCGCATCGAGCGCAATGTCGGGGTCACCCCGAAGGCGATCGTATGGCCGTACGCCGCCTACAACGCGTTGAGCAACGATATCGCCGAGCAGTTGGGCATGCCGGTGTCGTTCGACCTGGAAGGGCGCAGTACGCCGGTCAAAGCCGATCTGCATGGCCTGGCGCGCCTGCTGGTGACCAACAACCCGACCGTGGTGCAGTTGGCCTACGAACTGCGCCGGGATGTGGAACGCGATGGCATGCGTGCGCTGCAGATCGACCTGGATGCCGTCTACGATGCCGACCCGGTGCAACAGGGCAAGAACCTGGATGCGCTGATCGACCGGGTCAAGAAGATCGGCCCGACCCACGTGTTCCTGCAGGCCTTCGCCGATCCGGACGGCAATGGCTCGGCTGATGCGCTGTACTTCCCCAACCGGCATCTGCCGGTGCGTGCGGACCTGTTCAACCGCGTGGCGTGGCAGCTCAAGACCCGCGCCGGGGTGAAGGTGTTCGCGTGGCTGCCGGTGCTGGGTTACGAGCTCAAGGACCCGGCCATCCGCAAAGCCCTGGCCATCGAGAGCCCGGAAAGCGACGGCATCTTCCGGCTGGACTTCACCCGGCCGCAGGTCCGCAGGATCATCGATGACATCTACGAAGACCTGGCGATCAACTCGTACTTCGAGGGCCTGCTCTTCCACGATGACGCCTACCTGCGCGACACCGAGCTGACCCAGTTGCCGCCCGAAGGCGAGGATGGCGCACGTACACAGGCGCTGATCGACTTCACCCTGGAGCTGCGCAACGCCGCGCAACGCTGGCGGCCGAAACTGGGGACCGTGCGCAACCTGTATGCCCAGCCCGTTCTGGAACCGCAGAGCGCCGGCTGGTTCGCCCAGCGCCTGGACCTGTTCAACAAGGCCTACGACCACACCGCCCTGATGGCGATGCCGTGGATGGAAGGCAGCCGCAGCCCGGAACGCTGGCTGGACCGGCTGGTGGTGGCGGTGAAGCAGCACGATCCGCAGTTGTCGCAGACGATGTTCGAGCTGCAGACGCTGGACTGGCGCACCAGCAAGCCGATCCCCGGCGACCGCCTGCGCGCGCAGATCCGTCGTCTACAGGCGCAGGGCGTGCGTCATTTCGCCTGGTATCCGGATGATTTCATCGCCGGACGTCCCTCCACGTATGACGCCCGCGCGGCCATGTCGGCCCGCAGCTTCCCGTACGAGGAAAAGTGAGGTCGCCATGCATCCTCTTCTCTACGCGCTGTTCCAGTTCGCCTTCTTCTACCCGATGGTGATGGCGTTCTTCTGGATGTCCGGCGGCCTGTATTACTTCTTCCGGCGCGAGCGAAAGGCCCGTGACCGTGATGACCCGCCGCCGATGGATGTCTATCCGTTCGCCTCGATCCTGATCCCCTGCCACAACGAAGCGGAGAATCTGGACGACACGATTGGCTCGGCGCTCAAGCAGAATTACCCGGATTTCGAAGTCATCGCCATCAACGATGGCAGCAGCGACGATACCGGCGCGCGGCTGGATGCCCTGGCCGCCCTGCACCCGCGGCTGCGGGTGGTGCACCTGGACCGCAACCTGGGCAAGGCCAATGCGCTGCGCATGGGCGCGCTGGCGGCACGTTCGGAGTTCCTGGTATGCATCGATGGCGATGCGATGCTGGAGGAGTACGCCACGCACTGGATGGTGTGGCACCTGACCTCGGGCCCGCGCGTGGGCGCGGTCACCGGCAACCCGCGCATCCGCAACCGCTCCACCCTGCTTGGCCGGCTGCAGGTGGCCGAGTTCTCCTCGATCATCGGCATGATCAAGCGGGCGCAGCGGGTGTACGGGCGCATCTTCACCATCTCCGGGGTGATCGCCGCGTTCCGTCGCACGGCCCTTCACCGGATCGGTTACTGGTCCGATGACATGGTGACCGAGGACATCGACATCAGCTGGCGCCTGCAGCTGGACCATTGGGACATCCGTTACGAGCCCAATGCGCTGTGCTTCATCCTGATGCCGGAAACCTTGAAAGGGCTGTGGCGGCAGCGCCTGCGCTGGGCCCAGGGCGGTGTGGAAGTGCTGCTGCGGCATGGCGGCTCGCTGTTCCACTGGCGCAAGCGCCGCATGTGGGGCGTGCTGCTGGAGTACATCCTCAGCGTGCTGTGGGCCTACACGATGCTGGCGATCATCGTGCTGTGGGCGGTGGGCAAGTTCATGGTGCTGCCGCCGGAGCTGTACATCGCCACGCTGTTGCCGCAGTGGCATGGCGTGATCCTGGCCCTGGTCTGCCTGATGCAGTTCGCCAGCAGCCTGATCATCGACCGCCGTTACGAAACGCATATTGGACGTAACTACTTCTGGGTGATCTGGTACCCGATGGCGTACTGGCTCATCAGTCTGTTCACGACCCTGGTGGCGTTCCCCAAGACGTTGTTCAAACGTCGTGGCAAGCGCGCGGTCTGGGTCAGTCCTGACCGGGGTATCCGATGAACACCGTCAAATCCACCCGCCGCTTCGATTCGCGGCTGATCCAGAAACCGCGCCAGCAACCGCGCCTGCAGCGCACCGCCTGGGGCTTTGTGACCATCGCCTTCTGGGCGTTCTACTTCTACCTGTGGGCACCGCTGGTAACGCTGATCTCGTGGCTGCTCGGCGGGCGGATGGCGTGGGCGCAGCTTTACGAACAGAAGCAGACGGTCGATCCGTTCGTGGTGATCGCGCTGCCGGTGATGCTGGTGTGCTGCGCGGCGCTGCTGATCGCCTGGGCCGAGTACAACCGCATGCGGTTCACCGGCAAGGAGCGCCGGCTGCCGCATGACGATGTGACCCGCGAGGAGATGGCGCACGACCTCGGCGCGAGCGTGGCCGTGGCCGCGTCGCTGGCCGATGGCAAGTCGGTGACGCTGCACATGGACGAGCACGCGCGGCCGGTACGGGTCACCGCGGGGGCATTGGCGGTCGCATACCGGTAATCGCGCGGGTGTTGGCAGACCGGTAGTGCCGGCCGCTGGCCGGCGCCACGGATTGCCAGGATGCGAAGGAGCCGGCCAGCGGCCGGCTCTACCGGGTCACGCGCGCGTCTGGCCTTCGCCGCGGACGACGAAGCGTTCGACGGTGAGCGCCTCCAGCCCCATCGGGCCATAGGCGTGCAGGCGGGTGGTGGAGATGCCGATCTCCGCACCCAGGCCCAGCTCGCCCCCGTCGGAGAAGCGCGAGGAGGCGTTGACCATCACCACCGCCGAGCGCAGCGCATGCACGAAGTGCTCGGCTGCCGCGGCGTCTTCCGTGGCAATCACTTCGGTATGGTCCGAGCTGTACTGCTGGATATGCATCAGTGCCTGTTCGAGGTCATCGACCACGCGCACGGCGATGATCAGATCCAGATACTCGGCGGCGTAATCCTCCTCGCTGGCCGGCTCGGCATCGGGCAGCCGCTGCCGCGCCACCGCGTCGGCGCGCACCCGCACGCCGCGCTCGGCCAGTGCCTGCGCGGCCAGCGGCAGGAAGCTCGGCGCGAGGTCGGCATGGACCAGAAGCGTCTCCAGCGAGTTGCAGGCCGAGGGTCGGCTGCATTTGCCATCCACCAGCAGGCGCAGCGCAAGCGCGGGGTCGGCGGCGCGGTCCACGTACAGATGGCAGACACCCTTGTAGTGCTTGATCACCGGCACACGGGCATGCTCGGCCACGAAGCGGATCAACCCTTCCCCACCACGCGGAATCGCCAGATCGATCACATCGTTGAGCTGCAGCAGGGCAAGCATGGTCTCACGGCGCAGATCCTCCACCAGGGTCAATGCGGCATCGGCGACGCCCGCCTCGCGCAGCGCGCGCTTGAGCGAGGCGGCAATGGCAGTGTTGGAGTGGATCGCCTCCGAGCCACCGCGCAGGATCACGCCGTTGCCGGCCTTGATGCACAGCGCGGCGGCGTCGGCGGTCACGTTCGGGCGCGCTTCGTAGATCATCGCGATGACGCCCAGCGGCACGCGCACTTTCTGCACCCGGATGCCATTGGGACGCACGTCATCGCGGGTCACCTGCCCGACCGGATCGGGCAACGCAGCGACCTCGCGCAGCGCGGCGGCGATACCGGCCAGACGCTGCGGGTTCAGTGCCAGGCGGTCCAGCATCGCGGTGCCGATGCCCTTTTCCGTCGCCGCCGCAAGATCGCGGGCGTTGGCCGCGAGAATCGCATCGGTATCGGCTTCCAGCGCGGCGGCCATCGCGTCGAGCAGATCGGCCTTGGCCGACGCAGACAACTGCGCCAGCTGCCGGGCAGCGTCCCGGCAGGCCAGCGCCTGGCTGCGGATGTCGGTGGTGGAGCTGGCGACCATCTCAATATCCTCGGAAAAAACGGTAGGGCCACGCCATGCGTGGCCGGGGGATGTCGAACGGACCCAGGTTGCGCAGCCACGCATGGCGTGGCTCTACCGTGGATGTTCTTACGCTTTACAGCAACACCAGATCGTCGCGGTGGATGACGTTGCCACCGTAGTTGTAGCCCAGCACGCTCTCGATGTCGCGCGAGTGGCGCCCGGCGACGCGGCGGATGTCGCTGGCCGAATACTGGCTGACGCCGCGGGCCAGGCAGACCTCGCCGGACTCGCTGCGTTGCCGGATCTCGACCATGTCGCCGCGGCGGAAGTCGCCCTCGGCGCCCAGCACCCCGCCAGGCAACAGCGAGGCACCCTTGCCACGCAGGGCATCGGCTGCGCCGGCATCGACCAGGATCGCGCCCGGCTCCAGCGGCGCGTGCCGCAGCCAGTACTTGCGCGCGGCCACCCGGGTCTGCGCGGCATGGATGCGGGTGCCGAACAACCGCCCCTGGCTGAGCGCACGCACCACCTCGGCACTGCGCCCGTTGAACAGGCAGGTCTCGATGCCCACCCGCCCGGCCTTGGCCGCGGCTTCCAGCTTGGTATGCATGCCACCGGTACCGGCGCCACTGCCGGCGCCGCCGGCCATCGCCAGGACCTCCACGGTCAACTCGGGCACGTCATGGATCGGCCGTGCCTGCGGATCGCGACGCGGGTCGGCGCTGTACAGGCCGTCGATATCGGTGGCGATGAACAGCACATCGGCGTCGATCAACGCGGCTACGGTCGCAGCGAGGTTGTCGTTGTCGCCGAGCTTGAGCTCATCCACCGAGACGGTGTCGTTCTCGTTGACCACCGGCAGCGCGCCCAACCGCAACAGCTCGTTGAGCGTGGCGCGGGCGTTGAGGTAACGGCGGCGATTGCGCAGGTCATCATGGGTCAGCAGCACCTGCGCCACCGGGCGTTCGAAAAAGCGCTGCCAGAGCCCGATCAGCTGTGCCTGGCCCAGCGCGGCGAGCGCCTGCCGCGCTGCCATCGCCGCGCCGGCTTCCAGCGCGCGCGGCACGATTGCCCGGCCGGCCGCAACCGCGCCGGAGGATACGATCACCACCTCGCGCCCAGCCAATACGTTGGCCGAGACGAACTGGGCCAGGCCCAGCGCGTGGCGTGGCGAGAGGCCGCCGCCGTCAGCGGCCAGCAGGCTGCTGCCCACTTTGAGTACGGCGCGTTTCCACTGCGGGACGGCTTGTTCGGTAAACGGCGAAGGCACGGGCTGGTTCATGTGGTCGGCGCGCTCAGCGCGTGCTCCATTCGTGGATACGGGCGGTGGCGCTGCCGTGCACCAGCAGCGGATCGCTGTCGACCAGCGCCTGCGCAGCGGTCAGGTCAGCGATGTCCTGCAGCACGTAAGCGCCGCCGCTCTTGTCGGTGAAGCCACCGGTCAGCAGCAGCTGCCCGCGGGCACGCACCTCATCGAGAAAACGCGCGTGTTCGGCACCGACCTCATCGCGGAAGTCCGGCGTACGGGTGACCATCACCAGGTAACAGGTTTTCATAGAGATCCTTTCCCGGGCAGCACCCGGCAAGACGTTACAAAAACGGCGACCTTGCGGCCGCCGTCGTGATCACACCAGTGCCGCCCAGCGGGCGCGCAGTTCATCCAGCCGCAGGTCGGCCGCCGCGCCGGGCGATACGCGCGCGGCCAGGCTGCCTTCGGGGGTTCGCCCCTGCCCTGCCGTGTCCGCCGCCGCGGCGGCAGCCTTGTAGGCCTCGCGGAACGGCACACCGGCCACGGCTGCCTCCACCGCGACATCGGTGGCGTACATGCCCGAGTCGATCGCCGCGCACAGCTTGTCGTCGCGCCATTCCAGGTTGGCCAGCAGCGCCGGCAGCAGTTCCAGCGCGGCCAGGCCGCGGCCGAAGCCGTGGAAGATCGCGCCCTTGCTGCTCTGCAGATCGCGGTGGTAGCCCGAGGGCAGCGACAGCAGCTGCTCGATCTCGGTGCGGGCCGCGGCCACGCTGGCATGGGTGGCGCGCATCAGTTCGATCACGTCCGGGTTGCGCTTGTTCGGCATGATCGAGCTGCCGGTGGTGTACTGCGCCGGCAACGCCACGAAGCCGAACTCGCCGCTGGTGAACAGCGACAGGTCCCATGCGATGCGGCGCAGGTCCAGGGTGGCGCCGCCGAGTGCTTCCAGCGCCGCCAGTTCGAACTTGCCGCGAGAAAGCTGCGCGTAGATCGGCGAGATCTGCATGCGCGCAAAGCCAAGCGCTTCAGTGGTATGCGCGCGGTCCAGCGGCAGATTCACGCCGTAGCCGGCGGCCGTGCCGAGCGGATTGGCATCGACCAGGTTGAACGTGTCGTGCGCGCGGATCGCGTTGTCGATGAAGGCCTCGGCCCAGCCGGCCCACCACATGCCCGCCGAGGACACCACGGCGCGCTGGATGTGGGTGTAGCCGGGCACGGGCAGGTCTTTCTCGGCCTCGGCGCGATCCAGCGAGACCTTGGCGATCTCGCGGCTCAGTTCGGCCACGCGCAGCAGCTTGTCCTTCAGCCACAGCCGGGTGGCGACCAGGATCTGGTCGTTGCGGCTGCGGCCGGTGTGGATCTTGCGGCCGGCATCGCCGAGGCGCTCGGTCAGGCGCGCTTCGATCGCCGAGTGGCAATCCTCGAAGCGCTCATCCAGCACGAACGCGCCACTGCGGAAATCCTCGGCCAGCACGTCCAGCTCGCGCTGCAGGCCGATGCGCTCGTCATTGCCGAGGATGCCGATGTTCTCCAGGCCCTGCGCGTGCGCCTTGCTGGCCGCCACGTCGTAGAGGAAGAACTCGCGGTCCAGGATCACATCATCGCCGGCCAGGAAGGTCTGGATCTTGGCGTCTACCGCCACGCCGGGCTTCTGCCACAGAAGGTCTGCCATGTCTTGCTCCATAGGCGGAGTCGCTCCGCCGGGTTGTCAGGGCGCGCGCAGGGGGCCGCGCAGCGCCGTGGGAATCAGTGCGGGATCGAGGCCAGTTCGTCCAGACCCAGCGCCAGGTTGAGGTTCTGCATGGCCTGGGTGGCCGCGCCCTTGAGCAGGTTGTCCAGGGTCGCCACCACCACCACGCGCTTGCCGCCCGGGGCCACGTCGAAGCCGCCGATCTGCACGCCATGCCGGCCGGCGATCTGGCTGACCCACGGCGCTTCGTCGAGCACCTCGATCAGCGCCTCATCGGCGTAATACTTCTGGTAGAGCGCGATCACATCCTCGCGCTTGACTACCGTGTTGAGCCACAGGTTCACCGTCATGGTGATGCCACGGAAATGCGGCGCCACGTGCGGCATGAACTCGACCGGCACGCGCAGGTGCGCAGTGACTTCGCGCTCGTGCACATGGTTGGTCAGCGCATACGGCATGAGGTTGTCACGCAGCAGTTCCGGATTGTTCTTGTCCGAGGGCGTGGTGCCCGCGCCGGAGTAGCCGGACACACCAAAACACTGCGGCGGGCCGGCCAGCTGCTGCAGCAGCGGGCTGATCGCCAGCTGCATCGCGGTGGCGTAGCAGCCCGGATTGCTGATGTGCTTCTGGCCCAGGTAGTCGCCCCGGGTCAGCTCCGGCAGGCCGTAATACCAGCTCGGCTCGAAGCGGTGATCGGCCGACAGATCGACGATCACCGTGTCCGGCCTGGCCGCATCCAGCGCGGCGACGAACGGTGCGGCCAGGCCATTGGGCAGCGCCAGGATCACCGCGTCCATGCCCTTTGCAGCGACGGCATCTGCATCCAGGTTTTCGAACTGCAGCTCACCCTGCCAGTCGCCGTGGTGATCGCTCACGCGCTGGCCGGCCAGCTCGCGCGAGGAGACGAAGCCCAGCTGCAGGCTCGGGTGGGCGGCGATCAGCTTGATCAGCTCGGCGCCGGTGTGGCCACGTGCGCCGACGATGCCGACGGTGAAGATCTTGGTACTCATGCGTGTGCGTCCAGGCGGTGCTGCAGGTGGCGTTTCACCCCCTGCCATTCCGCATCGATGATGGAGAAGATGACGGTGTCGCGCGGGGTGCCGTCCGGGTGGCGCTTGTGGTTGCGCAGCACGCCGTCCTGCTTGGCGCCCAGCCGCGCGATCGCGGTGCGCGAGGTGACGTTGAACCAGCTGGTCTCGAACACCACGCTCAGGCATTCCAGCCGCTCGAAGGCATGGGTGAGCAGCATCAGTTTGGTTTCGGTGTTGATGCCGGTGCGCTGGGCGGCTTCGCCATACCAGGTGTAGCCGATGCTCAGGCGCGGCACCTCGGCGTCCAGATCGTAGTAGCGGGTGGTGCCGACCACTTCATCGGCATCGTTGAGGACCACGAACGGCAACACCTTGCCCTCGGCCTGCGCCTGCAGCGCGGCCTGGACATAGGCGGTCATGGTCTTCGCACTCGGCACCTGGGTGTACCAGAGCTTGGACAAGGTGCCATCCCCCAGTGCGCCGCGCAGGCCATCGATATGCGCCATCTGCAGCGGCTCCAGCCGGGCATGGGTGCCGGCCAGCGTGGGGACCTTGGTCCAATCGGCAAGATTCATCGGGTTCAGCCCTCCAGGCTGGGGGTGCGTGCGGCGCAATGCTCGACGTACGCTTTGATGCGGTCGAAGCCATCGGCGCCGAACCAGAACACCTTCCAGTGGCCCTGCTTGTAGCAGCCATCGGATTCGGCGTAATAGAAGTGATTGATCGGGTTGCCGTTGCGCGAGCGCCAGAACAGCTGCGGGGTTTCGTCCAGCATGACATTCCAGACCGCGCGGCCAAGGCCTTCGCCCTGCGCGTCATCCAGCACGGCGAACTTGTCCAGGTAGACCCCTTCCGCTTCATCGGTGAGGATCACCGCGGTGCGGTAGTTCTCGCTGACGTAGGCACGCAGCAGCTTGGTCTTCTGGAAATAATCCGCCACCAGGGTGCGGCCGAAGCTGGATTCGATCAGCTGCTTGAGGCGCGGCAGATCGAGTTCGTCCCAGCGGGTGGCGCGCAGCACTTTCTCGCCCTTGCGCACCAGCGTGCCCGAGCCCTTGTGGGTGAACAGTTCCTTGGCCAGGTCCGCCGGGCGGGTGATGGAGACCGAGGATTCCAGCGGCAGCCGATCCAGCAGGTCCTTGATCTGTTCGATCTTGACCCGCATGCCGCCATGGATCCACGGCTGCTGCATCAGCTGGTCGTACTCGGTGGAGAGGTTGATCGAGTCGATCACCTTGCCCTCTTCATCCAGCAGGCCGCCGGTGCCGGTGAGGAAGATGATCTTGTACGGCTGCAGTTCCTGCACCAGCTCGTTGGCGGCGAAATCAGCGTTGACGTTGAGGATCTGCCCGCAGCGGGTCTCGCCCAGGCTGGTGATCACCGGGATCGAGCCGGCGCGCAGGCTGGCCTCGATCGGGGCCAGGTTGACCTTCTTGACCTCACCGACCAGGCCGTAGGTGTCCTGGTCCAGGTACTCGGCTTCGAACACGCCCCCGGTGATCGAAGTCGCGCGCGCGCCATTCTGCTGCAGCGCTTCAACCAGCTGCAGGTTGGAGGCCTGGAACACCCGGCGCACGATCGCCAGGCCTTCGGCCGAGGTCACGCGCAGGCCGTTCACGGTCTGCTTCTCGATGCCGGCCGCCGAGAGCTCGGCGTCCAGCTGCGGGCCGGCACCATGCAGCACGATCGGGGTCAGGCCGACTTCCTGCAGGAACGACAGCGAGGAGGTCAGCGCGTCCAGGTCATCGCGCAGCACCGCGCCGCCGACCTTGACCACGGCGAAGCGTTTGGCGTCCAGCTGCGAGAAACGCTTGAGGTACTGGCTGATCTCCTTCGCGCTGGCCATGCTCGAGAGCAGGCGCACGATGGTCTGACGGGTCTGGCGGTGGGGCTGGGAAGAAGGCATTTCGATATCGTCGCAGGCGGCCGCAGCCGCGATGGGAGTTCCGTCAGTGGGGGACCACGACGGCGTCATTCGATCAGGCGCCGTGCGCGATGATGCGGTGCACGGACTCGGTGTAACGCTGCAGCTGCTCCAGCGTCACGAACTCATCGGCGGTGTGGGCCTGGGCGATGTCGCCCGGGCCGTACACCAGCGTGGTGTAACCGCCGGCCGAAAACAGCGAGGCCTCGGTCCAGAAATCCACCGCGTTGCCGATCGGGATATCCAAGGCATCGGCCACGTCACGCGCGGCCAGACGGCGGTTTTCTGCTTCGGCAATATCGCCGGCCGGGAAGCTGGGCCCGCGGAAGGTCTCGGTGAACACCGCGGCCTCCGGTTCGGCAAAACCGGCAAAGGTGGCCAGCAGCGCATCGATATCCATCGACGGCAGCGGGCGGTAGCCGAAACGCACTTCGGCCGCGGGTGCGATCATGTTGGCCTTGATGCCGCCTTCCACGCGCCCGATGTTGAAGCGCAGGCCGGTCAGCCCGCCAAAGCGCGCGTGCGACAGCGACTCGACATGGTCCAGCGCGCGGTTGCCCCAGCGCATCGCCTGGTGCAATGCGCTGGCGGCCGCATCCTGCTTGCCCGAGGCATGCCCGGCCCGGCCGGTGAACTGCATCAGCACCGAACTGATGCCACGGTGCGCGAGCACCGCTTCGCTCATCGTGGGCTCGGCGACCAGCACCGCTTCGTACGGAATGCCCCGGGCGAGGAAGGCGGCGATGCAACGCGGGTCGTTGGCCTCCTCGTCGCTGGAGAACAGGAACGCGGCATCGCCATCGCTGGCGTTGGCCGCGGCCACCAGGGCCGCCGCAGCGCCCTTGATGTCGCACACGCCCAGCCCGATCACGCGATCGTCCGCTCGCCGCATCACGTGCGGGTCGGCCGTCCAATGCGGCGAGTCCGGCACGGTATCCAGGTGCACATTGAACAGATATTTCGGCGTGCCACGCACCGCATACAGGCTGACCGCACCGTCGCCATGGTCGAGCACCTCCACGTGGAACCCGGGCAGGTTCGCGCGCAGGTAATCGAAGATGCCGCCTGTGGTGATCGCACGCGGCGGGTTGCGCGTGTCGAAGGACACGAGCTGCCGCAGGTGATCGAGTGTCTGTTCAAGCATGTGTCTGAGTATCCGTAGGGTTCAACATCGGTAGTGCCGGCCGCTGGCCGGCTCTGCAATGATCCAGCCGTGCCACGCGCCGGCCAGCGGCCGGCACTACCATCGATCGGCGTTGCGAGGCGCCGGCCAGGGGCCGGCACCCCGGTGCATCGCCTTAGCGGTTCACCTGCGCGTACAGGGTGGAGCTCATGCCGAACAGCTTGATGAAGCCTTCCGCCTCTTCCACGCCCCAGTCGGCCGACTGTGCATACGTGGCGCCCTTGGTGTTGAGCAGGTGCGGCGACTTCACCGCAACGGCGTCCACACGGCCACCACGGGTTTCCAGCACCACTTCGCCGTTGACCTTGGCCTGGGAGGACTTCAGGAAGGCCTCGATATCGGTCTTGAGCGGGTCGTGGTAGAAGCCTTCGTACACCAGCTCCACCCACTTGCGCGCCACGTCCGGCTTGAAGCGGTTCTGCTGCTTGGTCAGCACCGCATCTTCCAGCGCGCGGTGCGCGGCCAGCAGCGAAACCAGGCCCGGCGCTTCGAACACGATGCGGCCCTTCAGGCCGATCACGGTGTCGCCGGTGTACACGCCACGGCCCACGCCGTACGGGGCGAACAGCTTGTTGAGCTTGGCCAGGATCTGCTCACCCGGCAGCGCCTTGCCGTCCAGCTCGACCGCTTCGCCTTCGACGAACTTCAGGGTGACCGTCAGGGCCTGTTCCGGCCATTCGCTGCGCGGTGCGCACCAGCCGCGGGCACCCTCGCCCGGGGCTTCCCAACGGTCGATCTCGCCGCCGGACATGGTCAGGCCGAGCAGGTTCTCGTTGATGGTGTAGGCCTGCTGCTTGGCCCGCACGCCGAAACCGCGCTCTTCCAGGTACTTCTGCTCGTAGGCGCGGGTCTGGGTGTGTTCTTTCTGGATCTCGCGGATCGGGGCGACGATCTGGTAGTCGCCCAGTGCCTTCACGGCCAGGTCGAAGCGGACCTGGTCGTTGCCCATGCCGGTGCAGCCGTGGGCGATGATGTTGGTGCCCAGTTCGGCGGCGCGCTTGAGCGCGGCGTCCACGATCAGGTAACGATCCGAGACCAGCAGCGGGTACTGGCCCTGGTAGCCCTCACCGGCCCACACGAACGGCTTGACGAAACCGCTCCAGATGGCCGGACCGCCGTCGACGGTGACGTGGCTGGTGACGCCCAGTTCGGCCGCACGCTTCTCGATGAAATCGCGCTCCTCGTCATCCACGCCGCCGGTGTCGGCGAACACGGTATGCACGTTGTAGCCGCGCTCCTGCAGGTAGGGCACGCAGAAGCTGGTGTCGAGTCCGCCGGAGAAGGCCAGGACGATGTCTTTCTTGCTCATGGGGGTCAGGTCCAAGTGGGAATGCAATGTGGAATGCGTTTTTCGAGGCGGTAGAGCCACGCCATGCGTGGCTGCTATTCGTTGGGCGCCGCGAAGCCACGCATGGCGTGGCTCTACGGCCGCCGTGCTGCTTATCGTCCTGCCAACGCCGACATGATCGCCTTCTGCACATGCAGGCGGTTTTCAGCCTCGTTGATCGCGATGCACTGCGCCGAGTCCATCACGCCGTCGGTGGCCTTCACGTTGCGACGCAGCGGCAGGCAGTGGCTGAACACGCCGTTGTTGGTCAGCGCCATCTTGGCTTCGTCCACGATGAAGTGCTTGTACTGGTCGCGGATCGGCTTCTCCGGCTCCCAGTTGCCGAAGAACGGCAGCGCGCCCCAGCTCTTGGCGTAGACGACATCGGCGCCGGCGTAGGCGCTGGCGATGTCATGGCTCACCTGCAGCGAACCACCGCTCTCGGCCACGTTCTGCTCGGCCCAGCCCATGTAGCGCTCATCCAGGATGTAATCCGGGGTCGGGCACAGCAGGGTCACGTCCATGCCCATGCGGGTGGCGATGGTCAGCGCCGAGTTGGCCACGGCGGTGTTCAGCGGCTTGGGGTGGTAGGTCCAGGTCAGCACGTACTTCTTGCCGCGCAGGTCCTGGGTGCCGAAGTGTTCCTGCAGCGCCATCACATGGGCCAGTTCCTGGCACGGGTGGGTGATGGTTTCCATGTTGATCACCGGCACCGGCGAGTACTTGGCGAAGCTCTTGAGCACTTCGTCTTCGCGGTCCTTGGTCCAGTCGATGAACTTCGGGAACGCGCGCACGCCGATCAGGTCGACGTAGCGGCCCAGCACCCTGGCCACTTCGGCGATGTGCTCTTCGGTATCCCCGTCCATCACCGTGCCCAGGTTGAACTCGATCGGCCAGGCATCCTTGCCCGGCTGCAGCACGATCGCGTGGCCGCCCAGCTGGAACGCGCCCAGCTCGAAGCTGGTGCGGGTACGCATGGAGGGGTTGAAGAACACCAGGGCAATCGACTTGCCCTTGAGCTCGTCGCCCAGCTTGTTGCGCTTGAACAGCGCGGCCTGGGTCAGCAGGGCATCCAGGTCGGTGCGGCTCCAGTCCTGGGTGTTCAGGAAGTGCTTCAGGGACATCGATCGATCCTTTGCGGCTGGTTTTCCACCGTTTCCGGCGGGGGTTGGGGGCGCCGGGGCGCGGTCAGGGCTCAACAAAACACATACAGATGAAACTTTTCAGATCGCAGAAACGAAAAAACCCAGCGCGGGGGCTGGGTTTTCCGAACAGACAGCACGAAGCTCCGGTTACCCAGCGAAAATGTGGGGTTCCGGTCGGCGGGCACGCGACGTCATGCCCGTAGCCATACGGGCGGCGCTGGTGTCGTGCTGGAAGTCGGTGAGTTTCATGGCCGCCCATCTTTGCATGCACCCGGGGTGGGTGCAAGGCCTGAATGGAAATTCAGTTTGAAGGTGTCGCCGATGGGGCGACGGAAGGGGTCACGGATTGGCGCCGCCGGCCTGTTCATTGCCGACCCAGGGGGTGATCGAGACCCGGATCTTGAGCCGGTTGCCCGGGTCTTCGGGCAGGCGCGAGCGGTACTTGGTGCCCTTGTAGACGTAGTCCACGTCGTAGGCGATCGGGCGGCGGAACTCACGGCCCACCGGAATGATCTTGCAGTCCCGGGTCAGCAGTGGACCGGTATTGGCCGGCGCGGCCTCCACCACGACGGTTTCCGAATAGCCACTCTCATCGGTGCTGCCATCTTCGCGGCGGAAGATCGAGCGCACCGAATCCATGAAACGTCCGAAACGACCCTTGTCTTCCTGCGGCTCTTCGCCGGTGACGTTGACCGGAGCCAGCGTGCGGGTGGAGACCGGCTCGCAGTGCTCCTCGGTACGCGTGGCGCGCAGGGTCTGGAAGACCGGCTCCACGTTGAGCACCTGGGCGTAGTCGAACTTGACGTTCTCCACGATCACCACCCGGTTGCGCACCTCACCGTCCTGGGCGCACGCCCCGAAGGCGGCACTTCCGAGCAGGCAGACCAGCGTCAACAACGAAGCGGATTTCATTGGCAACAAGGAAAAGGACAAGGGGGATAGTTTAGGCAGTGCCAGGCACAAGGGGCTGAACATTACCCTTCCGTGACGCGTATGCCCATAGGTCGGGCCCCAGCCGCGGCCCCGGGGCCGCCTCCACGGGGCCGATCGGCTGAAGCCTTCAGCCGGCGGCCGTGGTGACGCGAACGCCTGCATGCCCTGCCCCGCATCCCCCCAAAGGCCCCGACACGTTCTAAAATCGACCGCTTACCCCCGCTCCCGACCCTCATGACCCTGCGCCTGCACAACAACCTGACACGCCAGCTCGAACCGTTCACCCCGCTCGATCCGACCTGTCCGACCCTGTATGTGTGCGGCCCCACCGTCTACAACTACGTCCACATCGGCAACGCCCGTGGCCCGGTGGTGTTCGGGGTGCTGGCCGACGTGCTCCGGCGCCGTTTCGGCGGCCTGCGCTATGCCCGCAACATCACCGACGTGGATGACAAGATCAACACGGCCGCGCGCGAGCAGCAGGTCCCGATCAGCACCATCACCGACCGCTTCGCCGCCGCCTACCGCGAGGACATGGCCGCGCTGGGCGTGGTCCCGCCGGACATCGAGCCGGAAGCCACCGCGCATATCCCGCACATCATCACGATGATCGAGCAGTTGATCGGCAACGGGCATGCGTATGCCGCCGAGGGGCACGTGCTGTTCTCGGTGAGCTCCTACGCCGATTACGGCAAGCTCTCGCGCCGCGACCCGGACGAGATGCTGGCCGGCGCGCGCGTCGACGTGGCGCCGTACAAGCGCGACCCGGGCGACTTCGTGCTGTGGAAGCCGTCCAGCGACGACCTGCCGGGCTGGGCATCGCCGTGGGGCCGTGGCCGCCCGGGCTGGCACATCGAGTGCTCGGCGATGGCTGCCGCGCATCTGGGGCCGACCATCGACATCCATGCCGGCGGCGTGGACCTGCAGTTCCCGCACCATGAAAACGAGATCGCGCAGAGCGAGTGCGCGCACGGCGGGCAGACGTTCGCCCGGTTCTGGCTGCACAACGGCATGCTCAACTTCGGCGGCGCCAAGATGAGCAAGTCGATCGGCAACATCGAGCGCGTGCACGACCTGGTCCGCCAGCATGCCCCCGAGGCGCTGCGCTATGCGCTGCTGTCGGCCCACTACCGCCAGCCGCTGGACTGGTCCGACGCGCTGATCGAGCAGTCTGTGCGTACGCTGGACCGCCTGTACGGCACCCTGCGCGACCTGGTCGACGTGGAGGCTGCTGCGGTGATTCCGGCCGAGATCGAGGCCGCGCTGGATGACGACCTCAACACGCCGCAGGCACTGGCCGAGCTGGCCCGCATCGCCGGCGAGGCACGCAGGGCCGGCGACGCCGACAAGGCGCACTGGAAATCCGCCCTGCTCGGCGCCGGTCTGGCACTGGGCCTGCTGCAGCAGGATCCCGCCGCATGGTTCGGTACTGCAGGCGGTACCGATGACGATGCGGCCATCCAGGCCCTGATCGACGAACGCGCCGCCGCCAAGCAGGCGCGTGACTTCGCCCGCGCCGATGCGATCCGTGACCAGCTGGCCGCCGAAGGCATCGTGCTGGAAGACACCGCCCAGGGCGTGCGCTGGTCGCGCAAACGCTGAACGGCCGCCCGGCTGACCGTCGGGCGCTGCCAGACACTGCCCGGTCCGCCGGGCGTCGCCACGACACAGGCCCGGCCACGGACGGCCAGGCTGCTTCCCCCGCAAACGCACGGTCACCCACGGACGGCGAACACCGACCCGGAGCCCCCATGACCCCCACCTCCCCGTTCCCGCTCGAACCCACCGCCGCCGAAGCCCAGGCTGCCATCGCCGAGGAATTCGCGTTCTTCGGTGACTGGTCCGAGCGCTACCAGTACCTGATCGACCTGGGCCGCAAGCTGCCCACCTTCCCGGAAGAATGGAAAACCGAAGCGCACCGCCTGCTCGGTTGCCAGTCCATGGTCTGGATCGTGCCGGAGGGCAACGCCGAGGCCCTGCGCTTCCACGCGATCAGTGATTCGGCGATCGTCTCCGGGCTGATCTACCTGGCCCTGCGCGTGTACTCGGGCCGTTCCGCTGCCGAGATCCTGGCCACCGAGCCAAGCTACATCCAGGACATCGGGCTGTCGCGTCACCTCTCGCCGACCCGCAGCAACGGCGTGGCGGCGATGCTGGCCTTCATCCGCGACACCGCGCAAGCGCAGTCGTGACGCCCTCCGCCGATCCGCAGGAGCCCGACAGCGCCCTGCAACTGCTGGCCCGCCCGGGCTTTTCGCTGGTGCTGGCGTATCGCATCTTCGCGATGCTCTCCTACCAGATCGTCGCGGTGACGGTCGGTTGGCATATCTACGAAGTCACCCGCAATCCGTTTTCGCTGGGCCTGATCGGCCTGGCCGAGGTACTGCCATTCTTCTGCGTGGCGCCATTTGCCGGCTACCTGGTCGACCACCTGCCCCGCCGCCGGCTGGGCATGGTCGCCTGCAGCGGGCTGGTGATGACCGCGCTGGTGCTCACCGCGGTGGCCCACGGTTGGCTGCCGTTCCACGGGGTGTGGCCGATCTACGCGGCGATCGCACTGACCGGCATGGTCCGCGCGTTCCTCTCGCCGATCTACAACGCGCTGTTCGCCCGTGTGCTGGAGCGCACCCAGTACGCGCGCGGCGCGGGCCTGGGCGCGGTGGTGTTCCAGGCGGGCATGGTGGCCGGCCCCGCGCTGGGCGGCGTGCTGGTGGCCTGGGGCGGCAAGGGGGTGGCCTACGGCGTGGCGGTCGGCGTGTCGCTGATCGCGCTGGGCTGCCTGGCGGCGCTGCGTGTCTCCGAGCCGGTGCATACGGGCCCGGCGGCGCCGATCTTCAAGAGCATCGCCGAGGGCGGCCGCTTCGTGCTGGGCAACCGGATCATGGTCGGGGCGATGGCGCTGGACATGTTCTCGGTGCTGCTCGGCGGGGTGGTGGCGATGCTGCCGGCGTTCCTGCACGAGATCCTCCACCACGGCCCGGAAGGCCTGGGCGTGCTGCGTGCGGCGCCGGCGCTGGGTTCGGTATGCGTGGGCCTGTGGCTGGCGCGTCGCCCGTTGCAGCGCAATGCGGGGCGCGTGCTGTTGTTCGCGGTGGCCGGTTTCGGGCTGTGCGTGATCGGGTTCGGGTTGTCGTCGAATTTCTGGTTGTCGGCGGCGATCCTGCTGTTCTACGGTGCCTTCGATGGTGTCTCGGTGGTGGTACGTTCGACGATTCTGCAGTTGGCGACGCCGGAGGAGATGCGCGGGCGGGTGTCGTCGATCAATGGCATTTTCATCAGTTCGTCCAATGAGTTGGGCGCGTTCTATGCGGGCACGATGGCGAAGCTGCTGGGGCTGGTCCCGGCGGTGGTGCTGGGGGGCTTTGCGGTGTTGAGCGTGGCCGGGATCACGGCCTGGAAGAATCCGACGCTGCGGCGGTTGAATCTGCGCGATCTGCATTGAGGATACGGCCAAAAAAAACCCGGCCGAAGCCGGGTTTTTCGTAGAACAGCACAACCAACAGCGCGATCAGTCGCCCTGCTGCTTCTGCAGGTGCTCCCAACGCTCCTGCGCATCGATCGTGCGCTCAGCGGTCAAACGGGCTTCCAGACGATCCAGACCGATCTCTTCGCCGGTATCCACGCAGAAACCGTAGTCACCGTCTTCCAGACGCTTCAGCGTGCTGTTGATCTTGCCGATCAGCTTGCGGTAACGATCACGGGTACGCAGTTCCAGCGAGTTCTCGGTCTCGCGGGTGGCGCGCTCGGCCTCATCACCGATGTCACGCACTTCTTCCTGCAGATTCGCGATGGTCTGCTTGGATTCCTCGACCAGATCATTGCGCCAGTGCTGCAGGCGCTGGCGGAAGTACTCCAGCTGCAGCGGGCTCATGTATTCCTCTTCCGCGCTCGGCTTGTAACCGTCGGGCAGGATCGGACGACCGGTGGCTTCGTCAGTCTTGTATTCCACCACCTTCACCTTGGTGCGCGGGGCCGGGGCGGCCGAACGCGCTGCCACGGCAACGGCGACCTTGCCGACCGGGCGGGACACGGGCTTGGGGGCGGACTCGGACTTGGCGGGGGTTTTTGCAGGCGATTTCGAAACGGGCACGGGATTCTTGTTTTGCGGGGCCTTGGAGGCGGGGGCGGCTGCGACCGGCGCCGGCGCGGAGGCCGGAGGGGTGACAGGTTTGGCCGCGCTCTTGGCCGGGACAGACTTGGCCGGGGCCGGCGATGCCGGCTTCGGTGCGGACTTCACTACGGGTGCTGCAACCGGCTTGGCGGCCGGCTTGGATGCCACGGGCTTGCTGGCGGTCTTGCTGGCCTTCACCGGCGTGGCCGGTGCCTGCTTGACCGCGGTCTTCTTCGCCGGTGCCGGCTTGGATGCCGGTTTGGCGGCAGCAGGCGTCACGGTCTTCTTGGCCGCCGTCTTGCTGGCAGCGGTTTTCTTGACGGGCGCCTTGCTCATCGGCTTGCCCGCCGCGCGCTTGGCGGGCGTGGCAACCGGCTTGGCGACCGTCGACTTCTTGGCAACGACCTTCTTGGCGACGGTCTTCCTGGCCACCACCGTCTTGGCAGCAGGCTTCTTGGCGACTGCCTTCTTGACGGCTTTGGCGGGCGACTTGCTGGCCGCCTTCTTGACGGGTGCCGTCCTGGCAGCCGGTTGTTTGGATGCAGGCTTGCCCACCGGCTTGGCGGCCGGCTTCTTGGCAACGGACTTGGCCGCCAACTTCTTTACAACAGGCTTGGCGGTTTTCTTGGCGGCCTTGACGGCCTTCTTTGCAGTTTTTTTAGCAGCCACGAAACGCTCTTCCTTGGATTCCCCGGGGCCCGGGAAAGCGGGCCTTTATAGCCTACCCGACCAGCAGCAGCAACCACACCGCCTACTCCGTTCAGCCCCGGAGTCGCAAGGCGTGCGACCGGTCCACCTGGCTGGCGGGCCGACGTGCGCAGTTCGGTACCTGACCCGGCGATACCGCCGGGGCGGCCCGTCGCGCGCGTGGGTGCGGACGGGTCCAACGCCCCATCCTGCGACAAATGCGGCCTTCATGCCAACTGGAATAAGATTGGGGGGTGATCTCACGCCTGCTCATCGCCCTGCTGCGCTTCTACAAGCGCTTCATCAGCCCGCTGCTGGGGCCGCGTTGCCGCTTCATGCCCAGCTGTTCTGAATACGCCATGCAAGCCATCGCCACCCATGGCCCCGCGCGCGGCAGCTGGCTGGCCGCGCGCCGGCTGGGCCGCTGCCATCCCTTCCATCCCGGCGGTATCGACGAGGTGCCGCCGCGCGCCGCGCACGACGCCGCCTGCCGCTGCACAGGAAAACACTGAATGTCCTCCACGCTCATCGTCAACGCCCGCCTGGTCAACGAAGGCACCATCACCCAGGGCGACCTGCGCATCGAAGATGGCCGCATCGCGCAGATCGGCCCCGGCCTGGACGCCCGTCCGGGCGAAACCGTGGTCGATGCCGCCGGCCGCTGGCTGCTGCCCGGCATGATCGACGACCAGGTCCATTTCCGTGAGCCCGGCCTGACCCACAAGGGCGACATCGCGACCGAATCGGCCGCGGCCGTCGCCGGGGGCCTGACCAGCTTCATGGACATGCCCAACACCAACCCGCCCACGCTCAATGCCGAGATCCTGCAGGCCAAGTACGATGCCGCCGCCGGCCGTGCACGCGCGAACTACGGGTTCTACATGGGCGCCAGCAACGACAACCTGGCCCACATCCAGTCGCTGGACCCCAAGACGGCGCCGGGCATCAAGGTCTTCATGGGTGCCTCCACCGGCAACATGCTGGTCGACAACCCGGAAACGCTCGATGCGATCTTCCGCGATGCGCCCACGCCGATCATCACGCACTGCGAAGACACGCCGATGATCGACGCCAAGGCCAAGGAGTACGCCGAGAAGTACGGTGATGCCCTCAGTGCCGAGCAGCACCCGGACATCCGCTCGCGCGAGGCCTGCCTGAAGTCCTCCGAGCTGGCCGTGTCGCTGGCGAAGAAGCATGGCACCCGCCTGCACGTGCTGCACATCTCCACCGCCGATGAGCTGGCCCTGTTCGAACGTGGCCCGCTGATCCGCGCCGATGGCAGCCGCAAGCAGATCACCGCCGAAACCTGCATCCATTTCCTGCGCTTTGACCGCAGCGATTACGCGCGCCTGGGCAACCTGATCAAGTGCAACCCGGCGATCAAGGAAGCCAGCGACCGCGAGGCGCTGACCCGCGCCGTGGCCGATGACGTGATCGACGTGCTCGCCACCGATCATGCGCCGCACACCTGGGAAGAGAAGCAGAAGCCCTATGCACAGGCGCCGTCCGGCCTGCCGCTGGTGCAGTACGCGCTCGTGGCCGCGCTGGAGCTGGTGCACGAAGGCAAGCTGGAGATCACCCAGGTCGTGCAGAAGTTCGCGCATGCCCCGGCGCAGCTGTTCGACGTCAGCCAGCGCGGTTACCTGCGCGAGGGCTACTTCGCCGATCTGGTGCTGGTCGAGGACGTGCCCTTCACCGTCAAGCGTGAAGACGTGCTCTCCAAGTGCGGCTGGTCGCCCTTCGAGGGCACCACCTTCCGCTCGCGCATCGCCTCGACCTGGGTCAACGGGCAGTTGGCATGGGATGGCGAGAAGCTGGTGGGCTCGCCGAATGGCCAGCGCATGAGCTTCGACCGCTGATGCGGGCACGGTTGTTGAGTGCGGCCCTGGCGGCCACCGGCGTCGCGGCGATGGGCAGTCTGCTGCCCTCGCCCGTCATGGCCCAGGCCGAGGCGCGCGTGGTGTTCCCGGCCAGTGCCTCGCAGGGCGCGATGGTGATCGGCAAGGTGCCGGCCGGCAGCGTCGTGCAGTACGGCGGCCGCACCCTGCGCGTGAGCGGGTACGGCAGCGTGGTGTTCGGCATCGGCCGCGATGAGAAGGGCCCGCTGCAGGTGCAGGTGAAGCGCCCGGACGGCGGCAGCGAGACGGTCAGCATTGCGGTCACCCCGCGTGACTGGCCGACCGAGCGGGTCAACGGCGTGCCGCCGAAAACGGTCAATCCACCCCCGGCGATCGCCGAGCGGATCAAGCGTGAGCAGGCCCAGGTCACCGCCGCGCGTGCCCGCGATGACAACCGCGCCGACTTCGCGCAGGCCTTCATCTGGCCGGTCCAGGGCCGGATCAGCGGCCGCTTCGGCAATGCGCGCGTCTACAACGGGCAGCCCGGCTCAGGCCATTCGGGCATGGACATCGCGGTGCCGACCGGCACCCCGGTGAAGGCACCGGCGGCGGGCGTGGTCACCTTCGCCGGCCCCGACCTGTATCTGACCGGTGGCACGCTGCTGCTCGATCACGGCTTCGGGATCAGCTCGAACTTCCTGCACCTGTCGCGTATCGACGTGAAGGTTGGCGACCGGGTTGAGCAGGGTCAGGTGATTGCCGCCGTGGGCGCGACCGGCCGCGCGACCGGGCCGCACCTGCATTGGGGCATGAACTGGTTCGATACCCGCATCGATCCGCTGCTGGTGCTGGAACGGAAGTAACGCCGTGGTAGGTGCCGATCCTGGTCGGCACGATCGCACAGAGCGTGCGGACCAAGGTCCGCACCCACCAGAAACAGTCAGCCGCGCGCCGCCCACCAGGCCAGCCACAGCGTACGCATCGGCGTGGCCTGGTACTGGCGGTCCTGCGCCCAGGTCTTCTGCCGGGCGCGCGCCAGGGCGGCGTACAGACGGCGCGGGCGCGGGCCTGCGACCCGGGCTGGCCACTTCGCCAGCAGCTGCTGCGCCCACCGGCGTGGCGCGGCGCTGTCGTCCTCGGCCAGCAGCGAACGCGGAATGGCCGCGACGCCACTCTCGTGCAGGCGCTGGGCCAGGGTCTGCACCAGCACCGGGGTGGCGACATCGCCACGCGCCGGCGCCTGGAACATCACCGCTTCCACCGCGGCCACCGCGGCCGCATAGGCCTGCAGCGAACGCAGCGCCTGCGCCGGATCGACCGGCACAGCTCGCGCCTCGATCAGATCCGGCAGGGTCTCGGCCAGTTGTGCCCACGGCGCACGGACCGGCTCGAGCACCCGGCCCAGCGGATGGCGCGAGCGCTGCACGGACCAGCTGCGCAGCTCCTCACCCCACCACGCCAGCTTGGCATCGGACGGCATCGGGTCGCCGGCGGTATTGAGGATGTCGTCGAACTCCTGCAGCAGCGAGAACCACGCCACCACCAGGGTGCGCTGGCGCTCGGGAACGAAGCGTTCGGCCACCTGCCACTCGGGCCAGCGGGTCCGCCACTTGTCCAGGAAACTGTCCAGGGCGCTGGAAGTACTCACGATGTATTCCTTGAAAGGCTAGAGCGTGCGCGGAAGCGGCCACGCCTTGGCATGTTGCAGGTGTTCGGGCAGTGCGACGAGGGTGTCGGCACCCCACGCCAGCGGATCGTCGGCGTCCAGCCGGTAGCCCCACAACGCGGCGACCGAGGCCATGCCGGCGGCGTTGGCGGCGACGACGTCGCGCTCGTCATCGCCCACATAGACACAGGTGCCCGGGGCGATGCCCATGCGTTCGGCGGCGATCAGCAGCGGCAGCGGATGCGGCTTGCGCTGGGCCAGGGTATCGCCGCCGATCAGCACCTTGCAGCGCTGTTCCCAGCCCAGCTGCGGCACGATCAGCCGGGCCAGGTATTCGGGCTTGTTGGTGACGATGCCCCAGGCACAGCCGGCCGCATCAAGCGCCTCGAGCATGCCGGCGATGCCGTCGAACAACACGGCGTGCTGGCCGATCAGGCCTTCGTAGCGCTCCAGGAACTCCGGCACCAGCGCATCGCGCTCGACCTGCCCCAGCGTGGGGAACGCCACCGAGACCATCGCACGCGAGCCTTTGGAGACCACCGGGCGCAGCGCGTCCAGGGTGATCGGCGCGCGCCCGCGGGCGGCCAGCATCGCATTGGCGGTGGCCAGCATGTCCGGCGCGCTGTCCAGCAGGGTGCCGTCCAGATCGAACAGCACCGCCGGCGGGAAACCGGCCTCAGACACGTGCGACGTCGTCCGGCTTGACCGCGTGGGCCAGGTAATTGATGTCGGTGCGCGTGCTCAGGCGGGCACGGTTGCGCCACGGCTCATAGGCCATACCGCTGACATCGCGCAGGTTGAAATCGGCCTCGCGCAGCCACTTGCCCAGCTCGGCCGGCTTGATGAAATCCTGGTAGTGGTGCGTGCCCTTGGGCAGCAACCGCGCCACGTACTCGGCGCCGACAATCGCCACGGCGAACGCGGCCGGGGTGCGGTTGACGGTGGAGAGGAACAGCTGGCCGCCGGGCTTGAGCAGGCGGTGGCAGGCGGCGATGATCGCGCCCGGGTCCGGCACGTGCTCGAGCATTTCCATACAGGTGACCACGTCGAAGCTGCCCGGCTGTTCGGCGGCCAGGTCTTCAGCGGCCTGCACGCGGTAGTCGACGGTGACGCCGGTCTCCAACCCGTGCAGGCGTGCGACCTTGACCAGCTCCGGGGCGAGGTCGATCGCGGTCACGTCCGCGCCTTCCTTGGCCAGCGCTTCGCTGAGCAGGCCGCCACCGCAGCCGATATCGAGCACGCGGGCGCCGCGCAGGGTCACGCGCCGGGCGACGTACTGCAGTCGCACCGGGTTCAGGGCATGCAGCGGCTTCTGCGGGCCGTCGACGTCCCACCAGCGGTTGGCGAGGGCGGCGAACTTGTCCAGTTCGGCCTGATCGAAATTGGTGGACGCGTGGGGGGTGTTCATGGGGATCCTTGGTGCATCAAGCACGGATGTGTCGGATACGCTCGCGCCACTGGCGCGCGTTGGCGACGATCGCCGCGGTGTCCATGCCGACCAGTTCGCGCTGGACCAGCTTGGGCTGGCCGGCGATCCAGACATCGCTGACCTGATGGCGGCCGGCGGCATACACAAGCTGCGAGAGCACATGGTGCAGCGGTTGGGTTTCCAGTGCGGACAGGTCCACGCAGACCAGATCGGCCTGCTTGCCGACCTCGATCGAGCCGATGCGGTCACCGAAGCCCAGCGCGCGGGCGCCGCCGAGCGTGGCCGCACGCAGCGTGGTGGCCGCGTCCAGCGCGGTCGCGTCATTGGCGACGGCCTTGGCCAGGATCGCCGCAGTGCGGTTCTCGCTGAACATGTCCAGGTCGTTGTTGCTGGCGCAGCCGTCGGTGCCGATCGCCAGGTTCACGCCAGCACGTTGCAGCGCGCAGGCCGGGCAGAAGCCGGAGGCCAGCTTGAGGTTGGATTCCGGGCAGTGCACCACGCTCACGCCGCGCTCGGCGCACAGGTGGATTTCGGCCTCGGTCAGCTGGGTCATGTGCACGGCGATCAGGCGGTCGTTGACCAGGCCCAGCCGATCCAGACGCGCCAGCGGACGCTGGCCATGCAGCTTGATCGAGTCGCTGATTTCCTGCGCGGTTTCATGCGTGTGCAGATGCACCTGCATGTCCAGCTGGTCGGACAGCATGCGCACGCGTTCGAAGTTCGCGTCGTTGACGGTGTACGGCGCGTGCGGGGCGAACGAGGTGCCGATCAGCGGATCGTTGCGCCACTGGTCGTGCAGCTCGCCGGCCTTGGCGAAGTACTCGTCGTCGGTCTTGGCCCAGGCAGTCGGGAAATCGATGATCACCGCGCCGACCAGCGCACGGAACCCGTGCTGCTTGTAAACGGCGGCCTGGACGTCGGAGAAGAAGTAGTTTTCGTTGGCGCAGGTGGTGCCGCCGCGCAGCATCTCGGCGATCGCCAGGGTGGTGCCGTCGGCCACGAACTCCGGCCCGATCACCGCCGCTTCCACCGGCCAGATGTGCTGCTGCAGCCAGACCATCAGCGGCAGGTCGTCGGCGACGCCCCGCAGCAGGGTCATGGGATTGTGGGTGTGTGCGTTGACCAGACCCGGCATCAGCGCCGCCTCCGGGCGCGAGACGGCCTGCTTCGGCGCAAAGCGCTCGCGTGCTTCGGCACGCGGCAGGATCGCGATGATCTCGCTGCCACGCACGGCCACGGCATGGTCTTCCAGCACCACCGCATGCGGTTCGATCGGGACCACGTAACCGGCTTCGATCAACAGGTCACAGGCTTCGGGAATGCGGGCGGTGTCGGTCATGCGGGCTCACTTGTCTGGGCGGACGACCCGAGGGTGTGGGCGACCGGGACGCTTGGGGGGGTAGAGCCGACCGTTGGTCGGCTATACCGGGTGCGGTGGCCGGTGGGTACCGCAGCCGACCAACGGTCGGCTCTACACGGTGCGGTGGCCGGTCGGTACTGCAGCCGACCAACGGTCGGCTCTACCAGTCCCGCAGCCGACCAACGGTCGGCTCTACCAGTCCCGCAGCCGACCAACGGTCGGCTCTACCAGTCCCGCAGCCGACCAACGGTCGGCTCTACCGTAATCCGGCTTTGCCGGATTACTTGCCTGCGCGTGCGGAGTATTCGCCCGAACGGGTGTCGACCTTGATGATTTCATCCTGGTTGACGAACAGCGGCACGCGGACCACCGCGCCGGTTTCCAGGGTGGCCGGCTTGCCGCCGCCGCCCGAGGTGTCGCCACGGACGCCCGGATCGGTCTCGGTGATCTTCAGCTCGACGAAGTTCGGCGGCTGGACGAAGATCGGCTCGCCGTTCCACAGGGTGACGATGCAGGACTCTTCGCCCTTCAACCACTTCTCCGCGCCGCCCATGCCGGCCTTGGTGGCCTGGACCTGCTCGAAGGATTCCGGGTCCATGAAGTGCCAGAACTCGCCGTCGCTGTACATGAAGTCCATGTTGGTATCCACGACGTCGGCCTTCTCCACGTCATCGGTCGCCTTCATGGTCATTTCGACCACGCGGCCGGACTTGATGAAGCGGTACTTCATGCGGGTGAAGGCCTGGCCCTTGCCCGGCTTGACGTATTCGGTCTCGGTGATGACCGCTGGTTCATTGTTGACCAGGATCTTCATCCCGTTCTTGACGTCGTTCATGCCAACAGTGGCCATGTTGAAACTCCTGAATGGGCAAACGCCGCGCAGGCGCGGCGAGCCGGATAGAATGGGAAATCCCACCGACACCGGTGGGGTGACTCGATATTTCTGACCCACATGATACCCGCAGGCCCCCATTCCATGCAGCTTTCCGCCACGCCCCTGGCCGCCCCCGTCCGCTGGCAGCAACGGTGGCGCGAGGCGATCCGCGACCCGCGCGAGCTGCTGCGGCAGCTGGGGCTGGATCCGGTGGCGCTGGGGGTCTCGGATGAGGCGGCCGGCCAGTTCGCGGTGCGCGTACCGCAGGGCTTCGCGGCCCGGATGCGCCACGGCGACCGACATGACCCCCTGCTGCGCCAGGTCCTGCCGATCACCGACGAGCTGAAGGTCGTGCCCGGCTTCAGCCTGGATGCGGTCGGCGACGGTGCGGCCAAGAAGGCCACCGGGGTCATCCAGAAGTACCGCGGCCGTGCCCTGCTGGTCACCACCGGCAGCTGCGCGATCAACTGCCGCTACTGCTTCCGCCGCCATTTCGACTACGGCACCGAGAACGCCGCCCGCGAGGGCTGGCGTGATGCGGTGGACGCGATCGCCCAGGACCCGGACATCGATGAGGTCATCCTGTCCGGAGGCGATCCGCTGTCGCTGGCCACGCACAAGCTGGTCGAGCTGACCGCGGCGCTGAAGCAGATTCCGCACCTGCGCCGGCTGCGCATCCACAGCCGCCTGCCGGTGGTCCTGCCCGAACGCGTGGATGACGAACTGGTGCAGTGGATCGCCTCGCTGCCGTGGCCGGTGGCGTTCGTGATCCATGCCAACCATGCCAACGAGTTCGATGCGTCGGTGGATGCCGCGATGGCGCGCCTGCGCGCGGCCGGTGCCACCCTGCTCAACCAGGCGGTGCTGTTGCGCGGGGTAAACGATTCGATCCAGGCGCTGCAGGCACTGAGCGAGCGCAGCTTCGCCGCCGGCGTGCTGCCCTATTACCTGTACCAGGTGGACCGGGTCGAGGGCGTGGCCCATTTCGAAGTGGCCGACGACACCGCCAAGGACCTGCATGCGCAGCTCACCGCGCGCCTGTCCGGCTACCTGGTGCCCAAGCTGGTCCGCGAGATCTCCGGCGACAGCAGCAAGCGCCCGGTCTGATCAGCTGCCCGATTCGAGCAGCTGCACCACATCGGTCGCGCTGACCGGATGGCTGAGCCAGTAACCCTGGGCCAGGTCGCAGCCGCGCTGGGCCAGCAGGTCGAACTGCACTTCCTGCTCGATGCCCTCGGCCACCACGGTGATCCCCAGGGCGTGGGCCATGGCGATGATGGCCGTGGTCAGGGCCAGGTCGTCCGCATCGCGCTGCATGTCGGCCACGAAACTCTTGTCGATCTTGACCCCGTCCACCGGCACCTGGCGCAGATGGCTCAGGCCGGAGAAACCGGTCCCGAAATCGTCCAGCCACACCTTCACACCGGTCCGGTGCAGCTTGTCCAGCAGGGCGGCGGCCAGCATTTCATCGCCGATCACCGCCGTTTCGGTCAGCTCCAGGTGCAGCCGCGAGGCCGGCAGGCCGGTGTCGCGCAGGCAGTCGGCGACCAGCGTGGGCAGTTCGCCGCCGCGCAACTGCCGCGGGGAGACGTTGACCGAAACGAACAGCCCTTCCCCGTCGCCGCCGACCGGCCACTGCACCGCCTCGGTGCAGGCCGCGCGCAGCACCTTGGGGCCGATCACTTCGATCAGCCCGCTCTGCTCGGCCACTTCGATGAAGACCGACGGCGGGATCGTGCCCAGGGTCGGGTGCTGCCAGCGCAGCAGCACTTCCACGCCGACCATGCGGCGGTCGCGGGTGCGGAAGATCGGCTGGTAGGCCAGCCGCAGCTCGCCCCGTTCCCAGGCACCGCGCAGCTCCTGCTCCATGTGCACGCGGCGCTCGACCGCATGGTCCATCGCCCGGCTGTAGTAGCGGTAGCAGTTCTTGCCGGCCATCTTGGCCTGGTACATCGCGATGTCGCCGTTCTTGAGCAGCGTGGTGGCGTCGGCAGCGTCATCGGGGAACAGGGTCACGCCGATCGAAGAGCCCAGGAACAGCTCCCGGCCCTGCACCACCAGCGGCTTGCCCAGTTCGCGCACCAGGATCTCGGCCAGTTCGCGGGCGCCGGCAGCGACATCGCCCTCCCCGATCAGGATCACGAATTCATCGCCGCCAAAGCGCGCCAACAGCGCCTCGTCCCCACCGGCCTGGGCCACCGCCGCGCTGATGCGCTGGGCGAACTGCAGCAGCGCCTCGTCGCCGGCCTCGTGGCCGAGCGTGTCGTTGACGCGCTTGAAGTCGTCCATGTCCGCGAACAGCAGGCCCAGCCGGTGGCCGGACGCCCGCGCGGCCATCAGCCGGTGGTCCAGCGCCTCGCGGAATGCCAGCCGGTTGGTCAGCCCGGTCAGGGCATCGGTATAGGCCATGTGCCGCACTTCGCGGTCGTGCCGGGCGATCGCCTGGCTCATCCGACCGAATGCACGCATCAGCTCACCGACTTCATCCTGGCGCCGGATCTCCGGCATCTGCAGGGTGTAGTCACCGGCCTCGATCTGGCGCGCCGCCCCGGCCAGCCAGCGGATCGGCGTCACCAGGGTGCGCTGCACGTAGATGATCACCACCGCACCAATCCCGACCAGCAGCCCGAGCATCAGCAGCAGCCAGCCCAGGTGGCGCTTGCCGACCTGCTGCAGGCGGTCGCCCAGGGTCTGGTTGGCCTGCTGCTCCATGGCCTGCACATCGTCCAGCGCCATGCCCACGCGCACCCCGCCGATCCGCTGGTTGCCGATCATGATCGGCATCGCGTTGTCGAGCACCTTGGGCGACTGCTGGACCACCAGCTCGCGCGCGCCTGCGGCACCGGCGGCGAGCGGGTCGGTCATCGGCTGGCCGAACTCAAGCACGTCCACCGTGCCGTCGTGGATCAGCCGGCCGTTCTCGTCGAACACCAGCACATAGCGCACCACCTGCTGCCGCGAGGTGTTGCGCACCAGCGCCCCGACCTGCTCCAGGTCGTTGTAGTACAGCGGGTTGGCCAGCGCATCGGACAACTCGCGGGCCAGTGCTTCACCACGGCTGCGCACACTGCGGTCGAACAGGTCATGGATGACCGTGCCGCTGAGATGCTGCACCTCGTCCTGCATCGTCGCCTGGCGCCCCAGCACCACGGCCACGATCGCCACCACGACCAGCATCGCGCCGCCCATCGCCAGCACGAAGCGGGCCTGCATTCCCGAACCCAAGCGACTCATTCCACTTCCATCCGCACGCGCGTCAAGCCTTGTTTCAATTCATCCAGCCGGTGCTGCATCTGCGCATCCACCCGGTGGAACCCGGAAGTACCAAAAAATGTCTTCAATGCCGGCTGCGCCTGGGGATCGGATGCGGCATCCAGCAGCACCTGCTGCAGCCGGTCGCGCACCTTCGGATCCAGCCCTTCGCGCACCATTTCCACCGCACGCGGATACGGTTCGGTGCGATGGATGACCCGGAAATCACGCAGGAAGTTGGCCGGAATGCGCTTGCCATCAGACCAGTCCACGCTGCTCACCGCACCGGCATCCACCAGGCCCTTGTGCACGAAGGTGGCGATGTTCGCCTCCGAGCGCGCGAAGACGTAACCGACGGTGTCCGGTGCGGCGACATCCCCGATCGAGGCGAGGATCTCCGGCGTCTCGCCATGCTGCAGCAAGGTCATGACCGGCACCAGATAGGCACTGGTGGAGGCCATGTTCTGCAACGCCAGGGTGTGCCCGCGCAGGTCCTCCAGCGTCCGCACGGGGCTGTCGCGCCGCACGAAGAACACCGTGTGGTACTCACGCACGCCGCTGCGCTCGGTCAGCAGCAACGGCTTGGCGCCACTGCGCTGGCCCAACGCGACGGCGGTGCCGGAGGTCTCGGTCACCCAGTCGACGCGGCCGCGGCGCAGGTAGCTGCCCATCTGCTGGGTATCGCGCGCCATCAGGATGCGGCCCTCGGTGATGCCAACGTCGTGCATGCGCGGAATCACGTAATCGAGCAGGGGCTGCAGTTGCGCATAGTGTGACCTGGGGTCATCGCTGATCCTTCCCAGCACCAGCACATGGGCGGGCCCGGCCCATGCCGGGCCGGTCATCGCGGCGATGGCCAGACACAGCACTACGCTCTGCAGCAGCCTTCGCAGTCCCGACAAGCCCATCACTCCCCCCAAGGAATCGAGACAGACTACCCGAAAAAATGAGAACTGCGTCAGCTTACAGGGGCTTGTTGGTCGCCAATCTCGCCATGCGCTGCGCGTCGGAGAGGATGCCGCGCAACAGCCGGACTTCCTGTTCACTCAGTTCGGTGCGCAGGAACAGGCGACGCAGCTTGCGCATCGCCGATTCAGGCGCACGGCCCTTGTGGAAGTCGATCTCATCGAGAGTGTCGCCAAGCTGGCCGAACAGGCCTTCGACCTGGGCATGGCTGGCCGGCGCTTCGCCGAAACCGGGATCGGCCGGGGCCGCGACCGGGGCGTCGGCTGCGCCCAGGATCGCCATGCGCACCTCATAGGCCAGCACCTGCACCGCGGCGGCCAGGTTCAAGGAACTGAACTCGGGGTTGGAGGGAATGTGCACGGCCGCATGGCAGAGCTGCAGCTCCTCATTGGTCAGGCCGGTGCGCTCGCGGCCGAACACGAAGGCCACCTCGGCCGGCTCGGCGGCCTTGGCCAGCACGCGCTGGGCGGCCACGGCCGGCAGCAGCTCTTCCAGCTGGACCCGGCGCGAGCGGGCGGTACAGCCCAGCACGAAGCGGCAGTCCGCCACGGCCTCGGCCAGGGTGGCCACGACCGGGGCATCGCCCAGGACATCCTCGGCCCCGGCCGAGCGGCGGAAGGCCTCCTCATCCAGCGGTTTCTCTGGCGCGACCAGGACCAGGCGGCCCAGGCCCATGGTTTTCATGGCACGTGCGGCCGCCCCCATGTTTCCGGGGTGCTGGGTGCCGACCAGGACGAAGCGGATGCGGGCGGGAGCGGTTTGTACGGACATGAACAGGCCAAATGCGAGCAGGACAGCGACAAATGGTAAACTGTGCGACCGGCCTCTGCGCCGGGACCGCTCTTTTCCCCCGCCAAACCCCTACTCTGCCTTTACGGGAGCTTTTCGCCATGCAGAAACCCGCCGTCACCGTCATGGTCAAGGCCGCCCGCCTCGCCGGCAACGTCCTGTTGCGCAACATCAACAAGCTCGAGGCGTTGAACGTCGTGCAGAAGGGCCGCATGGACTATGCCAGTGAAGTCGATGCAGATGCGGAAAAGGTCATCGTCAAGGAACTCAAGCGCGCCTATCCCGAGTACGGGATCATGGGTGAGGAAGGTGGCGTGCAGTCGGTCAACCGTTACATGTGGGTCATCGATCCGCTGGACGGCACCAGCAACTACCTGCGTGGCTTCCCGCATTACTGCGTCTCCATCGCCCTGGTCGAGAACGGCGAGCCGATCGACGCGGTGATCTTCGATCCGCTCCGCAATGAGCTGTTCACCGCCAGCCGTGGCGCTGGCGCGGTATTCAACGACCGCCGTATCCGTATCGCCGAGCGCAAGGATCTGGGCGGCGCGATGATCCACACCGGCTTTGCCCCGCGTGAGCGTCAGCGCACGAGCGCGCAGCTGAAGGCCGTGGACGCGCTGCTGGTGCAGGCCGAAGACGTGCGCCGCACCGGTTCGGCAGCGCTGGATCTGGCCTACGTGGCCTGTGGCCGTGCCGATGCGTATTTCGAGGCCGGCGTGAAGGCCTGGGATATCGCGGCCGGTGTGCTGCTGGTCCGCGAGGCCGGTGGCCGCGTATGCGATTTCAAGGGTGCGACGCCGGCCCGCATGGACAGCCGGGGTCCGGAGACGCAGCAGATCGTGGCCGGCAATGTGAAGATCAGCGATGCGCTGCAGAAGGTGCTGGTCAATACGGGCTACGCGGCCGAGTTCGACGCGAAGTTCTGATCGGGCTGGATCTGATCTGCATGACGACGGCGCCTTCGGGCGCCGTTGTTGTTTGCGGGAACAAAAAACGCCCGGCGCAAGCCGGGCGTTCTGGTCAGCGCACCGCGGTGAGGGTTACACCACGGTGTTGTTGGCCGCGCGCAGGGCGGCGATGCGCTCGTCCAGCGGGGGGTGGCTCATGAACAGCTTCCTGGCGGCGCCGCCGGCGATGCCAAAGGCGGCGATCTGGGTCGGCAGGGTGCTCTGGCCGTGGTTGACCTTGAGGCGTTCCAGGGCGGCGATCATCTTCTGGCGGCCGGCCAGGTGGGCGCCACCGGCGTCGGCGCGGAATTCGCGGTGACGCGAGAACCACATCGAGATCATGGTGGCGAACAGGCCGAAGACCATCTCCAGCACGAACACGATGATGTAGTAGGCAAAGCCGCGGCCGCCGCCTTCGCGGTTGCCGGACAGGGCGCTGTCGATGAAGCCACCGACAATGCGGGCCAGGACGATCACGAAGGTATTGAGCACGCCCTGCAGCAGGGCCATGGTGACCATGTCGCCGTTGGCGACGTGGGCGATTTCATGGCCGAGCACCGCTTCGGCTTCGTCTTCGCTCATGTTGTGCAGCAGGCCGGTGGAGACCGCGACCAGCGCCTTGTTGCGGTTGGCGCCGGTGGCGAAGGCATTGATTTCCGGCCCTTCGTACACGGCCACTTCGGGCATGCCGATGCCGGCTTCACGGGCCTGCCGCTCGACGGTGGCCAGCAGCCAGCGTTCGGTCTGGTTGCGCGGCTCGGTGATCACCACCGCGCCGGTGGAGCGCTTGGCCATGAACTTGGAGAGCAGCAGGGAAATGAACGAGCCGCCGAAGCCGAAGATGGCGGCAAAGACCAGCAGACCGCTCATCTGGTTGGGATTGACACCCAGCACCGACATCACGATGCCGGCCAGGATAAGCACCGCAAAGTTGGTCAGCAGGAAGAGAGCAATGCGACTGAACATGGGAAAAGGACGCTCGTTGGAGGTTGATGAGTGCAAATCTGCGGTGACTTCAGCTTGAATTCAAGTCGCAAACTGACCGACGATTCATAGTCCATGTCCGATTCCTCCTATTGCGGGCGCTTTGCGCCCTCCCCCACCGGCCCGCTGCACCCCGGCTCCCTGCTGGCGGCGCTGGGCAGCTGGCTGCTCGCGCGCCATGCCGGCGGCCGCTGGCTGGTGCGGGTGGAGGATGTCGATCCTCCTCGAACGGTCCCCGGTGCGGTGAACGGCCAACTGGCCGCGCTGGCCGCCTTCGGGCTGTGCAGTGACGGACCGATCGTCCATCAGAGCCAGCGCGGTGCGCTGTACCAGGCGGCGCTGGACCGGCTGCTGCGCGAGGGCAAGGCGTTCGCCTGCCATTGCAGCCGCAGCGAGCTGGCCGCGCAGGGCGGCATCCATCACCGCTGCGTGGCCCGGGCCGCGCGTGCGCAACCGGCGGTGAGGCTGCGGGTACCACCCGGCAGCGTGGTGGGCTTCGATGACGGGTTGCAGGGCCGGGTCGTGCAGGACGTGCACGCCGAGGTCGGCGACTTCGTGCTGCGCCGGGCCGACGGCTACTGGGCGTATCAGCTGGCGGTGGTGGTCGACGATGGCGCGCAGCACGTGACCGACGTGGTCCGCGGCGCCGACCTGCTCGATTCCACCCCACGCCAGATCCTGTTGCAGCAGGCGCTGGGCTTGCCGACCCCGCGCTACCTGCATCTGCCGCTGCTGCTGGGTCCCGATGGGCGCAAGCTCTCCAAGTCCGAGGCCGCTCTGCCGATCGACCCTGCCGACCCGCTGCCGGCCCTGCGCCGGGCCTGGGCGCAGCTCGGCCAGGACCCGGCGATCGGCGCGGGTGTCGAGGACGTTTCCGGTTGGCTGCACCAGGCGGCGGCCTGCTTCGATCCGGTGCGATTGCCACCGGGCGACATCCCCATGCGGCAACCGGCTGACGGGGCTGCCCCTTTTGCCCGCTGATGTTGCAGAATCCTGTTCCCCCTTGTTGGCCCTGCCTTTCGGAGTAGCTGCTCATGACATCTCGCGTCGCACTGGTCACCGGTGGTACCGGCGGTATCGGTACTGCCATCTGCCAACGCCTGGCCGACCAGGGCCATCGGGTCGCCACCAACTACCGTGACGAAGCCAAAGCCAAGGCCTGGCGCGAGAAGATGCTGGCCCGCGGCTGCGATGTGGCGATCTTTCCGGGTGATGTATCCGAGCCGGGCACGGCCGAACGCATGGTCCAGGCCGTTGAAGCGGCGCTGGGCCCGGTCGAGATCCTGATCAACAACGCCGGCATCACCCGCGACACCACCTTCCACCGCATGCGCGCGGACCAGTGGCACGATGTCATCAACACCAACCTCAACTCGGTGTTCAACGTCACCCGCCCGGTGATCGAGGGCATGCGCCGCCGCGGCTGGGGCCGGGTCATCCAGATCAGCTCGATCAACGGCCTGAAGGGCCAGTACGGCCAGGCCAACTACGCGGCGGCCAAGGCCGGCATGCACGGCTTCACCATTTCGCTGGCGCGTGAGAATGCCGGTTTCGGGATCACGGTGAATACGATTTCGCCGGGCTATGTGGCCACCGACATGGTGATGGCCGTGCCGGACGAGGTGCGCGCCAAGATCATCGCCGACATCCCCACTGGCCGGCTCGGCAAGCCGGAGGAGATCGCGTACGCGGTGGCCTTCCTGGTCAACGACGAAGCCTCCTGGATCACCGGCTCCAATCTGGACATCAACGGCGGCCACCACATGGGGTGGTAACGCGGCACTGCGCCAGCGGCGGCGCGGGCAGAACGTGGAATGCGGGCAACCGCCCGGCGCAGGGCGGAATTGCTGCACCCTATGTTGCGCAACATAAATGCGGCCCCTTGCTACCTATGGCGGTTGCATAGGCTGCTGCACTGCGCCATGCTGCGCGCCTACTGTGATGAGTGACTGCTTCATGGCTGCGACCCGCATTATCAAGAAGTATCCGAACCGCCGGCTCTACGACACGGAAATCTCCAGCTACATCACCATAGAGGATGTGCGCCAGCTGATCCTGGATGGTGAGGACTTCGAGGTGCGTGACGCCAAGAGCGGCGATGACCTGACCCGCTCGGTGCTGCTGCAGATCATCGCCGACCAGGAACAGGACGGCGAACCGATGCTGTCCACGCAGCTGCTCAGCCAGCTGATCCGCTTCTATGGCGACTCGCTGCAGGGCTTCATGGGCAATTACCTGGAGCGCAGCATGCAGGTGTTCCTGGACCAGCAGCAGCAGTTCCGCCAGCAGATGGGCAATCTCCTCGGCCAGACCCCCTGGGCGATGATGAACCAGCTGACCGAGCGCAACATGGAAATGTGGCAGGACTTCCAGCGCAACATGGGCACCGGCTTCGGCGGCCGCCCAGGTGGCACCGGAACCGGTACCGGTACCGGCACGGGAACCGGCAAAAAGCCGGAAACCCCGGCGCCGGGCGCAGGCAAGACCCGCCGCTGAGGCCGGTTCCGCCGCAGAAAAGAAAAAGGCGCAGCCTCCGGGCCGCGCCTTTTCTCGTTCCAGGGCCGGGCGTCACTCACCTGGAGCCGGGCGTCACTGACGGCGCCCCGGTGTCCGATGCGCTCAGCGCTTGGGCTTGGCGCAGCCGGTGCAGACGCGTTCGACCTTGTAGCCCCTGGCGCGCAGCTTCTCGACCACCCCATCGTTGCCCAGCAGATGCAGCGTGCCGACCACCACCATCGTGCCGCCCTGCCCGGCCTGCAGATGCTGCTGCAGCTTGGGCACCCAGGCATCGTTGCGGTCGGTGTTGATGCGCTTGTAAAGCTGCGGGTACTGGCCGCGCATTTCGGTGGCCATCGAGGTCCACAGCAGCTTGTCGTCGCCGCGGCGCCAGGCGTCATGCAGCTTGCGCCCCATCTCGTCGCCCTTGCCGGCCTGCTCCAGCGCTTCGGCCACCATCTGCTGCTGTTCCTTGGCCGACATGCCCGACAGCACCGCGATCTGCGTGTCGATATCCTCCAGCCCGGCAGTCGCCTTGCCCGCGCTGGCAGCCCGCGTCATGAAATGCCGGTCCAGCCCCAGCGCCGGATCCAGGCCCATCTTGGTGAACTGGCTCAGGGTGATGGTCAGGCCGACGAACCACGGTTTCATGCCCTGCAACTGGGCCAGCGGCAGCTTGTTTTCCTGCGCATAGGCCTGCAGCCGGGTCCACGTAGCCGCATCGAGGTCGCGCTTCAGCTCCGAGCCATCGGTGCGCATCGCGGCCTGCACCATCTTCTGCGCAAGCTCCGGCGACTCCATGTCCTGCGGCGACAGCTCGAACACCACGCGCTGCGAGGCGGCGAAGGCCTGGTCGACATCCGCCGCGAGCGGGTAATCGGTCGGCTGCAGCAGATGGAACGACCCCAGCAGGTACAGGCGGCTGTCCCCCGGGCCGGTAACCTTCCACAACAGCGGAACCGGCGCGGTGGCCTTGGCGGCTGCGGGTGCACGCGGCGCGACCGGGCGCGCGTCGGCGCTGACCGTGCCGGCCAACAGGCCCGCAGCGATCAGCAACGGGGACAACAGACGCGACAACATCGACATGGTCAAGCCTCTCCTTCGGGGGCGTGGTACGCCTGCTCACCGGCGTCCACGCGCAGGTCCAGGCGGTTTTCAGGGGGCGTCAGCGGACAGGTGGCAAAGGGCGTGAACGCGCACGGCGGGTTGTAGGCCTGGTTGAAATCGATCACCACGCGGCCCTGGTCATCCGGCGCAGGCAGATCCAGATAACGGCCGGCCGGATAACTGCCGTGACCACTGGTACGGTCACCAAAGATCACGAACAGCGCGCGGCCCGGCTCGCCGATGGCTTCCAGCCGCCAGGTGCGGCCGTCGCGCTCGAACTCCAGGGCGCCCGCATTGGGCATGTTCGTGGTCAGGCCGGTGATGTCCACGATCGGCAGCGTCTGGCCGGCCGGGTGCGGCACGAAGCGCGCCGTGACGCGCCACGACGCGCCGCCCGGCCAGTACGTCAAGCCGGTGAAGTTCGTCCGCGAAGGCGCGTCGGCCTGCTTGACCCGCAGCGCCAACCGCTCGCCGCGATGGATCAGGCTGAGTCGGCCCTTGCCGTCGTCGAAGGCGATGACGGTCGGGGTCGGATCGCGATCGCTGAAGAAGCGGATGCGGCCGGTGACCGGCTTGCCATCCACCTGCATCGCCACCCCACGCTCGGGCGTGAACCAGACGGCGTCACCCTCGCGCGCGACCATGCCCAGCTTGTCCGGGCCGACCGCCAGGCGGATGCCGCTGCCCGGGCCGCGACCGATGTAATGCGCTTTGTATTCCAGCCAATGCAGGCCGACCAGGCTGGTCCAGCCGTCGGCGGCATGCAGTTCCTCGTAGCGCTGTTGGCGCCACTGCTGCTGTTCGGCCTCGAAGGCTGGATCGATCGCCACCTTCGCAGGGGCATCCACCGCTTTCTCGCCACACCCCGCCACGCTCACTGCCAGCAGCAATACCGCCGCCCACACTCCCCAGTGCTTGTTCATGACCGTCCTCTCAACGTCCGCGCAGGAACCAGCGGTCGATTTCCGCCAGCGAAAAACGGGCCCAGGTCGGCCGGCCGTGATTGCACTGACCCGAGCGTTCGGTGATTTCCATGTCGCGCAGCAGGCCGTTCATTTCCGGCACGGTCAGGCGCCGGTTCGCGCGCACCGCGCCATGGCAGGCCATGGTCGACAGCAGTTCGTCGCGGGCGCTGGCGATGCGACGGCTCTGGCCATGCTCGCGCAGGTCGGTCAGCACATCGCGCAGCAGCGCCTCCGGCTCGGCATTGGCCAGCAGGGCGGGAATGCTGCGCACGTGCAGCGAGCCGGGGCCGGCGCGGGTGATTTCAAAGCCCAGCGAGGTCAAGGTCTCCGCTTCGCGTTCGGCGGTGTCGGCGTCGCGCTCGCCGACCGCCAGGGTGATCGGCACCAGCAGCGGCTGCGCATGCAGGCCCATGCCGTCGTGTGCGGTTTTCAGGCGCTCATAGCCGATGCGTTCGTGCGCGGCATGCATGTCCACCACGATCAGGCCTTCGGCATTCTCGGCGAGAATGTAGATGCCATGCAGCTGCGCGATCGCATAGCCCAGCGGGGGTACGCCACTGTCGGCCGCCGTGACCGGCAAACCACTTTCGGTTGGCATCGGCGGCAGGCTGCCGCCGGCGGCGGTGCCACCGGGCGCGCCATACAGCGCCGCATAGGCGGAAGGGGCATCGGCCACGCGCAGGCCCAGTGGCGATTGCTGCGGGCGCCAGTCGCCGCCCATGCCACCCCCACCGCCACCACCGGCTGCACTGCCGGCGAGTGCATAGCCCCCATTGCCTGACGAAGGCAGACCGTAGGCCGGCGCCGCGGTCGCGGCACTCTCCGTGGCGTGCACCTGCGTGCCGGCAGCGGTCATGCCGGCGCGCGTTTCCGCCAGCGCTTCCTTGAGCGTGCGGTACACAAAATCGTGGATCAGGCGCGAATCGCGGAAGCGCACTTCATGCTTGGCCGGATGCACGTTGACGTCGACACGGGTCGGGTCCAGCTCCAGGAACAGCACATACGCCGGCTGGCGACCATGGAACAGCACGTCGCCGTAGGCCATCTTCACCGCGTGGGCGACGCTGCGGTCACGCACCGAGCGGCCGTTGACGTACAGGTACTGCTGATCGGTGCTGGCCCGCGAGTAATGGGGCTGCGCGATCCAGCCGTGCAGGCGCAGGCCAGCACCGCTGTGGTCCACGCGCAGCGCCTGGTTGGCGAAGTCTTCGCCGAGTGTTTCGCCCAGGCGCGCGTCCGAGTACAGATCGCCGGGCTTGTAGCGGCGCGAAGGTTTGCCGTTGTGCGACACGCGCAGCTCGACATCCGGCCGCGCCAGCGCGAGCGAGCGCAGCCACTCTTCGATATGGCCCAGCTCGGTGCGCTCGGCGCGCAGGAACTTGCGGCGGGCCGGCACGTTGTAGAACAGCTCGCGCACTTCCACGGTAGTGCCCGGCGCATGCGCGCGCGGGGTCACCTCGCCAAGCCGGCCGCCTTCGATCTGCAACGCCGAGCCGTGTTCGTCGATGGCACGGCGCGAGCTCAGGGTGAAGCGGCTGACCGAGGCGATCGACGGCAACGCTTCGCCGCGGAAGCCGAGCGTGGCCACCGACTCCAGATCATCCAGGCTGGCGATCTTGCTGGTCGCATGGCGCGACACGGCCAGCGGCAGCTCTTCCGGTGCAATGCCACCGCCGTCATCGCGGATGCGGATCAGCCGCACGCCGCCCTCTTCCAGGTCGATATCAACCCGCGTGGCGCCGGCGTCCAGCGCGTTCTCGACCAGTTCCTTGACCACGGACGCGGGCCGCTCGACCACTTCGCCAGCGGCGATCTGGTTGATCAGGATCTCGGGAAGCTGGCGGATGCTCATGCGCACCTCCGGCTGACGGAGGTGAGAGGCGCAGCGGCGAGGGGGATTCGGGAAACAGACGTCATCCCGTGATGATAGCGTGCGCCGGGCGGTACCGTGGCGGGCTTACTTGCTGCCGCCCGCCACGGTACCGGCGGCGTCGATCTCGGCCTGGGCGCGCGCAGCGTACAGGGTGCCCGGCGGCGGCTGGCGGCTGAAGAAGGTATGCACGCCATCGAGCACGGCCCCGGCGATCTGGCGCTGGTAGGCCGGATCGATCAGGCGGCGCTCTTCATCCGGGTTGGAGATGAACGCGGTTTCGACCAGCATCGCCGGCATGTCCGAGGTGCGCAGCACCGCGAAGTTGGCCCGTTCGATGTTGGGCTTGTGGTTCTTGCCGATCCGCTTCAGGCCGCCCAGCACATGCCCGGCGGCGTCTTCGGAGGCCTTCATGTAACCGCTCTGGGCCAGATCCAGCAGCACGTTGGCCAGGGTGCCTTCGGTCTGCTGCAGGCGCACGCCACCGACCAGATCGGCGGCGTTTTCCTTGTCGGCCAGCCAGCGCGCACGCTGCGAGGACGCGCCCTTGGTCGAGAGCACGTAGACCGACGAACCGGTGGCCGCGCGGTTCTCGGCGGCATCGGCGTGGATCGAGATGAACATGTCGGCCTTGGCGGCGCGCGCCTTCTGCGCGCGCATCGGCAGCGGGATGAACACGTCGCTGTCGCGGGTGAGGTAAGCCTTCAGGCCGGGCGTTGCGTTGACCTGGCGGGCCAGTTCACGCGCCACTGCCAGGGTGATGTCTTTTTCGCGCTTGCCGGTCGGGCCAACCGCGCCGGGATCCTGGCCGCCGTGGCCCGGGTCGATCGCGATCACCAGCGGGCGCATGCCGGCGCGCATCTTCACCCGCGAGGCGTCGCTGGGCATCGCCGGACGCGGGTTCTCCTGCGGCGTCACCGGGGTGGGCGTCGGCGCCGGGGTGGGCACCGGCGCACTGGCGACCATGCCCGTGGTCGACTGACCGGCGAGGATGGCGGCCGGTGAAGCGCTGTTGCTGGCGGCATTGGCGGTGCCGGCAGCGGCCACGTTGACGGTGGTGGCGGTGGTCGCCGCCGGGCCCGGCGCCGGTGCCGAGGTGGCGACGGTGGCGCTGGCCTGCTGACGTACCGAGGCGGTCAGCAAGGCGGTGGCGCGCGCGGCGTCGCTGCGCGCCTGTGCGGATTGGGCAGCGGCCTGCGCGGGGGTCGGAGCGGCTGCGGCCGGCGTGGAAGCAGCTGGCGCAGGCGTCGGCGTCGGTGTCGGCGCAGCAGCAGGTGTCGGGGTCGGGCTCGGCGCGCTGGCCACGCGGGTGGACGTCGGCGCATCGCCCGGCCACTCGATCACCAGCCGCGACTGATCCCCCTGCTTGATCATCTGCGGGCGGAACGGCGCGACCGATTCGGCCAGGTCGAACACCACGCGGAACGTGCCCGGCACCGGCTGCCCGGTTCGGACCGCCGTGACCACACCCTTGGGCGCCGGCAGTTTGAGGTTGCGGATCGCGCTCGAGTCCGGGAAATCGACCACCAGGCGGTTCGGACCGGCCAGGGACAGGGTCTTGTAACCCCCGCTGCCGGCCAGCGAAATCTCCGCACGGGTACCGGTCGCACCGGTCTCCACGGCCACCTGGCGGACTTCGCCCGCCCACGACAGCGCGCTCGCCAGACAGAGTCCGACGGCAGTGCAGATGGCGGTGAGTGATTTCCCCATTGGCATGGGTCTGGATTCAATCACCGCGCTGAATGAAATGCAACTCCTTTTCCCTTAATAATCCGTAACCTGCCGGTGGTTCCTAGTGTCAGCCGACAGAAAGGGCCTGCAAGTCACGCCCTTGGGGGAGCCGTCCGAGCCATTCGCGACCGGCAGGACTGGTCGCCGTGAGCCGGGCGCGCCGCCCCTGGCCATGGATCTCCAGTGCGACGTCCAGATCGGTCGGCGGCAGCGCACCGGCGCCGCGCTCGGGCCATTCGACCAGCCACAGCGAGGCGCTGCCCTCGTCCAGCCCCAGGAAATCCAGCTCCTGCGCATTGCCGATCCGGTACAGGTCCAGATGCCAGGCTTCGTGCCCGTCGGCCAGCGGGTAGCGTTCCACCAGGGTGTAGGTCGGGCTGCGGATCGCGCCCTGCACGCCCAGCGCGCGCAGCAGGGCGCGGGCCAGGGTGGACTTGCCAGCCCCCAGGTCCCCCTGCAGCTGCATCACCGCCTGCGGCGGACGGGTCGCGGCCAGCCATTGCCCGAGCAGGTCGGTGTCCTGGGTCTGCGCGAGGAAAAACTCGATCATGTTCAAACGTCCGGATTGACCAGCCGGCGCAGCGGCGCCAGCAGCTCGGTGGGAAGCAGGCCCCGCTGGCCGTCACTGGCGGCGGCATCGCCGGCCAGGCTGTGCAGCAAAGCGCCGGTACTGGCCGCATCGAACGCGCCCAGGCCCTGCGCGCGCAGGGCGGCAATGATGCCGGTGAGCAGGTCGCCCATGCCACCCACGGCCATGCCGGGGTTGCCGGCGGCGATCACCCGCGGCACCGAGTCGGGCGCGGCGACCACGCTGCCGGCGCCCTTGAGCACCACCACCGCGTGGAACCGGTCGGCCAGCGCTTTGGCAGTAGTGAAGCGGTCCGCCTGCACCTGCGCCGTGCTCAACCCGAGCAGGCGCGCGGCCTCGCCCGGGTGCGGGGTCAGGATCGCATCACCCAGCGGCTGCGGTGCCTTGGCCAACAGGTTCAGGGCATCGGCATCGATCACCAGCGGCTTGCCGCTGGCCAGCACCTGCCGCCAGAGTTCGTGGGCCCAGTCGTCCTGGCCCAGGCCCGGCCCGATCGCGATCACCCCGGCGCGTGGCAGCAACGCCTGCAGGTCCTGCGCGTCCTGGACGGCATGCACCATGGCTTCTGGCCGCCGCGCCAGCAGCGGTGCGACATGCGCTGCCCGGGTCGCTACGCTCACCAGCCCTGCGCCCGCGCGCAGTGCCGATTCACTGGCCAGCATCACCGCGCCGCCGCTGCCGAGATTGCCGCCCACGCACAGCACGTGGCCGGATTCGCCCTTGTGGGTGTTGGCGCGGCGGGCCGGCAATTGTGCGCGCAGGCGTGGTTGCTGCCAGCACTCGGCGCTGTGCTGCACGCCCTGGTCGGCGCCGGCAGGCAGTTCCAGCGCGGCCAGCCGACGCCCGCCGACATGCTCCAGCGCCGCGCCGGTATACAGCCCCTGGTGGCGCACGATGAACTGCAGCGTGACCGTGGCGCGGATGGCGACGCCCGGCACGTTACCGGTCTGCGCATCCACGCCGCTGGGCACGTCCAGCGACAGTACCGGCAGGCCCGAGGCAGTGATCGCGTTGATCAGATCGGCCGCCCCACCGGCTGGCGCGCGGTTCAGGCCGATGCCGAACAGCGCGTCCACGAGCAGGTCCACCGGCGGCAGGCCGCCATCGAAATGAGCTACCGCACCGCCGGCGGCGATGAACGCCTGCTCGGCCTGCTGCGACAACGTCGTGGCCGGGGCATCGGTCGCCAGCCGCAGCACCGTCACCTGGCGGCCGGCTGCACGGGCCAGACCGGCCAGCACATAGCCATCGCCGCCGTTGTTGCCGGCCCCCACCACCACGCCGATGCGCTGCGCCTGTGGCCAGCGCTCCAGCAGGCAGTGCCAGGCGGCCAAGCCGGCCTGTTGCATCAGCGAGGCTCCCCCATCGCCCAGCAGGGCGCTGGCCTGCGCATCCAGGCGGCGCGCGGCGGCGATATCGAACAGTTCAGCAAGCTCGGGCATGCCGGGATTCTATACTTGTCGCCCAGGCGCAGCCTTGCCGCGCCCTTCCCAGGCTCCGTTTCCGCCCAGGCCATGTCCGCCGTCCCCCTCCCCGTCCCCCTCCCCGCCCCCGTCCACCTGGCCCGCGCCGCCGACCGCATCCGTGCGATCGCGCGCGTGCATGGCTTCCAGCGCTGCGGCGTGTCCGGGATCGATCTGCGCGAGGACGAAGCCCATCTGGCCGACTGGCTGGGCAAGGGCCTGTACGGCACGATGGAGTGGATGGCGCGGCACGGCACCCTGCGCGCGCGGCCGGATGAACTGCTGCCGGGCACGGTGCGGGTGATCTCGGTCGGCATGGATTACGGCCACAAGGATGACGCCGAAGCCTGGAACACCCTGCATGACGCCGACCGCGCCTACGTAGCGCGGTATGCGCTGGGCCGCGATTACCACAAGCTGATGCGCAACCGGCTGCAGAAGTTCGCCGACAGCATCGCCGCGGAAATCGGTCCCTTCGGTTACCGCGTGTTCGTCGATTCGGCGCCGGTGCTGGAGCGCGCCCTCGCGCGCAATGCCGGGCTGGGCTGGATCGGCAAGCACACCTGCCTGATCGACAAGCAGGGCGGTTCGTGGTTCTTCATCGGTGAGATCTACATCGACCTGCCGCTGCCGGTGGATACACCCGCTAGCGCGCACTGCGGCACCTGCACGCGCTGCATCGATGTCTGCCCGACCCAGGCGATCATCGCCCCGCACCGCCTGGATGCACGTCGCTGCATTTCCTATCTCACCATCGAACATGACGGCGCGATTCCCGAGGAGATGCGCACCGCAATGGGCAACCGCATCTACGGCTGCGACGACTGCCAGCTGGTCTGCCCCTGGAACAAGTTCGCCAAGCGCACCGACGAGCCCGATTTCCGCGCGCGCAATGACCTGGACACCGCCTCGCTTGCCCAGCTGTTCGCCTGGGAGGAAGACGAGTTCCTGCGCCGCACCGAAGGCAGCCCGATCCGCCGCAGCGGGCATGAACGCTGGCTGCGCAACATCGCCGTGGCGCTGGGCAATGCACCGACCCATGCCGAGACCCTGGCCGCGCTGCAGGCACGGCGCGAGCACCCTTCGGCGATCGTGCGCGAGCATGTGGCCTGGGCCCTGCAACAGCAGGCCACGCGCGCCACCGCGGGATGAAGCATCGCCGCCGACGTGCGACCATGGCCCCCCGTTCGTACCGTTTGGCCTGATGCCCCCATGGACCGCAGCGCGCAGATTCTCACGCCCAGCCAGCTCAACATCCTGGCCCGCGACCTGCTGGAAGGCGCGTTCCCGCTGATCTGGGTGGAAGCCGAACTGGGCAGCGTTACCCGTCCGGCCTCAGGCCATATGTATTTCACGCTGAAGGACGCGCGCTCGCAGATCCGCGCGGCGTTGTTCAAGCCCAAGAGCCAGTGGCTGAAGTTCGTGCCGCGCGAAGGCATGCGCGTGCTCGCGCGGGGCCGGTTGACCCTGTACGAAGCCCGCGGCGAGTACCAGATGGTGCTCGACCACATGGAAGAAGCCGGCGAAGGCGCCCTGCGCCGCGCCTTCGAGCAGCTCAAGGCGCGGCTGGAGGCCGAGGGCCTGTTCGCGCCCGAGCGCAAGCGGCCGATGCCGGCCCATGTGCGCCGCCTGGCGGTGATCACCTCGCCCACCGGCGCGGCGGTGCGTGACGTGCTGAGCGTGCTGGAACGGCGTTTCCCGATGCTTGAGGTCGACCTGCTGCCCAGCCTCGTACAGGGCGACAGCGCCGCCGCGCAGTTGACCTCGTTGCTGCGTTCAGCCGATGCCAGCGGCCGTTACGATGTGATCCTGCTGACCCGCGGCGGCGGCTCGATGGAGGATCTGTGGGCCTTCAACGACGAGCAGCTGACCCGCGCGATTGCCGCCAGCCAGACACCGGTGGTCTCTGCGGTGGGTCACGAAACCGACTTCAGCCTCGCCGATTTCGCCGCCGACCTGCGCGCGCCCACGCCCTCGGTCGCGGCCGAACTGCTGGTACCCGACCAGCGCGACCTGCTGCTGCGCGTGCGCCGCCTGGATGCGCGCCTGGCACAGCTGCAGCGGCACAGCCTCGGGCAAGCGATGCAGCGGGCCGATCGCGCCCTGCTGCGCCTCAACGCACAGAGCCCGCAATCGCGCCTGCAGCTGTTGCAGCGCCGCCAGCAGGATGTCGCGCGTCGCCTGCACGCAGCGTGGACGACACAGCATCAGGGCCGCCTGGCCCATCTGCGCCACGCCGCGACTGTACTGCGCAGCGGTCACCCGCAGCGCCGGCTGGATGCCCTGCGTGAGCGCCTGCAACGGCTGCTGCCACGTGCAGACAGTGCAATCGGCCGCCAGCTGCAGCGCGACAATCTGCGCCTGCGCGCGCTCGCCCGTTCGATGGAAGCAGTCAGCCCGCTGGCCACCGTCGCGCGCGGTTACGCCATCCTGACCCGCGAGGACGATGGCAGCCTGGTGCGTTCGCCGCTACAGGTGCGCCCCGGCGATACGCTCCAGGCACGCGTGCAGGACGGCGTGATCGACGTAACGGTCAACGAACCGGCGCGCTGACCCAGCGCGCCCACGCCACGCCGTTCGCCTTCAACGCCCCGCGCTTTCGCAGAACTTCTGCCGGTATTCCATCGCCTTGGGCATCAACGCCTGCAGGTTCTGGATGCGCGTGCCCGGGTTGGGATGCGTGGACGCGAATTCCGAGGTCGACTGCCCCCCACTGGCCTGCCCCATCCGCTCCCACAGCGGAATCGCTTCCTGCGGGTCGAAGCACGCTGCGGCGGCCAGCATCAGGCCCACCTCATCGGCCTGGGTTTCATGGCTGCGCGCATAGGGCAACAGGTAGCCGTAGCCCATCGCCGACATCATCATCTGCTGCTGTTGCGGGTCCATGCCGCTGGCGGCGCCGGCCATCTGCCCGATCTGGGTCATCTTCTGCTGGGCCATGCGCTGGGCCCCATGACGCAGCAAGGCATGCGCGATCTCATGCCCCATCACCACCGCCATCGCATCCACCGTACGCGCGACCGGAATCAGCCCGGTATAGACCGCCATCTTGCCGCCCGGCAGGCAGAACGCATTGGCCTGGTCGGACGGGATCACGTTGACCTCCCATTCGAAGTCACGCGCGAAGTGCGCAGGCTTCAACCCATGTTCCTCGGCGAGCGCGGTTTCCACCACGTCCACCTTGGCGATCAGGCGCTGGGCGATCGCCTGGATCTCGCGCGACTGTGGCGCATTCGGATCCAACGGCCGCTCCTGGGCCAGGATTTCCTGGTAGGCCTGCAGCCCGAGCGCCTTCTCCTGGGTCGCATCGAGCGAGCTGTCGATCAACACGCTTTCGCCGGTGTACGGATCCACCGCACGGTTGGAGAACCAGTAGAACGCGGCATAGCCGGCGAAGGCCAGCAGTACCCACCAGCGGATGTTGCCGAACAGGCCCGGCCGCCGGGCGCGGCCCTGCTGCTGACCGCCGAATGGATCGTTGCGCATGCGCTTGCTTCCTGAGATGGCCGCGGCACCCTGCCCGACACTGCGCCAATCCTAGAACGCGCGGTGGGTGGCCGGGTGAAAATCCGGCCCGGCGCGCCGCTGGTCAGATGCCGCGGACCAGGCGGAAGCCGATCCGAGCGCTGGTGGTGTCCGAGTCCTGCGACTGCCGCCACGCCGCGCGGGTCTGTGCCGGTGCGTTGGCCCAGTTGCCGCCACGGATCACGCGCTGCCGGCAGCCGGGGTTGAACCAGGCCACGCCATCGGCAGGTGCCCGCCGGTAACTGGCATGCCAGCAGTCGGCCACCCACTCGCTCAGGTTGCCGGCGATGTCGTGCAGTCCCCAGGGGTTGGGATCGAAGCTGCCCACCGGCGCCGGGCCCCAGTATCCATCGCCGTAGCCGACGAAGGCGTTGTACCAGTGCCGGCCGGAGGGTGAGACATCCTCGGCGCCGGTGAAATTGCCGGCACGCGCGGGCGGCGTGCCCGCATCGCCCCACGGGTAGCGGCCACTGCTGCCGGCGCGCAGCGCGTATTCGAATTCGGCCTCGCTGGGCAGGCGGTACGAGCGTCCGGTCTGTTCGGACAGCCAGGTCGCGTAATTCTCGGCATCGCGCACGCTGACGTGCATCACCGGCAGGTTCGCGATCGCCTCGGCGCCGTTGTAATCGGACTGCCAGTCCACGCCGCTGCGGCGGACGAAGTTGCCGCTGCGCTCGTCGTACACGATCGAATGCCCGCGCCGCGTGGCACGTGGGCGGGCCTTGGTGGATTGCACGTAGCGGCGGAAATCGGCGACCGTCACTTCGGTGATCGACATCGCAAAGCCGCGCTCGAACCGCACGTAATGCGAGGGTTTCTCGGCATCGGTCGCGCCCAGTTCGTTCTCGGCGGCGCCCATCTGGAATCCGCCGTGCGGCACCACGATCATCTGGGGCCCGCGGCCACCATCCCGCAGGGCATCGCTGAACACCTGCCGCGGCCGGAAGCTGCCGTAATGGGTGACCAGTTCGATGCGCTCGCGCAGCTGGCCCACGACCGGATCGCCGGGCAATGCGATGCGCAGGGCATCTTCCAGTTTCTGCCGCGCCGGCTTGAGACCCTGCGGCGTGGCCAGATCACGCAGGCCCTCGTTGCGCAGCCGCGCCAGGGTGTCAGAGCGGATGTTCTCGATGCGCTCGAAGGCATCGGCGATGGTGATCGAAGAGTCACGCACCTTGGCCGCTTCGGCCAGCCACGTCCCCGCGGTCGCAAAGTCAGTGGCCCGCGCGGCCGTTTCCGCACGCCGGATCAGGGCGCTCTCTGCCGCGGCCAGCCCCTGCCGGGCACGCGGATTGTCCGCATCCAGCGCCAGCGCCTCGCGGAAATTGGGGATGGCGCCATCGCCGTCTTCGCCGATGCGATCGGCACGCAGATCCTCTTCACCGGCGCGGTTGTAGGCCACCACGCGCTGGGCGATCTCCACCCGCGACTGCAGCTCACGTACCTTGGCATCGTCGGGCGCCAGGGTCAGCAGGACCAGGGCCATCTCGCTGGCCTGGGCCAGCGCCTCACGCTGCTTGAGCGGGCGGTCCAACAAGGCGGACGCTTCCTCCAGCAGACGCTGACGGGCGCGCTTCAGGCCGGCCTGGGCCACCCTGTCCTTGGGATCGCGCTCCAGCAGCGCCAGCCAGATCGGAATCGCATCCTCGGCGCTGCGGTACAGCTGGTCTTCTTCGAAGGCGCGCGCGGCGTCACGGCGTGCCTGCGCGGCTTCGCCGTCGACGAGGGTGACCGCAGGTGGCTGCCAGCGCTCCACCGTCTCGGCCGCATCCTCGCCACCGATGGTGACCTGCGCCACCGGTGCGCTGGGCGTGGGCCGCGGCGCAGCGGGCGTGGCCGCTGGGGTTGCCGGGGCGGGCGCAGGCGCGGGCGAACAGGCGGCCAGCACCCCCAGCAGTGCGGTGAACAGCAGCGGCAATGTGCCTGACGGTCGCAAATGGGGGTCCTTGGGGCATGGCATCGTCTTGCAGCGCCTGCGCCCTGCCGCACGCCGTGTGCCCCGGGTGCAGTCGCGTTCCAGGCGGCATGCCGCAGGTGCGGACAGGCGATCATCATAATCGCCACCGTCGCAGGCGGCGACCGCTGGCAGCCCGGGCGTTCATCGCACTGCGCAGGCATGCCGGCCGTGGCACGGGGTTAGGCTATCCTCCCCGACCTGAGCACCCCTTTGCAGTACATGGAATCCCACGTGGCTTACTGGATCAAAACCCCGGCGGAACTGGACGAGCGCTTCCGCCAGCGCCCCACCCGCATCGGCCTGGACACGGAGTTCATCCGCGAGCGCACCTACTGGCCGCAACTGGCCCTGGTACAGATGGCGGTCGGCGATGAAATCCTGCTCATCGACCCGCTGATCCCCGGCATGAACGAGGCCCTGGCCCCGTGGCTGACGGATACCTCGATCCTCAAGATCATGCACAGCGCCAGCGAAGACCTGGTCACCTTCAAGGTCGCCTGCGGCGTGCTGCCACGCCCGCTCTTCGACACCCAGATCGGCGCTGCGCTGGCCGGCATCGGCGGCGGCATGGGTTACCAGAAGCTGGTCACTGCGGTCACCGGCGTCACCCTGGCCAAGGGCGAGACCCGTTCGGACTGGATGCGCCGCCCGCTCTCGGAGGCACAGCTGGAGTACGCCGCCGACGACGTGGAGTACCTGTTCCAGATCCACGACACCATCGACGCACGCCTGGAAGAACTCGGCCGCCGCCAGTGGCTGCAGGACGATGCCGAGCGCCTGCTCGCCAGTGTGGAACACGATGAAGAGCGCTGGCCGCATGTGGCGATGCGCTCGGCGCAGTTCATGGATACCCCGGCACAGCTGCGCCTGCTGCGGTTGCTGCGCTGGCGCGACGTGCAGGCCCGCGCCAGCGACAAGCCGCGCAGCTGGGTGCTCGACAACGAACTGGCCGCCGTGCTGGCACGCACGCCGCCGGCCGATGTGGATGCGCTGTCCAAACTGATGGAAGGCTTCCCCAAGGCCCCGCGCAAACTCGCCGCGCAGGTCTGGCAGGCGCTGATCACCCCGCTTGCCGATGAAGCCGAAGCCCCTTTGGCGCTGCCGGCCAACGATGCCAACAAGCAGGCCCTCAAGCGGCTGCAGGATGCGGTCAGCGCGCGCAGTGCCGAACTTGGCCTGCCCGACGGCGTACTGGCCTCGCGCAAGCACCTGGAAAGCTACATCGAACGCCGCCAGTGGCCCACGGCGCTGGCCGGCTGGCGCCAGGCGCAGCTCGAGCCGATCCTGGCCCCTCTGCTGCCACCTGCCTGAAACGACAACGCCCCGCATCTGCGGGGCGTTGTCTCTTGGATCCGACACACCGGTGCCGCAGCAGCGCAGCACCGGCGACGTGGGTCTTACCAGTTCATGTTGAGCGACACACCCACGGTGCGCGGTTCGTTGTAGACCGCGGCCATGTAGTTCTCGATCACACCCTTGAGGTTCTTCTCATTGGTGATGTTGCGCGCGAACAGCGCCACTTCCCAGGCACCGTAGTTGGCCGAGTAGCCCAGCTTCAGGCCGCCTTCGAAGCTGCCCTTGGAGTTGAACTCGGCCGAGTCGTACAGCACGAAGCTGGTGTAACCCTGCTTGTTCCAGTCGGTGGAGACGAAGAACACATCGGCGTCATTGACCGGCATGTCGTAACGCGCAGCCAGGTTGATGTTGTACTTCGGTGCGTTCGGCAGCGGGTTGCCGTTGATCTGCGCGAAGGTGTTGGCACCGACCTTGATGGTCGGGTCGTTCACGGTGCACACCACGGCGCCGTTCAGGGCGCAGACCTGGGCGTACACGCGGTCGTCCTGGATTTCGCTGTGCAGCAGGCTGACGCCGGCGCTCAGGGCCAGGTTCGGGATCGGGCGCAGCTCCATGTCCGCTTCCAGACCGTAGGCCTTGGCCTTGTCGGCGTTGAAGAGCACGCCGTTGCCGTCCGAATCGTTGCCGTTGAGCTGGATGTCGTTGACCACATAGGTGAACGCAGCCGCGTTCACGCGCAGGCGGTTGTCCCACAGGCTGCTCTTGATGCCCGCTTCCCAGGACAGGATGGTTTCCGAGTTCGCCGTGGTGAAGTCGGCATTGAACACGGCCGAACGGCCCTGGATGGTCGGGCCGCGGAAGCCGCGGGCCACGCGCGCGTACACGCTCAGCTGCGGGTTGAACGCATACATCGCGCTCAAATCCCAGCTCGGCGTGGTGTCGGACATCTCCACGTAGGTGCGGCCCTTGTAGGTCACGCCACCGGCGGCGGTATCGGCGGTCTTGAGCAGGCGGGTCTTCTTCTCGTCCTTGGTCTGGCGCAGGCCGGCGGTCAGGGTGAACTTGTCGGTCACGTCATAGCTGACCTGGCCGAAGCCGGCCCAGGAGGTGTTGACGTTGCGCAGGCGAACCCAGTTGTTCGGGTTGCGCGCGTTGCCCTGCAGGAACCAGGCGCGCTGGTAGAAATCGGTGGTGTCGCGACCGTCGAAGTAGAACGCGCCGACCTGCCACTTCAGGCGGTTGTCGTCGGCGTTGGCCAGGCGGAACTCCTGGGTCCACTGGTCCAGATCGCGGATCTGGCCCATCGACTGGCCGTAACCGTTCGGCACGCCGTTGACCGGGTAGTTCACGGCCGCGCCGCCGTCGGTGTCACCGCGGCTGTAGCCGGAGGTGGTTTCGTAGGCGGTGATCGAGGTCAGCGAGACGTTGCCGAAATCGTAGATGGCCTTCACCGAGCCGCCGTAGGTCTTGTAGGCCTGCGGGTTGTTGTCGGCTTCGTCGTAGGCGACCTGGTCGCGCGGCACGTCGGTCTTGTTGGAGCCCTTGGTCAGCGCGCTGCGCAGGAACAGGGTCGAGGTGCCGTCGTAGTCGCGTGCATGGGCCGAGGCCAGCAGCGAGAAGTTCTCGGTCGGCTGCAGCAGCAGCTGCGCGCGCACGTTGCGGTCGTCGAAGCCGCCCATGGCGTTCTTCTTCGGCGAGACCGTGCCATCGGCGCTGGGGCCGCGGTAGGTGTTGTCGACGTAATCATCGCGGTGCTGGTACAGCGCCGACACGCGGAACGAGGCGATATCGTTGATCGGGCCACCGAAGCCGCCGTCGATCGCCACGCTGCCGTAGGTACCGTAGCTGGCCTGCACGCGGCCGCTGTAGTCCTGGCTCGGCTTGATGGTGTCGAACTTGACGATGCCGGCGGTGGTGTTGCGGCCGAACAGCGTGCCCTGCGGGCCGCGCAGCACTTCGATCTGGTCCACGTCATAGACCGGGTTGGACTTCAGCACCACGTGCTCGAGCACCACGTCGTCCTGGATGATCGAGACCGGCTGCGAAGCACCCAGGTAGAAGTCGATGTTGCCCAGGCCGCGGATGTAGAAGCGCGGGAAGATGCGGCCGGTGGTGGTTTCAGCGTAGAAGCTGGGCACCTTGCCCGACAGTGCCAGCAGGGTGTCGTCGCCGCCGGCGGTGTAGTCGCGGATCTTCTCGCCCTGCACCACACCGACCGAGACCGGCACTTCCTGCAGGTTGCGCTCGCGGTGGTCGGCGGTAACGGTGATGGTGTCCAGCGAGGTCGCGCTGGCCGACTGCGCGTCCTGCGCCGAGGCGGCAGCGGACAGCATCAGCGCAGCCGAAGCGCAGGCCAGCGCCAGGGCGTGGCGGCGCGGCAGCAGGGCGGCCGGCAGGGAACGGGAAAGAAGACGCGTCGACACAGGGGCGTGGCGTAGAGCGGGCATGCAGAGGTCTCTGGTAGTACAGATCGGGGCAGCCGGCGAGATGGCCGGGCACCATAGGAAATCGACACCGCTGTGGAGACAGCGATGCGGCACGGTATTGGCTGGATGTTGCAGATTGGTGTCAGGGCGTTCTGGGCGACGGCTGTCCGGCCCCCCTGGTCCACTGGCTATGCGGCCGCGTTTTCTGGCGCGGATTATGCCCGGCCCACGCGCGCGCCGGAAGGGCAGCGTCCGGGTTTGACGCCTACCGGGCCATCGGTCACATGTCGCCCGGCACTTGTCGCCCTGGCGGCGGCGGCGAACACTGAACCGGTCAACCATGAGCAGGCCACTCGCTGGAGGATGCCCTGCGCGCGGCCACCGCCGGGATGGCGCAGTGGCTGGAGCAGGACGACGGGTTGAGCCTGTCCGAGACAGCGCAGGTGCTGGGTAGTTCGGTCAGCTTCGTGGTGGCCAACCTGGCCGGGCGCAGCGTCGGCGTGGCGGCCAAGCTGGACAAAGCCCTGCTGCGGCAGGTCGAATGGGCACCTGGCAGGACACCCGGCGCCGGCCCGTGACCCGGACCAGGCACCCCTTGGCAGGCAATGCCGGTCGGCGCTAGACTAGGCCCATCGCGAGGTACGGCCGAGGTCGGGTACGCCACGCAGTTGCACCACCCGTGGGGCCATAGCTCAGCTGGGAGAGCGCGTCGTTCGCATCGACGAGGTCAGGAGTTCGATCCTCCTTGGCTCCACCACTATTCAAGACAACGCCTCGGAAACCAGGTTTCCGGGGCGTTGTTGTTTCTGCAGGTTGCGCGGGTTGCTTACGCGCCCTCGGGATTGTCCTTGCGCTCCGGCCGGCGCGTGCCTGCATCGTGGATCGCCTGATCGGTCTGCGCCGGCCGCTGCTTGGCGGTTTCGTCCTGCTTGCGGTCCTGCTGGCTCTCTTCGATGCCTTCCTGCTTGCCTTGTTCGCTGGGCTTGGTGTCTGCCATGGTTCTACTCACTGATGCGGGCACCGGGACGGGGCCTTCAAGGGCAGACTAACCAGCCGATCGTGATGCACGAATCATGATCGGCGCGCTCCTGCACACGTCGCGCTCACGCGCGCCGCGCCGGTCAATCCAGCTTGACCACCAGCTTGCCGAAGTTGCGCCCCTTCAGCAGCCCAAAGAATGCTTCCGGCGCGTTCTCCAGGCCCTCCACGATGTCTTCGCGATACTGCACGCGGCCGTCCTTCAGCCACTGCCCCATCTCGTGCAGAAACGCCGGGAAGAAGGCGTGCAGGTCCGACTGGATGAAGCCGCGCACGGTCAGGCGCTGGCGCAGCACCTGGCTCATGAAACCCGGCAGCCGGTCCGGCCCGGGCAGCACCGCGCCGCGCGCATTGTAGGTGGCGATGGTGCCGCACACGGGAATGCGCGCGAAATCGTTGAGCAGCGGCGCGACCGCATCGAACACATGCCCGCCGACGTTCTCGAAGTAGACATCGATGCCGTGGGGCACCGCCGCGCGCAACTGCGCGGCGAAATCGTCGGCGCGGTGATCCAGCGCCACATCGAAGCCCAGTTTTTCCAGGTACGCGCGCTTCTGCTCGCCACCGGCAATGCCGACCGTGCGCGCCCCCTGCAGCTTGGCGATCTGCCCCACCGTTGCGCCCACCGGGCCACTGGCAGCCGCCACCACGAGCGTTTCGCCCGGCTGCGGCTTGCCGATTTCCCGCAGGCCCACGTACGCCGTGAATCCGGGCATGCCGTACACACCCAGTGCAGTGCTGATCGGCAGGTCGTTGTCCTCGAGCTTGCGGCTGAGCTGATCGCCATGGATGACCGCGTGCGTCTGCCAGTTGCCCGGTGCCAGCACATGCTCGCCGATGGCGAAACCGGGATGGTTGGAGGCGAGCACTTCAGCAACGGTGCGCCCTTCCATCACCGCATCCAGCGCAACCGGTGCGGCGTAGGACGGCCCCTCCTCCATGCGACCACGCATGTAGGGATCCAGCGACAGATAGCGATTGCGCAGCAGCACCTCGCCCGGGCCAGGCGCGGGCACCGGCACGTGCTCGATACGGAAGTTGGATGAGACGGGAGCACCGTTCGGGCGAGAAGCGAGCACGATGCGGGTGTTGGTAAGTGCGTTCATCAGCGGATCGCTCCGGGGAGACGGAAAAGGAATCCCGACAGTACGCCGTCCGGGCACGTGCGGGCGGGGGGGTAAAACAGCGTTCCATCGGTGCAGGACGACGCGGCTGTGCAATCACCTTGTGCGACAGGGACCGATCGTCCCGATGGCGTCACAGCATTCCATTCGTACGCTGCACCGCGCATGCGTTGCCCGCGCCGCCGGCCAGGGCGCATGATCGCGTCATGAACGTTCCCGCTTCCCGCCGACGCCGCTACCTGCTGCCGGGGTTGATGTCCGCCACCACTGTGTTCGGCCTGGCATGCTGGGCAATCCTGGCGACCGAGCCCGGTTGCCTGGCCGCGCAAGGCCACTGGTCGTCCGGTGCAGGCAAGTGCCACACGCGCCTGTGCCTGCTGCAGGGCGACTGCGGCGAGATGGCTTCACCCATCGTGGCATGCAACAAGGTGCAGGTCGGCGACAGCCGTGGCCGCGTGTACTTCCACCTGGGCAATCCCCTGCCCGGTGCAGGGGCCGACGCGGAGTGGCCCGCAGGCAAAGCCGACAAGGGCATGATCCGCGCACGCTTCGAGGATGACCGCCTGGTCAGCCTGGCCTGCCCGGTCACGCCGTAGGGCGTGCGCGCCTCCATTGCAGCGGGCTCATGCCCATCTCGATCCGGAACATGTAGTTGAACGCCGACGCCGAGGCATAGCCCAGCTCGTGCGCGATTACCGTGGGCGAACGCCCCTGCGCCAGCCACTCAATGGCGCGCAGCAGGCGCAGCCGCAACCGCCACTCACGCAGGCGCATGCCGGTCTCGCGCTCAAAGTGGCGCGCCAGGGTACGCGGCGATGCACCCAGCAAGGGTGCCCAGTCATTCACGCTGCGGGTGTCGGCGGGTTGCTCGTACAGCGCCTGGCACCAGCGCTGCAGGCGCGCATCCTGCGGCCACGGCAGGTGCCGGGTGTGCTGCCGCTGGCGCGGCAACTGCGCAGTGATCAAGGTACACAAGGTGGCGTAGTAGGTGCGGTCGTGATCGGGCACGGTGCGATCGAGTTCAATGATCAGTTCGCGCAGCAGCGGTGACACATCGAGCACCACGCAATGCGTGGGCATACCCAGTTCCGGGCCATCGGCCACGTAAAGATTGCGGAACGCCGAGGTGTTCAACGCGCCCGTGTGATGGAGCGTGCCGGTCGGCACCCACAGCGCCTGCTGCGGGGTGATCACGTGACGTGCCTGCCCGGCGCTGGCCTGCAGCACACCCGTGCTGGCGTGGACCAGCTGGTTCCAGCCGTGCACGTGCGGCGGGAAGCGCTCGCCGGCCTCCAGTCGCTGGCTGCGCGCCACCACCGGCCAGGGTAGACGCCGCAGCGGCGGCACCGGAACTTCGCGCCAACCCGGCGCAGTAGGTTCAGCCATGGCCATGTGACGTCTCATCGACAGGATGGGTCATTCTATCGAAAGACGCGGTCACCTCCGTCCACCGACGATGGGCCCTCCCCGCTGCCCTCCACACCCATGTCCCTCACGATCCCGCCTCCCCGCCGCGCCTGGCAGGTCATCACGGCCGGCATCTGCGCGCTGGTACTCACGGTTGGCCTGGCGCGCTTTGCCTACACCCCGCTGCTGCCGGTGATGCGGCTCGACGCCGGGCTCACGGCAGCGGGCGGCGGCTGGCTGGCCACGTTCAACTATCTGGGCTACCTGGCCGGCACCGTGCTGGTCGCCCGGGTCGGCGACATGCAGCTGAAATTCCGCTTCTACCGCATCGGACTGGTCCTGGCAGTGGTATCCACCGGCCTGATGGGCACCACCACGGACATGGCCATCTGGGGCGTGCTGCGCTTCGTGGCCGGCCTGTCCAGCACCGCCGGCCTGCTGCTCGCCTCCGGGCTGGTGCTCAACTGGCTGCTCGCCCATCAGCGCCGCCCACAGCTCGGCCTGCACTTCGCCGGCCTCGGGGTGGGGATCGCGGTCTCGGGCCTGGCGGCTGCGGCGATGGCCGATCAACTGGCGTCCTCCCGGCAGTGGATCGCCCTGGGCACCCTCGCGGTGGTGTTCCTGATCCCGGCCTGGGCATGGATGCCGCCGCCGGCAGCGATCTCCAGCGCGACGGGTGCCAACGCTCCCCCGCCACCCGGGCGGCGCTGGCGCTGGCTGCTGATCGCCTCGTACTTCTGCGCGGGGGTCGGCTTCGTGGTCAGCGCGACCTTCATCGTCGCCATCCTGGTGCAGACCCCTGCCTTCGCCGGCCACGGCAGTTGGGTGTGGATGCTGGTCGGCCTCACCGCCATCCCCTCGACGTTTGCCTGGGACCGGCTGTCTAACCGGCTCGGCCTGATCCGTGCATTGATGCTCGCGTATGCGTTGCAGGCCACGTCCTTCGTATTGCCCTTGCTGGATGGCGGGCTGTGGGCCGGCGCGGCCAGCGCGGTGCTGTTCGGCCTGACCTTCGCCGGCATCGTCAGTCTGACCCTGACCGTGGTGGGTCGCCACTACCCGCACAATCCTGCCAAGGCGATGGCGACGTTGACGCTGAGTTACGGCGTCGCCCAGATCATCGCCCCCGCGATCGCCGGCACGCTGGCGCGCGACAGCGGCAGCTACCAGGGCGCATTGGTGCTGGCGGCGATCATGATGGTGATCGGCATCGTGCTGTTGTGGTGCATGCCCAACGACGCACGATCCACCCCGGGCTGATCAACTGCACCGGCGCAACGCATCCGCCTGAACCGACGTTCATGCGCTTCGGTGATGTGCTCGAGCCCGGTGGATCAAGCACTTGGATGTGGGCGGACAAGGGTTTGGAAACAAATGTGAAATTTTTTTCGCGAAACGCTTGCCGAACCCCTCATACCTCCGTATTATTCGCGTCCTCGCCAGCGGCAACGCAGCGATGAAGTGGCCGGGTAGCTCAGTTGGTAGAGCAGGGGATTGAAAATCCCCGTGTCGGCGGTTCGATTCCGTCCCCGGCCACCACAATTTCAGATGACCTGCAGAAATGCAGGTCATTTTTTTTGTCTGGCGTTCGACCAGGCCACATCGCGCATCGTTCAAGGAAGGGGGTCTGCACATGGTTCGTGCTCTGTTCGCCGCGCTGTTCGGCAAACGCCATGCTGTCTTCCACAGCACGCACCCGCTCGAGGCGACCGTGCTGCAGCTCAGGCAGTCGATCCAGCACGGCCCTCGCCTTTCTGCCGCGGGGATGCGCGGGAAGGTCTCCGCTCAACGGATCCGCCTGTGCTGGAAACGCCCCTTCGTCTCCAATTCGTTCAAGCCGTATTTCATCGGCCGGTGCATTGCCACCGAGCGCGGCGCGCGGCTGGAAGGTGCGTTCCAGATGCACCCCTTCATCCGCACCTTGGTGATCGGCATGTTCGTCAGCCTGCTCATCTTTCCGCTGGTGGCGGTGGTGAAGCACTGGCAGCTCACACACGAGCTCGCCCCCGCACTGTTCGCCAGTCTGGCGGTCGTGCCTGCCGCCTACCTCATCGCCGCCGCGGTGCTGGTGATCGTCAGGATCAGCCGCTGGGCCGCACTCGACGACGAAGCGATGATCGAGGCGGAGATCCATCGCGCATTGCAGAGCGGGCAAACCGACCAGGGATGATGTCCTGCGTGACGCAATGGCATGCCTTGCCGTTCATCGCCACGCGCTGGCATGCTCACCTGGCGGACAGTGTCGTCTGCGGCCACGCTTGTTCGCACCTCATGGCCGCGCACACAGGGAGAAGTGAATGTCGAACGGCATCGACGTGCTGCAGGCGCAGATCGCGCAGCTGAAACGCAGTCAACGAAGACTCACGCTGGGCTACGCGGGGTTCGGCGTCCTGGCCGTGGCGGCGTTGATGATGGGGGCGACGTCGCAGCGCAGCGCCAGCTTCGACGTCATCGATGCCCAGCGCATCAACATCAAGGAACCTGATGGGACGTTGCGACTGGCGATCTCCAATCGCACGCTCTTTCCCGGGGTGCTCATCCACAACAAAGAGCAACCGCATCCGCGCCCGATGGCAGGCATGCTGTTCTTCAACGATGAAGGCACGGAAAACGGCGGGCTGATCTACAACGGCTCGCTCGACAAGAACGGCAAACCCTCCAGCGGCATGAGCCTGACCTTTGATCGCTATCAGCAGGACCAGCAGATGCAGTTGCTGGGCGTGGACGAAGCAGGGACACACTCGGCAGGGCTGACCTTCAATGACGTTGCCGATGGCCTGGACCGTCCGTTCTTCTCCAAGCGGGACGAAGCACTTCATCGGAATGGCGTTCCTGCGATCACCGAGCGCGTGTTCCTTGGCAAATCTGATGCGCGCGATGCCATGCTGACCCTGCGCGATGGTCAAGGGAAGCCGCGGCTTGAGCTGGTGGTCACGCCCGCGGGAGACGCCAAGGTGCGCTTCCTGGACGAGAACGGCAACGCCACGCGGGAACTCTCCGCTGACAGTCGGTAGCGCGGGTGCCGCACGCTGCCACGCGCACGCCAGCCACGTGAGACGGCCACTGCATGACGGAATATTCACAATTTCCGTCCTGCCTGTGCCTAAGCTCGCTGCGTCTTGTGTGGAGTGTCGACAATGCGCAGCCGCTATCTGATCAGTGCCCTGCTCGCCCTCGCCGCCACCGGGTCGGCCTGGGCGGCCGCGCCGGTGACCTCGGTGGAGGCGCTGGACATGGACCGCTACGCCGGCCAGTGGCATGAGATCGCGCACCTGCCGGTATCGTTCCAGAAGAAGTGCGTCAGCGATATCACCGCCACCTACAGCCTGCGCGCGGATGGCCGGATCAGCGTGCACAACGCTTGCCGCCAGGCCGATGGCGATCGCGTCGCCGCCGATGGCGTGGCACGGCCCGTCGAGGGTCACCCTGGCAGGCTGCAGGTGCGCTTCGTGCCGGACTGGCTCTCCTGGGTCCCGTTGGTCTGGGCCGACTACTGGGTGATCGCCCTGGATCCGGGCTACCAGTGGGCAGTGGTCGGCGAGCCGGACCGCAGATACCTGTGGATCCTCTCGCGTTCGCCGAGCATGGACACCGCCCTGTTCGAGCAGCTCAAGGCGCGTGCCGAGGCGATGGGCTATGACCTGGCCCCGTTGCGGGTGATGGCGCCGCTGGACTGACCTGGCGCGCCGGCCACGCGCCGCGCCGCCGCTCGGCCGTGTTCCCCCAGACTAAAAGCACGTGGCCCGGTCATCCCGGTGCCCTACCCTTGCCCCCTGCTGCCCCGGAGCAGCACGGACACCATACGCCGTAGTATGCTCATACCCATGCAGTATCCGCCCGAGGATTGCGCCATGTCCCACCGCTTCCGTTCCGCCCTGCCCATCGGCCTGATCGCCGTCGCCTGCCTGGCCCTTGCCGCCTGCAACAAGACGGTCAAACGCGTCTCCGAGCCGGCCGCCAGCGTGCAGGAATTGACGGTGCGTGCCGATGGCAGCTGGACGGTCGCGCTGCGCCTGCAGAACTTCAGCTCCATGCCCATGACCTTCGACAACGTGTCCCTGCAGCTCAAGGTGAGCGATCAGGACGCCGGTGCGCTGCAGCTGCAGCCGGCGCTGTCGATTGGTGGCGTGTCGGCCGATGTGGTCAACGTCGACCTCAAGCCGAGCTCGGGCGCGCGCCTGGTGATGGCCGACGCGCTGGCCGGCAACCGTACCCTGGCCTATTCGCTGAAGGGTTCGGTGAGCGCGACCCCGCAGGAAAAGAAGCAACGCACCTTCGAGATTGACAGCCGCAGCACGCTCAACCAGGCCCCTGGCCTGCCCGGCGTCCTGCGCTGACCGGCGGGCTGTCCGCCACCCTTCGCCACTGATCGAGACCGTCCCCGATGAGCAGCTACACCGCCCCGCTTTCCGATATCCGTTTCGCCCTGCATGACGTGCTCAAGGTCGAGCCGCTGTTCGCGCGCCTCGGCCTGACCGATGCCACCGCCGATGTGGTGGATGCCGTACTGGAAGAAGCCGGCCGTTTCAGTGCCAGCGTGCTGGCGCCGTTGAACAGCGTGGGCGATGAGATCGGCTGTGTACTGGACCAGAGCACCGGCGAGGTCACCACCCCGCCTGGCTTCAAGCAGGCGTACACGCAGTTTGTCGAGGGCGGCTGGACCGGCCTGACCGCTGCGCCGGAGCTGGGCGGCCAGGGTCTGCCGCACACGCTGGGCGTGCCGCTCAACGAAATGATCAATGCCGCCAACCTGGCATGGGGCAACTTCCCGCTGCTTTCCCATGGCGCCATCGAGGCGCTCAAGCAGCACGGTGAGGCGTGGCAGCAGGAGGCCTTCCTCAAGCCGCTGATCGAAGGCCGCTGGACCGGCACCATGTGCCTGACCGAACCGCATTGCGGCACCGACCTGGGCCTGCTCAAGACCAAGGCCGAACCCAACGCGGACGGCAGCTACGCGATCACCGGCACCAAGATCTTCATCACCGCCGGCGAGCACGACCTGACCGACAACATCGTGCACCTGGTGCTGGCCAAGCTGCCGGATGCACCGGCCGGCGCCAAGGGCATCTCGCTGTTCGTCACCCCGAAGTTCAAGGTGGACCGCGAGGGCAAGATGGGCGAGCGCAATGCGCTGCGCTGCGGCTCGATCGAGCACAAGATGGGCATCAAGGGTTCGGTCACGTGCGTGATGAATTTCGACGGCGCCGAAGGGTATCTGGTGGGCCAGCCGCACAAGGGCCTGCAGGCGATGTTCACCATGATGAACACCGCACGCCTGGGCGTTGGCCTGCAGGGCATCGGCCTGTCCGAACGCGCCTACCAGAACGCCCTGAAGTACGCCCGCGAGCGCCTGCAGTCACGTTCGCTGAGCGGCCCGAAAAACCCGGAAAAGCCGGCCGACCCGATCCTGGTCCACCCGGATGTGCGGCGCATGCTGCTGACCATCAAATCGCTGGTGGAAGGCAGCCGCCTGTTGGCCCTGCACGCGGCCACCCTGATCGACGTCGCCCACCATGCGCAGGATGCCGGCGAACGCGAACGCGCCGACACCCTGGTGAGCTTCCTCACCCCGATCTCCAAGGCCTGCCAGACCGAATGGGGCATCGAGAACACCTACAACGCGCTGCAGTGCTTCGGTGGCCACGGCTATATCCGCGAGCACGGCATGGAACAGCTGGCGCGCGATGCCCGCATCACCACGCTGTATGAAGGCACCACCGGCATCCAGGCGCTGGACCTGATCGGTCGCAAGACCGCCTCCAGCCAGGGCGCCGGCCTGAAACTGATGCTGGCCGAGATCGAGGCCTTCGCCAGGGCCAATGAAGGCAACCCGGCGCTGGCCGAGTTCATCGCCCCGCTGCGCGGCAAGGCGGACGAATGGGGCAAGCTGACCCTGGCGACCCTGCAGCGCGCGGCCACCAACCCGGACGAACTGGGCGCGGCCAGCTTCGATTACCTGTTCTATTCGGGCTATGTGGTGCTGGCCTACTGGTGGGCACGCAGCGTCGCTGCCGCCGATGCCTCCGCGCAGAGCGCTGCGTTCAAGCAGGCCAAGCGCGAGACCGCCCGCTTCTACTTCGCCCGCGTGCTGCCGCGCACGCTCAGCCACGCCGCCGCGATCCAGGCCGGCGCCGAACCGCTGATGGCGATGACCGACGCGCATTTCGGCGAAGTTTGATCGGTCGCCGGACCACCGACGCCTGATCGTCGGTAGGTGCCGACCGCCAGTCGGAGCACCGATACCTGATCGTCGGTAGGTGCCGACCGTTGGTCGGCACCCCGATACACGTTCTGGAGAAAAGCCCCCTTGATGTTCAAGGGGGCGCGCCAACGGCGCGGGGATAAGGTGGAATGCCCGGGGCCGAATCGTTACCAAATGGGTAGGCGCTTGCCGCCTATACCCATTTGGTAACGATTCGGGTATAAGCTGTTTTCCCGATGGAGACAGACACTACACGCTTGGGTCTGATCGATACCGGAGCCTCGTCCGCCCCGGTCGCCGAGGTATCGCCGATCGTTACGCTGCATCGGCCCGGCTCGGTACGGTTATTGGCCCTGGACGCCCACGGGCGCGTGCTCGACTGGATCAATTGGCAGGACGCGTCCTGCCTCTACGCACGCGGTGCGGTCGCCTGGACCCTCGGTGACCCCTGCCTGCACATCCGTGGCGGCATCTGCCGCACCACCGGCCTGCAGAGCGGCCTGGACCTGCACCCGATCATCGCCGCCCGCGGGCATGCCCGTTCCCGTGCGATCGACCCCACCCCGAATCTCTCCAATCCGGCCCTGTTCGCGCGCGATGCGCATCTGTGCCTGTACTGCGGGCAACAGTTCAACCGCCCGCAACTGACCCGCGACCACGTCATGCCGATCTCCAAGGGCGGCCTGGACGTGTGGGAGAACGTGGTCAGTGCGTGCTTCCACTGCAACTCGCGCAAGAGCAACCGGACCCCGCAGCAGGCCGGCATGCCGCTGCTGGCCGTGCCTTACCGGCCGAGCTGGATCGAACACATGATCCTCTCCAACCGCAACATCCTGGCCGACCAGATGGCGTTCCTGAAGGCGCAGCTGCCCAAGCGCTCCAAGCTCTGCGCCTGAGTGCACTGCGACGTTCTGTCGCAGCTGCCGTCACCGTTTACTCACTGAAAAGGCGGTTTGCTTGCCCCACCCCCGTTTGGGGGGGAAAATAGGCGCTCAGAAGAAGCGCGATAAACATGATCGACTCCGCCCGCTATCCCCGCCTTGCGCGCATCCAGTCACCGGATGACCTGCGCAGGTTCGATGAATCCGAACTGCCCGCGATCGCGGATGAACTGCGTGCCTACCTGATTGAGTCGGTCGGCAAGAGCGGCGGCCATTTCGGCGCCGGCCTGGGCGTGATCGAACTGACCGTCGCCCTGCACTACCTGTATCAGACGCCCGTCGATCAGCTGGTGTGGGATGTGGGTCATCAGACCTACCCGCACAAGATCCTGACCGGCCGCCGCGACGAGATCCACACGGTCAAGCAGAAGGATGGCGTCGCGCCGTTCCCCAAGCGCGAGGAAAGCGAGTACGACACCTTCGGCGTCGGCCATTCCTCGACCTCGATCTCCGCAGCGCTGGGCATGGCGATCGCACGCCAGGCCGAAGGCGATGACCGCAAGGTCGTGGCCGTGATCGGCGACGGCGCGATGACCGCCGGCATGGCTTACGAGGCGCTCAACCACGCCGGCGGCATGGAGCAGGAACCGAACCTGCTGGTGATCCTCAACGACAACAACATGTCGATCTCCGAGGCCGTCGGCGGGCTGACCAAGATGCTCGGCCGGGCCACCGGCAGCCGCACGCTCAACGCGCTGCGCGAAGGCGGCAAGAAGATCCTCGGCGACAAGAAGCACAACCCGACCGCGCGCTTCGTCAAGCGCTGGGAAGAACACTGGAAGGGCATGTTCGTGCCGTCCACGTTCTTCGAGGAAATGGGCTTCCATTACACCGGGCCGATCGACGGCCACGACGTGCCGGCGCTGGTCGCCACGCTGAAAACGCTCAAGAGCCTGAAAGGCCTGAAGCTGCTGCACGTGATGACCACCAAGGGCAAGGGTTACGAGCGCGCCGAAGGTGACCAGATCGGTTACCACGCGGTTGGCCCGTTCGATCCGGACAAGGGCCTGGTCGCCAAGGGCGGGGCCAAGAAGCCGACCTATACCGACGTCTTCAGCGACTGGCTGTGCGATGCCGCCGCGGCCGAACCGAAGCTGATGGGCATCACCCCGGCGATGCGCGAGGGCTCTGGCCTGGTGCGTTTCAGCAAGGAATACCCGGACCGCTACTTCGATGTGGCCATCGCCGAACAGCACGCCGTGACCTTGGCGGCGGGCATGGCCACCCAGGGCGCCAAGCCGGTGGTGGCGATCTACTCGACCTTCCTGCAGCGCGCCTACGACCAGCTGGTCCACGACGTGGCCGTGCAGGAGCTGGATGTGCTGTTCGCGATCGACCGCGCCGGCGTGGTCGGCCCGGATGGCGCTACCCATGCCGGCAACCTGGACCTGAGCTTCCTGCGCTGCGTGCCGCACATGGTGGTCATGGCACCGTCCGATGAGGCCGAATGCCGCCAGATGCTGACCACCGGCCTGCGCTACGCCGGCCCGGCTGCGGTGCGCTACCCGCGCGGCAGCGGGACCGGCATCGCCGCCGGTACGGATCTGGCCACGCTGGAGATCGGCAAGGCCGAGCTGCGCCTGCAGGGCAGCCGGATCGCCCTGCTCGCGTTCGGCAGCACCGTGACGGCCGCCGAACAGGTCGGCCGCGAACTGGGCCTGACCGTGGTCAACATGCGTTTCATCAAGCCGCTGGACCGGGCCCTGCTGCTGGACCTTGCGCAGCGCCATGAAGGCTTCGTCACCATTGAAGACAACGTGGTTGCCGGCGGTGCCGGCTCCGGCGTGGCCGAGCTGCTCAATGCCGAGAACGTGCTCAAGCCGTTCCTGCACCTGGGCCTGCCGGACAGCTTCCAGCACCATGCCAGCCGCGAAGACCTGCTGGCCGACGCCGGCATCGATGCCGCCGGCATCCGCCAGGCCGTGCTCAAGCGCTGGCCGATGCTGGTCAAGAGCGGCCAGACGCTCAGCGCAGCGGGCTGACGCGCTGTCGGCCACCGTCGGGTGGGCTCGCCGCAGAAAGACCGAGGCCGCGTCTGATCGACGCGGCCTCGTTCGTTTCAGCCTGCATCACGCACCCTGGCGCTGTGCAGCGGCCCTCAGTAAATCTGGAACTGTGCCCGGCAGCCGCCGTCCACCCAGACCCCGGTACGGTCCCAGCCCCAGGTGCGGCCTTCGATGCAGGCATTGCGCGAGGTCTGGCGGATCAGCCGCGCCTCGCGGCGCACATTGGCCACGCAGCGCTGACGGCGATGGTCATTGGAATCGCAGGTCAGGATCTGGCCCCGGCCACTGTTGCCGCCGCCGTTGTGCCCCCAGCCACCGCCGCCATTCCAGCGGCCGCCGCGGCCACCTTCGGCGATGAACTCGGCCCGGCAACCCTGCGTCACCCATACGCCGTTGCGGGCCTGGCCCCAGGTCTGCCCTTCCACGCAGGGCGAGCCGGAGATCTGCCGCACCAGACGGGCACGGCCCGGCAAGGCGCATTGCTGCGTGCGGTTCTTGATCGACTCGCAACGCACCGGGCCGCCGCTGTAACCGTCGTCGTAGTAGCGGTCGTAGTTCTGCGCCTGGGCGGCACCGGCCAGCGCCATCAGGGCCGGCACCACGGCCCAGCGCAATCGTCTGGCTGCCTGGGAAGGGCGGTTGTTGGACATGGGGGACCTCGATGCTGTGTGGGGAGGCGCACAGGATCGGTGATCGTCCGGCCGGGCGACATAGGCCAGAAGTCGCTGATTTCATGCCCTATTTAGGTACCCGACGCGAGGCTGACTGAGCCGACCGAAGCCGGTCACATCCGTTCTGGTGGCTGCTTCACGGCCGCTCAGCCGTAGCGCACGGCGTCCACGTAGGTTTCCAGCACCTGCACCCGGACGGCGCTGCTGTTGCCGGTTTCGGCAAAATGCTCGCGCGCCAGGGCATCGGCGAAGTCAAAGGCGGTGGCACCGTTGCGGAATGCGATCGGTGCGGATTTGGCCGGATGCACGACGTGCCAGCGGCGTTCGATATGTTGCAGTTTGATCACCATGCGGATCGTTCCTTTGCGGCATGCCTGGGCGAGAAGCTCACGACGGGAGGGATCCATCCCTCAGCAGGAACGATAGAGCAGGCCGCAGCCTACGGGTATCGGATTAGTCTGATTTTGCTCAACTATCGGTACCAAGGAACCGGAAAGGTTCGGCCGGCTGGAATCGGGGCAGCGCGTCGCCGGCGAACACATTGCGCTGGTCCGGCCCCAGGGCGAGTTTCAGCACCGGCGCACCGCGCGAGAAATCGGCCTTGTTGAGATCCACCCAGAAGGTATTGGGTGTCATCGCCGATTCGAAGAAATACAGCTTGCGCTTGTGATCGGCGACAGTTCGCCAGCGGGTGGAAGAAATGTTCGGCTCCCCCGGCGTGGTGATTCCATAGGGCACGGACACATTGCGGATCACACTGAACACGCTCGCCAGCGCCACCACCGGATCTTCGCTTTTCGGAATGGCGTTGATGTAGAACTTCGCGCGTGCGAACCGATCGGCCGAGCGGTTGGTGCCGGGCAGCATCACGGTGCCACCAATCTCCTGCCAGTACGCGTTCAGCGCCAACTGCTGGTCGAACACGGGCGAGTTGGTCATCACCTGGTAAGCGCGATCGTGATGGATCACCTGCCTGCCGTTGATGTATTCGACGATGGCGCTGTCGCCGCTGGCGTCGGACAAGGACAGGTGCAGCGTGGCCAGTCGCGATTCGCCCGGCACCTTGTCGGTCACGATGGAAAACGGCTCGCGTTCCAGCGCGGCGACGGCCTCGGCAACGGTGGCGAAATTGTCGAGCGCGTACTGCGCCCACAACGAAATCGCCAGCCCGGGTTTGCTGCCACGCTGCTGTGGGTACTCCGATTCGGCCAACCACAGCAGATTGGCTGACAGTCCCGCTTCGTTGAGGCCGTCGGTGGTGGAGATGTCGTAGCCGGTGGCGACGACGCTGCCGTAGCGCGACGTCCAGCGGATCGAGCGCGGACCGGCCTGGCCATCGCGGCTGATGCCTTTGGGCAACACCCATAGATTGGTGGCGACATCGCTTTTCCAATCCATCGAGCGGGCGGTGATCACGTCCTGGTTGTCGCCCAGGTACACCACGCGCGTGCAGGCATCGGCCTGGGCGCAGACACAGGTGAGTGCCGCAGCAAGCGCAATGTGACGCATCGAAAACAGCAGTTTCATGGCGTGCCTCCTGGCCGTGGCGCTGACAAGCTGGCGTCGAACCTGATACAGGCGATACCCACGCAGACTCGTCGCAAGCATCCTGCTTCAACGCATCATCGCTTCCACGGCGCTGGTCATGCACTACAACGCAGCATCGGCGGAACCGTTCCGCGCCATATCAGCCCACGCCAAGTGATGGAGGAGTGAACCCGGCATCCTGCACGTGGCATCGACGGACCCGGCGCGAGACTGCCTGCGACCTCAAGCGCCCATGGAGGGTCCATGTCCATTCGAGCCGCCCTGCTTCCCCTGCTTCCCCTGCTTCCCCTGCTCGCCGCCCTCACCGCCTGCGCCCATCCTGCACCGCCACCCTCACCCACTGCGGGCGTACCGGGCGCAGACCGCGATGCGCACGGGTGCATCGGCTCGGCAGGCTACCGCTGGTGCGAACGCACACAGCAGTGCGAACGTCCTTGGGAACTGGCGAAGGCCAAGGGGCTGGAGAATACCGCCGAGGTCATCACCGCCTACTGCGCTGAGCCGCCGGCCGGGCCGGCGAAACGCTGATCCCACACGGGATCAGCCGTCCTTGTTCTTGCCGCCGAAATCGAGCGGCTTGCTGTCGCCACCGCCTCCGTCATTGAACCGGATGTTCAACTCATTGCAGCGGCTTTCACGGCGGGCGACCTGCGCCGGCAGGTCCTTCACCTGCGGCGAATCCTCGCACTGCGGGCGCGAGGCGACATCGTCATAGGTGGCGCACCCGGACAGGCCAGACAGGGCCAGGCCGGACAGGGCCAGGCCGGACATCACGATCACACCGAACAGCGAACGTACGCGCATCGAACCGGCACCTGAAAGGGGGACCTGTCCGTTGTCCCACGACGCCTCTGCCCGATCAGCTGCCATTGGTCATGCCGGGGTCGCTGCCAGCACCGGCCGCGGATCCACCGGCAGCACCACCAGGAACCGCGCGCCACCACCGGGGGCGCTGTCCACGGCGATGGTGCCGGCATGCCGCAGCACGATCTCACGCGCGAGATGCAGGCCCAGCCCGCTGCCGCTGCCGCTGGGCCGCAACCGATGGAACGGCTCGAACACGGACAGCCGCTCGGCCTCGGGCACACCAGGGCCTTCATCGCTGACCGACAGGCTGCCGTCATCGTGCAGCGCCACCGCGATCATGCCGCGGCCACCGCCGTGGGCGATGGCGTTCTGCAGGAGGCTGGCGATGACACGGTGCAGTGCATGTGGATCGCCGCGGACCCAGATCGGTTGGTCGGGGGCGTCCACCGAGAAGCCGTAACCGGCATCCACGACCAGCGGCGCCACGTCGGCGGCTACCTCACGGGTCAGTGCGGAGAGGTCGATGCGCTGCGACTGGCTGCCGTGGCGGTCCAGCCGCTGCAGATCCAGCAGCTGCTCGGCGATGTTGCTCAGGCGGCTCAGGTCCAGCTGCAGGCGCGAGCGTGCCTCGCCGGGCGGCAGATCGGCCAGCCGCGTGGCCAGGATCGCGATCGGCATGCGCAGCTCATGCGCTGCGCCGGCGAGGAAGCGGTCCTGGGCGTCGTAGCTTTCACCGATGCGGCGCACGGCCGCGTTGAACGCATCCACCAGCGGGTAGATCTCCAGCGGTACCGCGCGCGTATCCAGGCCGCTGCCACGCTCGTTGACCTGGATCGCGGCCGCCTGCGCTGCCACGCGGTTGACCCCGCGCAGCGCGCGGTGGATCACCCACGGCGCCACCACCAGCGTGATCACCAGCACCGGTAATGCGATCCAGCCCCCCAGATAGCGGAAGATCAACAGCAGCTGCCGCACGATGCTGCGTTCGGGAATGCCGCCCACCGCCACGTGCAATCGCCCTTCGGGCCGATCCACGACGACCACGCGCACGGCAAGCGCATCGGCATTGATGCGGGTGCGGATATCGGTCTGCTCGATGTGATCCAGCCGCGCGACCAACGGGCGGTACTGCACGGGCACCTCGCCATGCACCAGCCGCCGGCCGCGTTCGTCGGCGGCGGCGAACCAGAACGTGGCCGGCGGGCGCGGCACGGCCAGGGCGACCTTCGGTGGATCCGCCTCCAGCCCCTGGGCGCCAACGGAGATCGCCGATGCGATCTGGTCACTGGTCTTCCAGTCGATGTAGGCCGAGCGACGCTCGCCGTAGGTCAGCACCATCGCACTCAACGCCAGCGCGATGGTCGCCGCCTGGATCAGGCACACCTTCCAGACCAGGTTGAAGGCCAGGGAATCGGGTTTGAGCAGTCTCACGGCGTGTCCTTGAGCAGGTATCCGATGCCGCGCATGACATGGATCTCCACGCCGGCATCAGCTTCCAGCAGCGCCTTGCGCAGCTTGGAGACATGCGCATCCAGCGCATTGGACTGGATGGCATCGTCAAAACCGTACACAGCCTCCAGCAACGAAGCGCGGCCCACCGTGCGCCCCTGGCGCAGCGCCAGCGCTTCGAGCACCAGCAGCTGCCGCCGCGGCAATGCCAGCAGCACATCGCAAACGCGTGCCTCGCGCGCCACGAAATCGAACTGCAGCCGGCCCAGTGACAACACCGGCAGGGTGATCTGCGAGGGGCGCCGGGAGATCGCGCGGATCCGTGCGAGCAGTTCTTCCACGGCGAAGGGCTTGGTCAGGTAATCATCGGCACCGACATCCAGCCCGGTGACCCGGTCGGCCACCGAAGCGCGCGCGGTCAGCATGATCACCGGCAGGTTCGGCACCCGCTCACGGGCGACCTGGACGAAACTGGCGCCATCGCCATCGGGGAGCTGGCGGTCCAGCAGGAGGATCTGGTGTACGCCGGCCTTGAGCGCTTCATCGGCCTGGGCCATCGAGCCGACCACGTCGACCACCATGCCATGGCGCGCCAGGCTGACCTGGATCGCGCTGGCCATTTCCGGATCATCTTCCAGGAGAAGAAGGCGCATGGGAGCGGTGCCTGCGGGGTACGAAGGAGGCGATGGTACCGCGCACGCCGACGTAACGTTCCGACAATGTAGGGCGCCCACCATGAGGCTCCGGTTGTTCCCCTTCGGCAGGTCCATGCACGTCCGTTTCCGCTTTTCGCGTCCTTCTTCCGCTCTGCTTGGCCTGGCCCTGGGCACTGCGTTGACCGCCACCGGCGCCCAGGCCGCCGATGCCCCCGAAGCGGGCAGGAAAGGAAGCGTCGGCATCGCCGTTGTCGCCCTCAAGGCCCCGTACGCCGGCTATGACACCGATCGTCTGGCCGCCCCGATCGTCAGCTGGGAAGGCCGCTCGTTCTTCTTCCGCGGTGGCAGCGTGGGCTATCGCCTCCACCAGACCGCGCAGTCCGAACTGGCACTCACCGCCTCGCCGTACGTGATGCGCTTCAAACGCCGCGACAGTCATGACCCGCAGCTGCGCCAGCTGGACAACCGCAGCCTGTCCGGGATGCTGGGCGTGTCCTGGCGCCACCAGGCCGACTGGGGCGTGCTGCAGGCCAACGCGCAGGCCGAAGTGACCGGGCACGGGGGTGGCTTCTCGGCCGATGCCCGATATGCCTACCCGGTTCCCGCTGGCCGCGTGACCTTCATGCCTGCGGTGGGGGTGACCTACACCAGCGCCGATCTCAACGACTACTACTTCGGCGTGAGCCAACGCGAAGCGGCCCGTAGTGGCCTGGCGCATTACTCGGCCGGCAGCGGCGTGTCGCCATACATGGACATCGCCGCGGTGATGCCGCTGGGCCCGCGCTGGACCGCGACCGCATCGATCCGTCGCACGTCGCTGGCCGATGCCGTGCGCGACAGCCCGATGACCCGTGGCGATCACATGGACACCGCCGCCCTCTCCCTCAGTTACGGATTCTGATCATGCGTCAGGGAATCGTACGTCGTGTCGCGGATCTGGCCTTGCAGATCGAACCGGACCGCGCCGCCGTTCTTGAATGGATTCTGCATTCCCCCCTGCCCGCGCTCGACGGGCAGACCACGTTCGAGCTGGCCTGCCAAGGCCAGGGCGAACGCGTCGTCGCGCTGCTGGACACGCTGCTGCGGCAGGGCGGTCCGGCGCTGCCACGCGGCTGAACCCACGTTTTTCCCCCACCGGTGTCCTGGAGGCGCGAATGCACAACGCAACCGATACCCTGCTGCTGCGAGCAGCCAATGACGACCTGGCCGCGCATGCGATCGTGGCCAATCTCCACCGCGCGATCCAGCAGCGCATGGACCGTGACAGTCAGGCCCATGGCCGGTTCTCGCGTGCCTACATCGCCGAGCTGTTCGATATCGGGCGCACCATCAGTGCGCAGTGCCGGCCGCACCACGTCGACAGCGACTGGATCACCGCACGGCGTGCGTGGCTCGATGCGGTCCTGCGCGAACATCCGCTGGACCGTGGTGATGCGCAACTGACCGCCGCGCGGCATGCCGCCGATGGCTTCCTGCTCCGCGCCTGTGTGCTCGGCTGTGACGCCACGCCGGACGCGGCGACCGACCGCGTGCGTGATGCCCTCATCGCCATGACCCGGCCAGCACGCTGAGCGACATCGCACACCGCCCTGCGGGCGGGTGCCGCCGACACCTGCACATGACCGCCGAAATCACCGTGGTACATTCCGGCCAAGGGGCAGGCTGACTGCGCCTGATGCCGGTATCGGCCGGCCTGGAGCGTGCGCATGCGGTGTTCGGCCCTGCTGGTTTCTCTGCTGTTCTCCGGTGCGGTGCACGCGCAGCAGGACGCGCCGCCGGACCTGGCCTTCGATCGCCCCGGCATCGGCTTTGCCGCCTCGACCCTGCCCCTCGGTGGCGTCGCGCTCGAGGCGGGGCTGCCCGCTTTCAGCCGAGACCGCGACGACGGGGGGGTGCTGAGCACGCAGTACAGTGCCGACATCAACCTCCGTATCGGGTTGGCCAGCCATGTGGAACTGCAGGCCTTCACCTCGCCCTGGAACCATCTGCGCGTGGCACCGCGCAATGCCCCCGCCGAGCGCAGCAGCGGTGCCGGTGATGTGGGCGTCGGCCTGAAGTTCGCCCTGCCCCTGCCCTCGGACACGCACGCCGTGGCGCTGTTGGCCAGTACCACCTTCGCCACCGGCTCGCGCGACTTCAGCGAAGGCGCCACGCAGTACGCGCTGGGTGCGAGCTACGAGTACGCGTTCAACGATCACTGGACCGGCGCGCTGTACGCCAATGTCACCCGCGGTGGCAGCGAGGACAGCGTGACCTGGGCACCCAGCCTGAGCTTTGCCGCCACCGATACCATCAGCACCTATCTGGAGGCGGGCTTCACCGATAGCGACGGTGAGCCTTCGACCGGAATAGCGGGGGCTGGCATCACCTGGATGGTGACCCCGACAGTCCAGCTGGATGCCTCGTTCGACGTGGGCCTGGATGAGGACAGCCCGGACACGCAGGCCGGGCTGGGGGTATCGGTGTATTTCCAGTGAGCTGCGTGCGCTGGAACGAGAGCCACCAATGAAAAGGCCTGCGCGAAATCGCGCAGGCCTTCGTTCCTGACGGTTGGCGCAGGCGCGCGCCCGGTCAGGTCACCTTCTTGGCGATGGTCATGCCGAGTACGAACAGCACGACGGCGATGATGATGCCCGCCCAGAACAGGAACTTGGCAATGCCGATGGCGGCGCCACCGATGCCCGCAAAACCGAGGGCGCCGGCGATCAGGCCGATGACAGCAAAAATGATGGCCCACTTGATCATGATGATCCTTTCCCCGAATCGGGTTGAATGACAGGACTCCACCGTAGCCACTGGGCTGTCTCACCTTCGTGAACGCGTCGGCTGAACGGTGTGAAGTCAGGGACGGGCCATGAGCTGCATGTTCATCGGCTGATACCTCAGGCCGGAGGATTCGGCCGCCTCGCCTGCGCACGCAAAGCCATAGCGCTCATACGCCGGCACCGACGACAGCGAAGCGCTGACACTCAGCACATCCACGCGTGCGTGATCGATCATGGCGGCCATCAGCGCCTTGCCTATGCCCTGCTGCTGAGCGGCAGGGTCCACGAACAACATCGCCACGTGGCGGCCCTCCTTGAGCTCCGCCACACCGACGATACGGTCCTGCTGTTCGAACACCAGCATGAGGTTGTCGTGCGACATCCGCGTACGGAATCCTTCCACCGAAGCGATGCGGGAAAACGTCTCGATACCAACTGGGGTCAGTGAATCGGCCACCGATCCCATGAAGGCCGCCATACAGATGCGGCTGGCCTGTTCCAGATCCGCCGCTACCAAGGTGCGCACCGCCATCTTTTTCTCTTTCCTCGTCCATGGGGTTGAGCAGTCACTCTACCCCGATGGCCCCTACCCGCCCATTCTTCGTCGCATGCGGGGGCAGGCCAGGGATCCTCACCCGGCACATCGGGCAGTGGCGAGCGCTCGGCAGTACTGCTGCCCCGGGCACGGACGAACCCGCCGCGTGCGGGCACCGGCAGCACCCAGGACACCGAGCGCCACGCGCCCTGCCCGGTCCAATCGCCAGCCCCGAACACCCGCGTGTGCATGCTCAGCCCCTGCGCATCGCCCTGCGCGCCCACGATCAGCTCCAGATGATCCATCACCGGATGCTGACCGGCGGCATTGGGCGGGGTGGGCACGCGCCTCAGGCGATACGCCTGTCGATCAGAACGTGTGTTCCGGGCCGGGGAACGTGCCTGCCCCCACCTCAGCCGCGAACTCACGTGCCGCCTTCTGCAGCAGCCCGTGCATGTCCGCGTACTGCTTCACGAAGCGCGGCAGCTTGCCGGTGCGCAGCCCGGCCATGTCCTGCCAGACCAGCACCTGTGCATCGCAGTCGCTGCCCGCCCCGATGCCGACGGTGGGGATCTTCAGCGCCGCGGTGATCTGGGCGGCAACCGCGCCGGGCACCATCTCCATCAGCACGGCGAACGCACCTGCCGCCTCCAGCGCACGCGCTTCCTCGATCAGGCGCGCGCCATCGTCGCCCCGCCCCTGCACGCGGAAGCCACCCAGCTGATGCTCCGACTGCGGCGTGAAGCCAATGTGCGCCATCACCGGAATGCCACAGCTGACCAGTTTGCGTACCTGCGGCACCATCTCGATGCCGCCCTCCAGCTTGACCGCATGCGCCCCGCCTTCCTTCATGAAACGCACGGCGGTATGGAAGCACTGCTCCGGCGAGGCCTGGTAGGAACCGAATGGCAGATCGGCGATCACCAGCGGCCGGCGCGTGCAGCGGCTCACCGCGCGCAACAGCGGCATCAGCTCATCGACCGTGACCGGCAGCAGCGAGTCGTTGCCGAACACGTTGTTGGACGCCGAATCGCCGATCAGCAACACCGGAATGCCGGCGTCTTCGAAGATCGCCGCGGTATACATGTCGTAGGCGATGAGCATCGCCCACTTCTCGCCGCGCTCCTTCATCTGCTGCAGATGCGGGATACGCACGCGCGGGGCCGGGACCGGGGCACTGCCCGGCGTCGCGTAGGGATGGAGCTGTTCGGTCATGCCAAGGATCCTCGTGGGGACAACGTGGGGTCAGAGTGTGCCGGTTGCGCTCAGCAAGAGCACCGCGATCAGGATCATCGCGGCGCCCGAGATGCGGCCGACCACGCGTGATGCACGGGGGCGGGTGCGCAGCACGGCACCGGCGCCATACCCGACGGCCAGATAGACCGCCGCGCAGCTGACCAGATGCACCATGCCCAGCGCGAGGATCTGCACAGGCATCGCCCATGCCGCGCTGGCGGAAATGAACTGGGGCAGCAGCGCCAGGAACAGCAACAGCACCTTGGGATTGAGCCCGCTCACGCAGGCGCCCTTGACCGCCCAGTGGCGCCAGCCCGCCACGGCCTGCCCCGCTTCGGCGGCGGCGACCGGCGGATGGCGCAGCAGCCCGATGCCCAGCCACAGCAGATACAGCGCACCCAACACGGTCAGTACGTGCAGCGCGACCGGTGCGCGCACAAACATCGCACCGACGCCGGCGGCCACCAGCCCGATCGCCAGCAGGTGGCCAGACAACAACCCGGCTACTGCCGGCGCCACTGCCCGCCCGCGCAGGCCGGCGGCGATCAGGTGCGCCCAATCCGCACCGGGAGTGAGCACAAAGAGGATCGAGACCGCCCAGAAGGCGGCAATGACGCTGGGGTGCATGGGTCCAGGGGCGGTCTTGCCGCGATCTACGTGCCAGACAGGAGAATATTCCCGCGTCTCTGGAATGTGCTTCCAAATACTTGCCCCATACGGCGCTGCAGGAGGAAACTCTTGCGCATGGACATCACCGATCAGCGGATTCTTGCCGAGCTGCAGAAAGACGGCCGCCTCACCGTGACCGACTTGGCCGAGCGCATCGGCCTGAGCGTCTCGCCCTGCCATCGCCGCGTACGCGCCCTGGAGCAATCCGGCGCGATCCGTGGTTACCGCGCCGAGCTCGATCCGGCCGCCTTGGGTCTGAAATTCTCGGCCCTGGTATTCGTCACCCTGCGCGACGGCGACCGACAGGCGGTGGATGCCTTCGAGCACGCCGTCGCTGACGTACCGCAGGTCCTGCAGGCCCAGCGCCTGTTCGGTGATCCGGACTACCTGCTGCACGTCATCACACGCGATCTGGCCGCATTCCGGCTGCTCTACGACGAACACCTCTCGGCCCTGCCCGGCGTGCAGCGGCTGACCTCCACGCTGGTGATGAAGGATGTGGTGATCGACCGGCCACTGCCGTTGCACGGCCAGTGAGGCAACGGCTTTAAACCTTTCGGTCGTCACTTGCATCCAACGGTGGATGACCCACCGGGAGAGAAAGAACATGACGGCATGGAAGCGGACCCTGTTGGCCCTGCTCGTTGCAGGTGTGCCGTTCGGCCCGACTGCTGCAGCTCCTCCCGCTTCGACGCAGGTCGTCACCGCTGACATCGAGAACTTCTGGATCGCCCACGACGCGATCCGCAGCGAAGCCGATCCCGCGCGTAAACAGCGGCTAATCCAGTCGCTCTACATTGACAGGGGCTCGCCCGGCCTGCATGCCCTGAGGCAGGCCCGCGGCTATACCGCCGAGCAGTACGTGGCCGCCATCGACGCCTGGCCCCGCTACTGGGCGTCGGTGCGGCCGCTGACCCACCGCGTGTTCGCCGCGACTACCGCAGCCGTTCCACAACAACGGCCAGAACAACATCCATGAGTACATCCACACCCAGCAGATCGAAGCCGGCGACACTCTGGCGCAGTACGTACGCGCTGCGCGAAGGCGTCGCGCTATGACGGTGCAGTCAGCGACCTCCTCACTGCGCTCGCTCAGCGCTCGCTTAGAAAGCTCCTGACTTCCGCCCACAACGCAACCCGCCGCGGCTGCAGATGCAGCCAATGGTTTCCACCGGAGATCTTGACGTCACGCTTGTCGCGGCAGTTGCGCAATGTATCGAAGAGATGCCGCGCGTCATCGTCAGTGGTCACGTGATCCCACTCACCGCGAACGATCAGCACAGGAATCTGGATCGCCGCGCTGTCGACCAGCGATTGCCCACCCCAGGAGGCGGCGACATCGGCTGAGGGACCATTCGGAATCCGCACAGACGGTGGCGTGCGTTGGGACGCGGTCTCATCGCTGGCCAGGTAAGCCGCACACCATCGATCCAGTTCCATGTCAGTCACAGGGGTTGGCAGGCTCTCGGGCATGCCGGTACGTTGGCGAGGACGCTGCGCTGCTTCGTCCATCAGCGCCCACGCGTCGGTGGGGCCGCTCACCTGCCTGCCATGACGGGGAACAAGCGGCCCGAACAGCACCAGCCGCGACACGATCTCCGGGTGCTGGATCACGGCGCGCTGCGCGGGCAACGTGCCCCAGGAGTGGGCAATCAAGTGGATTGGTGCGCCTGGCCTGACAGTACGGATGTGCTGCAGCGCTGCGACGATCTGCTCGGCTGCGTCGTCGCATCGACCAAACGGTGGGCCCGCGTTTGCATCCTTGGCAAACACCGCGGGGCGCTGCGCGTCACCGTAGCCAGCGAAGTCGAGGGCCCACGCATCGAAGCCAGACTGCTGCAGATCGTCCATCCACGACACACCGTGCATTTTCCAGCCCACCGCCAGTGCACTTGGGAAGGTCGCGCCGTGCACGTACAGCACCACCTCGCCTCCCGCCGGTTGCCGATAGAGCGCAAGCGTCAGTGACTCGCCGCGATGCTGCCAAGGCAGCTCGAATGACTGTGCCGCCGCGCCCACGGCCATAGTGTGTCCGCCGACAGGAAATACGCTCGCACCCAGTGCAAGCCCGGGAAGTTTCAGCATCGCTCTGCGCTTCATGGGATCAATCATGTGAAGATGCGCGAAGTATCAGCCTCTTCCTGCCACGAACGCTTCGGCGCGTATCGAACCATGACCACCGTGCCTCCCATTGCCCGTATTGCGAGCCTGATCGGTGATCCGGCACGTGCCCGGATGCTGTCCGCGTTGATGGATGGGCGCAGCAGAACCGCTGGCGAACTGGCCCGGGAAGCCACGATCACCCCGCAGACTGCCAGCAGCCATCTCGCCAAGCTGGTCGAAGGCGACCTGCTCACGATCGAGAAGCAAGGACGACATCGCTACCACCGGCTCGCCAGCAGCGACGTCGCACATGCGCTGGAGGCACTCTTTGTGGTCTCGGCACCGGTCCAGCCCAAGCAGCGCCTCGGACCCACAGATACCGGAGTTCGGCGCGCGCGCGTCTGCTATGACCACATGGCCGGCGAGATCGCCGTGCAATTGACCGAGCACTGGCGTGAGCAGGGCTGGTTCAGCGTCAGCGGCGACGCATGGTGCCTGACGTCAAACGGTCGTGAGGGCCTGCACGCGCTCGGCATCGATCTGCCCAACGCGCATCTGCGTCGTCCCGCGCTGCGCGGGTGCATCGATTGGAGTGAGCGCCGCTGCCATCTGGCAGGCCAACTCGGCGCAGCCCTGCTGCAGGCGATGTTGGTGCAGGATCTGGTCCGCCGGCAGTCCGGATCACGCGTGTTGACGATCACCGCGCATGGCGAGCGTGAGCTGGCGCGATGGCTGAGATAGCGCCGTGGAGAATGTCGGCGAACGGGGAGCCAGAAAAGAAAAAAGGCCTGCGCATCGCTGCACAAGCCTTCATTCGAATCACCAACATTGGTCGGGACGGCCGGATTTGAACCGACGACCCTCTGCCCCCCAGGCAGTGCGCGAGTCCTACCTATGTCACTGTTTTAAAAGGCGAACCATTGTCTTTCGCCCTGACAGGAATCTCTCAAATCGCCCAATAACAATCAATAGGTTGCACGTCGTTAGGGTGCAGAGCTATACGTCGCGGTCGAGCCACCCTAGCCTCATGCGGCCTCCTCGTCATAGCCGACGTGTAGGCGGTTGGCGATGCCTTCGAATCGAGCGGCCTCAGCGCGGAGGCGATCAGCACCCCGCCTCCGAGTCGCTCTCGCCCGCCAGTCGCCGCTGTGATTAGTGTCCAAGTCGTCGGCCTGCTGCCATAGCGAAGCTGCCCTCGCGCGCGCCCAGCGCGCCTTGCCAATGCTCTTCTGATCCATGCAGCCACTGTCGCCGCCGGCGGTCGCACGCGACGATACGGAGTCAACGCCGGCTGACTGACTACTAGGTCCGGTTCTTTCGCTGGGCAGCGCGAGCCACTTCACGCTGATCGATCTGCAGGCGAAGCCGCTGCTGATGCCGGACCGCCCACAGCTCAGACCCGATCACACCCTGCTCGTAGCTGGTACAGATCCTGCGGCCGCGGTGCTGGTCGTCAAGATGACGGTCCACCTCGACCCACCAGACCTTGTCGTCCACTCGCTGCGACAGGCGCAGCACCTCCGTCATGCCGCAGTAGATGGCATCGGGGAGTTCATCGGCGCAGCTGCCGACCGAGCGCCATCGGAAGTCTGGAGGAAGCATGCGCGCAGGATACGGGCCGCGGTCTCAAATTCCGCGACACCCCGTGAGGACGAAGCAAAGGGGGGCCGGGCTACTCAGGCCCCCGAGCTCCGGGACCTAACCACGCAGTCAAAGGTGGCATTGGTCAATGCGCGGGAAGGCAGGAGGGAGCATTCTTCAACTCCCACTCCTGACCACCGTTCAGCTAGAGTGGACACTCTTGGCCCCGCACCGCTGCGAAGTGGTTTTGTAGCAAGGACCCTGCAATGGCTAATACAGGTTTTTTTTACCTATATGACGTGGTGAGCGGTCCTGGCAAGGTGCTTGGAGCGAACTGCACTGCGCTCAAGGAAGTGCGCGCCGAGTGCATGCTTTGCCGAACGGCATTCACCGCCTCGGGCCCGCCGACGCTAGTTAATATTCTCGGCGGAGGAGTAGTGCTGCAATGCCCTGGCTGTAGCGTGCATCAAGCAATCGCGGCTGCTAGATTCGCCGAGTTCGCCGAGCGATTTCCGAATGGAGCCGCAGGCTCACCCCCTGATTTCAGTCCATTCAACGTCAGACAGCGGTCCGATTAGCCATAGTACTTTGGCAGTCGTCGCAAGCGTTCGGTGAAAACCGCGATTTTCATCACACTTTTGGGCGACTACCTTCGTCAGCGATTACTTCCATGATCTGCTTGGCAAGGGCTTCCGCTGCGACCAAGGCATCAACACAGGAGGAGGCCCTCCAGTTCAGGGCCTGTGCCGCGGTCCCTTCAACTTCGATGGATAGCAACGTCCACTCAGCGTTACTGTCGCATCGTAGCTCCGCAGAGTATTCGCGGCCTTCCACCGAGAGCTGCACTGTGTAGGAGCCATCATGGGTATGTTGGTGCGTCACCGGCTTTGCCCTGTGTACTTTCCCGTACAGTCTGCACATGCCGTCGCTGGTCATCAAGTCCAAGCACCAAGCTCCGCCCGCCGATCGAAAGAGGCGGTCTACTGCTTGCCAGCGAGCCACCGGCGATGGAGGCCTATCGCGTCAGCCGCACTGTGAACACGCCGCGCAACAACCAACGGACCCTGTTGGACCAGGTCGCCTGAGGCCTCAGGCGGCCTCGTCTTCGGGCTCGACCTCCGCGGTGAAGCTGTAGATCCGACCGACCTCCATGCCGGCCGCAGCCGCTGGCGACACCGATAGCGTCATCTGCGGCACACCCGCATCGAGCGGAACGAAGCTCAGCGTAACGACGCCGCGCTGGTCTGCCGTCTTCATTTCCATCTGCAGCTTTGCACGAAATTTCATAGTTCTCTCCTGGTAGTGCGGCGGCTGGGAACGCTGGCCGCCGCGTCAGCGATTGGTACGAGGCAGTGGTGCCGCCTATGGCTCTTCGGTACTGACCACTGCGATGGTCTGACTCACGATCTGCGGGATCGCCTGCGTGGTGATCGCGCCCTCGTAAATGAAGTTCTGGAAGGTAGATCCCGGCTCGGTAGCGGTGAAGGAACCGCTGCAGGCGAAGTAGTACTCCTGCTGCCACCCCCCGTTGGGCAATTCCCGGATACCAGCGTCACGATCGTGATAGGTGAGGTTGACCAATACGGCGGACGCGGGGAAAGCCTGCTGGGAAACCAACTCCAGACCAGCACCCACGTTTCGACGCAGACGTAGAACGGTGCTGGACGCGATTGCTGGCGGCGGCGGCTCGTTGCTCGAGGATCTTCCGTCATACCAGGTGGTGTAGGTCGGAGAGAACGTGCTGAACGATGCCACCACCACCCGCTGTTTACCGTGCGCCACGAAAGGACCGACCTCAACGTATGGATTGGCAGCGGTGCTGCTGGTGCGATTGGCGTTCTTCCAGATACCTGCCGACAGCGAACCGCCCCAGTAGGCGTTTCCGTTTACATCCATCCACATCGTGGCATTCAGCTTGTTGGCGGCGCCGGCACCCACGTTCGGCCCGAAGTAGTCCATCAGGTCCCCGCCGCCAAAGCCGGTGCCGATGATCCGCTGCGAGTTCCCCTTCCATACGCGGATGTAGCCATCGCGCATCTCGATGCCTTCCGGCTGGTTCGGGCTGAGGATCTGGAGGACGTTGGCCAAGATCTTCATGTCCACGACTTTGCCGTCGTTCTTCGTGACCATACCGCCGGTCAAGCCGTCGGCCGTGACGTAGAGGCTATAGCCAGCCAGAGTCTCGCCTCCGCCCGCCGAGTACGGGGACGGGCCAGTCTGCCCCTCACGCATCTCTTCCAGCATAGGCTGGAAGATCCAGAAGTAGTTGCCCTCGTTGTTGCTGAGGCCCAGGCCCCTGAGGTAGTACCCGACCCGCGCATAGACGGCGCTGGCCGGCGCAACCATGGACGCGCTCAAGCGCTTCAGCCTTTCCAGCGTGATGGGCGGCCGGATGTTGGTGGCATCGGCAGGCCCGGAATACTGCTCGCCAACCGTGTTGCCGTTGGCATCCCTGAAGGAAATCAGGAGGGCCAAGCCCACCCGGTGGCAGTTGATGTAGGCGGAAAAGCAGTAGCGCTTCCCAGCGACGACAGGCACGGGCTGTTCGTCACCGGCCCAGAACTGGGTGTTCAAAGCAAGATTCGAGGGTGCAAATCCACCGAAATGGGCCAAGCCAGGCGGAGACCACTCCGGCCCTGCGACCAACCCCAGTTCGTTCCACGTGCCATTGCCAGAGTTCCACCATCCCCAACCACGCCGCCCATCCTTGAACAATGTGTTGGAGAGCAGGTTGCCGCCACCGGTCATCGTGTCTTTCACCATGGCCGTAAGCGTCTGCACGACCTGAGTGTCAGCTTTGCCAGCAACGCTGGCACCGACCTGGTTGACCTGCTGCCCGAGGGCAGTGATCTGGCCGCCCTGCTGGGTGACGGTCGTGGTCAGCGCGGATAGGCCGGTAGCGGCCGCATCGGCCGTCGTCTTGGCGCCATACGCGTCGGTCACGTCCTGCCAGATAACGTTGTCTACCAACACGCCCACGTTCTGATCGGTCAACCCGCCCGTTGGCATCGACCCCGGAATTGATACCCAGAGCTGAGCTGACCGCGCATTCGGGGTGTTCACGGTCACGTAGGCAGAGACGCGTGTCCACTGGCTCAGCGCGTCCAAACGGCGATTTTCAACACCGGCATGCCATGCTCGGGCGTTACCGCTGGTGAGCACGCTGAGGCCGAATCGGAACACCGCCGCACCGGGCGCCACTCCTGAGAAGAAGCTGTTATTGCGGACCACCGCCTCAATAAAGTAAGTCCGCCCCGTCACCACTGAGATGCTGGGCCCGAAGTACGCATCAGTGTTGCCGGTGGATGGCGCAACGGTGCGACGGAGCAAGCCGACCCGGGTGCCCTCGAAGCACGAGCTACCTGCATTGCCTGCTTTGGCGCGGAACTCCCCAGCCGCGGCAAGGGTATGGATGATCTGCTCTGACGCGAATCCCTCGAACCCCGCATCAATGACGATGTTAGGGCCGGCAGCCTGCGTAGCGGCAATCGCGGCATTCACGCTGGTGATGGCCTCCCCTTGAGCTGTGGTGGTGCCCTCCAGCGAAGTCACCTTGCCGCTGAGCGTCGAGGTGGCGGCTGCATTCGCCTCTGCAGCCAGCTGGTCGGTGATGTCGTAGAGTTCGACGCTATCGACCCTCACCACCGCATTGTTGGGGTAGTTATAGACCCACAGGCGCACGGACCCGATCGTGGCATCCACAGCGTCGAAGTCGACGTTATATGTGGCGAAGCCAGAAGTCAGCGTCAATTGCTTGTCGCTGTAGCCAACAGCGAGGGTTTCGCGATTTTGGCGCTGCAGACGCAGCATCAGGTTCATGGCACCGGACACGCCCATTGCGCGCACGATGGCTCGGTATCGCCGTGCCCCACGGTTGGGAATCCATTGTGCGTCCATCGCACCCAAGGCAGGGTTCGACGACGTGGTACGTGTCATCGTTACGCCAGGGCGGCTGTCGCCAGCTGTTTCACTCCACACCGGGAACGGCGTCTGCAGGGACCACCATTGCAGACCGGCGGAGAAGTTGCTGTTGGGGATCAGGTTGTCGCCGAGCGTGCGCAGGCCATCGAGCTCTGCGTTGACGGTGGTGATCGCCTGACCCAGCGAGGTCAGTGCTGCTCCTTGCTGCGTGACCTTTGTGTCCAAGGTGCTGAGCGCACCGGCATTGGCACTTGCCTGGCTCTGCGCCGCATTGGCGGTCTGCTGCGCTGCTGCTGCTGCCGCAGCTGCATCTGTCGCCACCTTGTCGCTTACGGCAGCCCACGCCGTCCCGTTCCACCGCTTGGGCGTGTTGGCATTTCCCGTGGAATCGATCCACAGGTTCTGCGGCAAGCGATCGGCGACCATCGGTGCCGCCGCCCCATAGATGACCTTGCCTTTCGCCCCGGCGGCATCGGCCGCGGCCTGCGCGGCCTGCTGGGCGGCGGTGACGTTGCCGTTGGTCTGAGTCAGTCCGGACTGGACTTGCCCAATCAAAGTTGCCTGCGCATTCTGCGTCCCTTCGATGATGCCGGTTCGCGTAGTGAGGGAAGACAAGCCAGATGCGGTGGCCGCTATCTGCTCTTCGTCGGTGACGTCGACGAGCTCGAAGTCATCGACCAGAACATAGCCCGCAGTATTGCGAAGGCCGGCTGACAGGCGGAACCGCGCTGTGCCCTCTGCAATTGTGAAGACGGCCTCCACCAGCGTCCAGTTGGTCCAACCCGAGTTGTAGGTGCGCGACCACAGCAATACTTCCGTGCCGTCAGTGCGGACGGCACCTACGCGGATCTTTGAATTGTCGGTGTCGCCAACGTAGTCCGCACTGACCTTTACCCAGGCCCGCAGCCGATAGCGCCGTCCAACTTTGACCTCGATTCCCTCATTGAGGTTGGCCTGTGCCGAAGTGACCACCCCAAACGGCACGCTGGCGCCTTTCAGGCACTTGCCGCCACCGCGACCTTCCGTGGCGCTGACCGACCATGCGCCAGGCTGGCCACCCGATATCTGCCATCCAGCGAGGTCATTGACCAGGTCGCCGTTGATCACCAAGTTGAGGCTCCGGCTCAACGCCGCGCGCAGATCCGATGACACCTTCGTGGTTGCTTGGGCATTGGCTTGGTCGGCGGCAACCATCGCCTCCTGTAGCGCAGTGACAGTTGCAGTGGTTGCGAGCGGGCCTGCACCTGCAGGCATCCTCGCTTCCATCGTGCTGATCCGCTGAACCTGCGCACTGTCGGCCGCCACTCGCGCGGTGCGCTCGTCACCCACGAAGCCCTGCGCCTGGCTGAGATCGTTCCCGGTATAGTTGCCGCGCATCTGCACGGCCAACGTATTGCGCTGGGTTGCCTCCGCGGCGAGCGCAGTCACCCGGGCCTGCGTCTCTTCCTGTACCAGCGCCACGCTGGCGCCTGGGGCCGGCCGGCCGATGGCGATGTAGTCGTACTCGACATAGTCGTTGACGGTCTGGCCACGGGTGAGAGCGATACGCACCTGCCGTATCGGCGACGGGCCAGACCATGGAATATCGCTGATGTCCACGGTGGCAACGCCGGCGGCATCGAACGCCGGCGGCGCGATCGTTGTCGACTTCCCGTCATTCCAAGCCTGATCAGCCTCCGTCGTCCAGCGGACCAGGCCAAGCCAGATCGGATTGCCGGTCCTGCGCATACGCAGCTTGATGAAGCGATAGGCGTTGCCGTCGATCCCCAGGGCCGCAGGCGATTGTGCGTAGGATGCGCTGTTGTTGGTCGGGCGGAGCCAGCCATCGTTGAGAGTCGGCGCTCCTCCGTTGCTGCCCCACCCTTCCACCGTGGTCGTGAAGTGCCAGATCGTCTTGCTGTCGAACTGCGTGCCGCTGCCGGCGGCGACCTCGGACAGCGCGCGGGACAGCGAATCGAATCCGTTCTGCTGCGTCTCGCTGACCGCGGTGATGGCAGCCTGGCGCTCCATCTTCTCGTTGAGCAGCTGCGTGGCGCGCGTTTGGCTCTCGGCGGCGACCGCGTCCATGGTCTGGCCGATCTGGGTGACGCGGGTCTGCGCCTCCTGCACCAGCCCGGCGTTCACCAGCGCGATATCGCGAACGCGACTCGCAGCCTCATTGCCATCGGCCAGCACGCGGTCCACGATTTCCTTGTCCAGCTTCTGCTGGGCGGCGATCAACTCGGCGGTGGTCGGCGCGGGCGTGGCCTCCACCACCGTGCCCTGCCCCGGCTTCCCCCGCACGGACGCGGTGATTCGGAAGAACCACTTCTGGCCGCTGCCATCGCTGTAGAGGTAGCGGGTTTCGGTGGTCCGGTGGATCTCCGTCCACGGCCCGTTCTGGCTGGGGCCCCGCTCGATGATGTAGACCACCCCGGCCTGATCGACGGCGTCCCACTCGATCAGGACGCCGTCGGCGACCGGCTCCGGCGTGACGCCCTCCACCGGCGGCGTGCCTGGCGACACGTAGACCATCGGGAACCACGACGTGTTCTGCGCCGCGACCTGAGTGACGGACGGCAGCGCGCCCGCCCCGATATCGATCAGGGTAATTTTCCGTTCTTGCATTGGGGATCCTTAGTTCAGCGCCTCGCGCAGTGACGCGCTGTTGCTCGTGCGTACGCCGGATGTGGTGACGCGCAGTAGATCGCGGAGCACTTGGTTCTGTTCGGCCAGCAGGGTGTTGCTCTGCTGAACGGCCGCCGTCGTCTCGGCCTGGCCCTTCCCATCGACCACCAGGTCGAACACCGCCCGGCTGAAGTTGTCCGGAAGCGCCTCGATCACGTCAGCCAGCTTGCCCATGCTGGTTCCGTCTTCGAGGTCGAGGTTGCCCACCTTCATGCTGTCAATCAGGCCGGTGACCTGCCCGTACAGGCTGTTGTAGTCCTGGCCACTGGCGTAGAGGTTGCGGCCGAAGCCCAGCGCGGCTTGTGCGGCCGCCTGCGCCGCGCTGCTGTCGCCACCGGATACGGCGCGCTCCAGCTCCCGCATCGTCTCCTGCAGTTTCTCCTGATCGGTCAGCGGCGATAGGTCGCTGACCGACAGCCCGTACTTCATGGCCTTCTTGTCGGCGTCTATCTGGGCCTGCAGCTTGCCCATGTTGGTCGCCCGCAGCGCCTCGATCTTGGCCAGGTCTTCCGCCCGGGCGCCGGACAGGCCCAGCGCCTTGGCGTAGTCGTTGGCCGCCTTCACCTGCTGGCGGTACGTGCGCTCGATCGTGAGCGCTTGGGACTGGTACTGCGTCAGGTTGCCGGTGAGCAGCTGCGTGGACACGTCGGCCATCAGCGTGGCGTAGTTGCCCAGCAGCCCGGTGACCTTCTCGATCTGGGTTGCCAGATCCGTGCCGGCGACGCCGGCCAGGTCCTGGAAGTAATCCACCGCCTTGTTGACCTTCTCGATCTCCATGCTGTTGAGCGCCCGACCCAGCTCGTCGGCATTGCCCACGGCCAGCGCGATGGATGCACTCAGCGCGGAGAACACGTCGGCCGACTCGTAGTAGCCGTCGAGCTGGTTTCCGAACCCGGCCGCCCGAACCGCCTCGGTGAACAGGCGGTCGGTCATGTCACCCAGATAGGCTTCCAGCTGGGCCTTGGCCTCGGCCGAGTCGGCCGACAGCGTCAGCTTGCCAAGGTTCACGCGCACACCGGCCAGCTGTTGGGTCAGATCTACACCCAGCTGCTTGGCCAGATCCGTGGTTGCACCGCGCACCTGGCGCGCGGCCATATCGAACGTGCGGTCGATGTTCGGGTCCAGGCCGGTGTACTGCGTCCACTTCTTGTCGCTGCGGAACAGGCCACCCTTGGCCTTGACGTCGGCATAGCTCTGGCCGGCAAAGCCATCGAAACCATAGCTGCCGGTAATGCCCTGCCCCGTGATCTTGGGCGCGCTACGGCCGAACAGCTTTGCGTGGATACTGGAGCCGGACAGGATCGATGCCGTCTTGTCGTTGAGGCCCAGGCCACGGAAACCCTTGTCCGCCAGGCCGACAGCTCCCGCCGTGGCGATCTTGCCTGCCCAGCTTTCGCCGTTGGCGATGTCCCATCCCTGGTCGAACAGCTCCGCGTTTTTCATCATGCCGGCGACGATCCAGCCGATGATCGGCACCGCCGCCGCGGCGGCAGACCCGGCAGCGCCAGCGCCAGCTGCTGCGGTCCCACCCGCGGCGCCGCCGCCGGTGAGTGCCGCGACGTTGTTGCCGAATCCCATGAGGCTGCCAGCGCTGGCGCCACTCGAGGCGGCGGAGCCGGCACTGAAAAGGCCCTGCCCCTTGGACAACAGCCCGGCGATCGTCCCAAGGTTCTGGCCACCGGCGGCGAATCCGTTCCCGCCGAACATGCCCATGATGCTCTGCATGCTGAAGCCGCCGCCCTGGCTGCCCCAGTTGCTGAAACCCTCCATGATCCTGGTCTGGATCGGGATCACCAGCTTCTGCTGCAGCAGCTGGCGCGCGAGGTCGCGCAGTCCCTGCTTGGCCACGTCCCTCAGGTCATCCCAAAGCCCGTTGAAGTCGCGCAGCCCGCCGGCAACGAAGTCCGCCATGGCATCCGCGGCATCGTCGACGCCGTAGATCACCACGTTGGCCCACGCCTCGACATTGGCCGCGGCCTCTTCCACCTGCAGCGACAGCGCCGCGGAAGCATCAGCCGCGGCCAGCATCGACCGCTCGTATTCTTCAAAGCTCGACGCGCCCTTGGCCAACGCAAGCGCTTCCTTGCCACCGGCGGCCTCCATCGCCTTCTGCAGCTCCTGGCGCATGTCGCGTTCATTGAGCAGCTGCCGGCGGTAGAGCTCGCGCACACGGCCGATCTTCCCCAGCATGGACACCTCGGCGTCCATGGTGGCCAGCAGAGATTCCGGGCTGGACAGCGCCTTGTTGATTTCCGCGGTGGACTGCTCAAGTGCCTTCTGCGACTCCAGCACCAAGGCGTTGTACGCCGCCCGCTCGATGCGCCCCTCCTTGAGCGATTCCTTGAGCTTGTCCTCAAGCTGCTTCTGGCGCTCCGTGGCCTCGGCCAGCGGTCCCGCCATGGTCGCGACCGCCATCGCCGCTTGCTCGTTGTAACGCTTGATTGCCTCCGCGTCGGCTTTGCGATCCTTCGCGCCGGCACGCTCAGCGGCCGCTGCACCCTTACGAGATTCGGAGAAGGTCTTCTGCGCGGCGGCCAGCTCGGTCTGCAGCCGGATGTACTGGGCGCCTTGCTCGATGTACTGCTTTACCTTCGGGTCGTCACGCTTGGAGAAGTCGACTCCGCCGGCCTGGGCTTCCTTGAACCAGTCGGCCACGTCCAGCTTTGCGACCTCGCCCGCGCTCTTTCCCACGCGAGCCAGCTGGCCGGGAAGCGACTGCATTGCCGAAGCGATACGCTTTCCGGCAGCGCCAGCCGAATCGCCCAGGACGTTGAACGAGCCCGACAGGGCGTCGGTCGCGGTCTTCGCCTGGTTGCTGCTGCCAGTAAAGGCCTCGAGAATCGATCTCTTGCGGTCGACCTCCCGGCCAGCGGTAGCAGCTGCGGCCGTCTCTTCGGTCAAGCTCTTAGTGACTGCGGCGGCAGCCGGGGAGCCCTCAATCATGGCCCGCCAAGCAGCCTCAAGACCGGTGGCAAACTCGTCCGCCGTGACTTTTCCCGCCTTAAATGCGGCATCCAGCCGTTCGGTTTCCTTGATGAAGGCCGACGCCTGGCCGACGCTGGAGAAGTTAGTAGCGGCCGCCACCATCTCGCCAATTGAGCCGGTGATCGTCTTGTAGTTGGCGTCAATCTCCTTCTGCAGGCGCAGGATCTCGCCCGCCTGCTGCTGGCGATTCAACTCGCGGAACTTTTCGATCGCAGTGTCAGCAGCACCGCCGAAATCGATCAGCGCGGCTGACGCAGTGTTGGTGTTGTCTCGGAAGATCAGCCAACCTGCCGCCGCAGTTGCCAGCATGGTGACGATGCCAGCGGGGCCGCCCAGCATGGCGAGCGTCGAGGATCCGGCTCGTGCCAGCCAGCTGGCGTTGGCAGCCGTCGCCTGAGTCTGTGCCTGTGCCAGCAGCAGGGTTGCTTGCCGGTGTTCAAGAGTCGCGGCCGCAGCCTTGGAGCTTACCGATACGCTGCCGCCGATCGCAGCTGTACGGCGTACCTCTGCCTGAGCATCCAGCATGGCAGCGCGGGTGCGCAGCTCAAGTTGCTGGGCCGCCGCCAAGCTCTGCGCCGCGGCGACCCGATCGGCAACCATCCCAGCGTTTGCAGCTGCCACCCGCGCGAGAAGGGCCTTGAGCAGCGGACCAGAAGCCACGGCCGCGCCAGCCACTGCCACCATCTCCAAGTTGTTGCCGAGCGCCCCGATACCAGCCGCGAGCGCCCTTGAGGCGCCAGTTGCCTCATCCGCCCGTCCGATCATCACCTGCAGGTTGTTGTTGAACAGCGTCATCGACTGTCCAACGGTGGCGTCCATCTTGCCGAACGCCGCGTCCACAGCCCCGGCCTGGCTCTGCAGTGCGTTGATCACCTGTTGGGAAGACAACTTGCCCGCGGCACCCAACTCTCGCAGCTTGCCGATCGGAACATTCAAGCCTTTCGCAATGGCCTGGGCCAGTGCGGGCGCTTGCTCGAGCACTGAGTTCAGCTCTTCACCGCGAAGCGTGCCGGATGCAAATGCCTGGCCCAGCTGTACGAGTGCTGCGTCCGCCCCCGCAGCCGACGTGCCGCTGATAACCATCGTCTTGCTGATAGTTTCGACGACGCGCGCCAAGTCCCTGCCAGAGAGGTTCAGAGCCTCTTGGTTCATTGCGATGCGTTGATACAGCTCTGCGGTGGCGCCGAGCGGCTGTCGCGCAGCACCGGCGATGCGGATCACATCTGCCTGCGCGGCCGCAAACTGAGCCTGCCCCTGAGTCACCAAGCGCAGCCGATTGTTGAGGTTCGTCCACTCGTCCGCCTTACCGACTGCGGCTTTCACGGCCACCAGCGCAGAGGTGAGGCCCACAGCTTCGAAGGCAACGCGCCGGAAGCCGGCCGCGACCTCGTCGGCCCCGCGCCGCGACGCTTCCGACATAGACGATTGGATTGCTGCCATGTCGCGCCGGACTACGCGAGCAGCCTTTCCGCTGTCGCGCTCGAAGGAGCCCGACTTCAGCAGCAGGTCTACGGTAAGGGTGTAGAGGCTCATTGCGATTCCAAAAAAAAGCCCGCACTAGGCGGGCTTAGAGACTTATGGAGGGTTCTTACTAACGGATCGGGATCTCCGACCCGTTGATGGTCACGCCAGTCACGACGCCAGCTGCGTCGGCAATGCAGGACGCTGACGCCGGCTGAGAACTGCCATATCGTTCCGGCAGAGTCAGTCCCGACCCTGAGGGCCATGCGAAGTAGTGCTCGTTCCCAGACCCCATATCCTTCGCATACGGGACCTTGGTGCTGCCTGCGTCCCCGGTTGCGGACTGAATCGCGCTCATACAGTTCAGCAGCGCCTGCTTGGAACCGTCGTCCCGCGCGGAACAGGCAACCATCAACGCCAGCAGTAGCAGGGGTGGGAACCGGAGTGCATATCTCATAGAACCTCCCGATGTTTTGCTGGGATCATGCCAGCTACGCCGGGATTTCCTCAAATTCCAGGTATCCGCTGAAGTACTGTCGGCTGATGTTCTCGGCAGAGGGCAGCTGGGTGGCGTGGCCATACATGGCAGCGCGCGCGGCCAGAACCGGATCGAACGCCTTGGTCTGAATGTCGCGGTATTGCGGCACGACACATGCGCGCTGGCGCCCCGCCATCGCCATTGCCACCGTCTCCCAGTCCGTTCCGGCCATGCCGCCCTTGCGCACCACTGCCGTCGCGCGGCCCGACAGCGTCGCGGTCAGGCGGCGGTACACGGCACCGGCTACCGTGTTCACCTGCCCACCCTTGGTCCGCGTGTGGGTGCTGGCGTCGATCGGCGCCACCGCCCATCCATCCGTGATTCCAACGTCCACCGTCCGGAAGATCGCGATCTCCCCCACCTCCACGTTGGCCACAGTGGTTTCGATCTGGACCGCCACACTGCTGACCGCGGCCGTGCCGGTCGGGAAGAGCCATGCACATACGGTCCCGGTCGGCAGGCGTACGGTCTGGCCGGTGGCGCCCGCCGCCCGCACGGTGACGCCGGCGGGCACGTTGAGGCCCAGCACGGCCACGATGCCCGGCACAACAGCCTCAGCCAGGGTGATATTTACGGACAGCGCACCGGTGCGGGCGATACGCGCCCGGCGCGCGGGCTTGCCGTCGAACAGCGCCGCGCCTCCGTCTGCCGTCAGCCAGGTCCCACCTACCAGCGCCACCGACTGAGGGGCTGGCATTCCATATCCGATCAGCATCCGATCAACCCCACACCGTCAGGACCACGTCACCCGTGGCCGGGTTGCGCTCAACGCGCCGTACCAGCACCGCCTTGCCCTCTTCCAGGCCGTACCGCGGGTACGTCAGGCGACCGATCTGGCCGGGTTGCGGCGCCAAGCTCTGATCGCCGCGCACCGTCACCTGGTAGAAGAACCGCTGCTGCCGGTACATGCCCACCACCCGGTCGATCTCCGACTGCGCGTCGGCTGCGTTCCAGAAGAGCGAGATAACTGGATCTGCCGCGTCCGCGCGGCGATAATGCTGGTGTAGCGCCCCGCCGCCGTATACCTGCGCGCGGAACAGGCCGGTCAGCTCGTCGCGGCGCCCCTGCGGCACGTCCACCACATCCGTGACCAGGTCCGAGGCAGCCAACGCCTGAGCGTTCGGGCGGTAGGCCATGCGGCGCGTCAGGTTCGGCGCGTCGTCTGGCACTGCCAGCAGATCCTCGGCCAGGTGGTTGGCCGTGAGCTCAAACGCCGGAGCCCCGGCGAACGTTTCGGGGGCCACCACCCGGGTGAAGCGCAGCACCCCGGTGGCGTCCTGGTAGCAGGCCGCCCCATAGCTGGGGAGGATGGCGTTCATGGCATCCCTCCCGGTGATGGCATTGCCGGCGTAGTAGCCCACGCCCGCATAGCCCGTCGCGGCATCAACCGCGGCGCAGTCGCCGCCTGACCATGAGGTCTTGCCCAAGCGGCCCATGATGTCGGCTATCGCCTGCTGCAAGGTGGCCGGGCGCTGGCCCGGTCCAACGCTGGACAGGTCCGCCACCACCGGCGTGACCGGCGGTGACTTCATGATCAGCTGCTGTCCGTCCGGCGACAAAGTGAACGTGCCCGGCTCCATGAGGTCACCACGGTCCATCACCGCATCGTCGTAGACCAGGCCGTCGGCCACGAACATCGCCGTCGCATCCGAGTTGGCACCCATCGCCGGCACGCTGGCCACCGCCCCGATCACGACCGGCTGCGGCTTCCAAGCCAACGCGGCGATGTTCGGCATGAACACGCCGCGATTGATCGTCTCGTCCAGATCGTCGTGAGCGTCGCGGAAGTGAACCGTTTTGCTGCCGTCGTCGTTGATCTCGATGCGGTCCACGGTGAAGCGGAACACGGCAGAGGTGTCTGCCAGCATGCCGGCGGAACTGCCTGCCCGGATCTGGACCGGCATCCCCGAGGCGCCGGACAGCGCCAGGCTGTCGAGCAGCCCGTCGGCGTCGAGCACCACGCACTCAGCAGCACTGGTCTGGGTGACCGGGTCACCGCCCCAAGGCCAGAAGTTGATCTCGCTGATCAGGTTCACCCCTTCGGCGATCAGCCCCTCGTAGCGTGCGTTGGCCGGCAGGTCGCCCGGTGCAGTCAGCCAGTCCGCGTCGGACAGGCGGGTGACGGGCCCGGAGGAGGTAGCCACCTTCCAGCCGGCGAGCGCGGCAGGTCCCCGAGCATTCCACTGCCCGGCGTTCACCACCATGCACAGACCGCCGGCCTTGCTCGCCGCGAGCGCGGCGGCAAAGTGCAACGGGCCGGCCAGAGTGATATCCCGCTGATGCACCTGCGTGGCGCCCAGGTAGAGCTGCAGACGGGTCGGCGTGCCGAACACCAACCGGAGCCCAGCAATATCACCGTGTCTGGCGACGGGCAGACCGCTGGCGACAGCCGCGCCGTTCAACATGACCCGACCGGTCCCCAGCTCCCAGCCAATCCCGGCAGGCGTGGCCCCCGGGTAGGTACTGAGCGGCGCTGCCGCGGTAACAATGCCGACCACTGCCGACATCGGATCGTCGCCCCAAACGGCGAACTCGACCCCCACCGTTCCCGTGCTTTGCGCCACGTCCGACTTGGCCATGCGGCTGATATTGGCCGCGGCGGTGGTGGCCAGCGTGAGGCCGCCGTCTCGCGCCGCCAGCAGCGGGCCGATGGGAACCGCCGCGAAGCGCCCGAAATTGTCAGCCATTGGTCATCCTAGTGAATCGAACCAGTCCTGCGCCTCGTCGTCGTCCGACCGGGGCAGCAGCACGTCCATGAAGTCCTGCATGCCGCGCTTCGTGCCTGCTTGGCTGTGCGCGGAGAAGGTGAAGGCAGCGAATGCGGCCGGCTTGATGTGCAGCCCCACCGGATCGATGGGGTTTCGCTTGTGGAACTCCCACCACCGCAGGAACTCCTTGCGCGACATGGTCCCGCGCAGCTCGGCCACCGTGCGATGCAGGTGGCCGGCCAGCACATGCCAGAACCAGTCCTCGCCCCGCTGCCTTAGGCGTTTCCCGCCTCGGCCTGGGCGTCAGCGGCCTTGTCGCCGAAGCCCGAGTGCTTCATGGCCACCTGCTGCAGCTCGGCGGCCACCAGCGGCTTCAGCTGTGCCGCCTGGGCGTCCGTCATCACCGGCTTGCCGTCTTCGTCGCAGATGGTGGCGGCGATCAGCTTGGCACGGTCTGCGTCCTGCCAGAGCTTGCGGAATTCGGCGTCAGGCAGTTCGCGGACGTAAAACTGGGCCTTGTCGCCGTTGGGCAGCGTGACCGTATCGGCGTGCACGTCCTTGGACGCGAACATGCCCAGGCTCGTGAACGCCTGCAGCACCGTCTGCGAGGAAGCGACGGCTTCAAGCGGGAGGGTTTCGTTGGTCTTGCTCATTGGCCGTTTCCTTGAATGGCGACAGGGCGCGCGGGCCGCGCACGGCTAACACGCGGAGGATCCGCGCGCCCTGTCAAAGAGATGGCCCGCCGAAGCGGGCCGAGAGTGGTGCAGCCGTTGCCGCCCGTTACGGGCCGCCAGCAGGCCGGTGAGTGGTCACCGCGCCGGAGCCGCGGATGGTGACCGTTGCCTTCCAGACGTCGTTGTCTTGGCTGCTCACCGCGAAGTTCTGCACGAACCCGTCGAACTGCTTGGAAAGCACCGTGGTCGGCGGGGTGATCTTTCCGGCCACGGCGACCGGCTTGGGGACACCGGCCGTTTCGCTCAGCGGGGCGGTCACCAGCCAGTTAACGACGGCGCCCGTCTTGTGCAGGTCTTCCAGCTTCTCGTGGTCGACGCTGTCGTAGATGATTTCGATGCTGGTGCTGCCGGTCTGCTTGCGGCCAGCGACGAACTGATCCCAGTCGTCGTCGTAGTCGGAGATATCGATCTCCGACGCCTGGCCATCGGGGAAACCAACAGAACGCAGGCGGGTCACCTTGATGACTTCGGCCGCGCCGATGGCGACGAACAGCTGCGAGTGCTTCGACTTGATTACCTGTCCCATAGGGATTTCCTTGTGTTGCGCCCGTCGCCGGGCATAAAAAAAGCCCCTTGCGGGGCCGGTGAGTTGCCGTTGTGTGGATCAGCGCAGCTGCAGGAGCCGTGCGTCGAATGAAATTCCCATCGCATCCGCGCCGTCGCTGTCGGGCGTCGGGTTGTACGACTCGATGCTGCCCACGCGCTCGACCACATCACGGATGGCCACCGCGGCGCCATTGGCTTGGGTCAGGCTGTCGCCCCATACGGTCAAGCGAACCCGCCACCCATCTGCAGGCGGTGGCTCGGACAGCATCGCCGTAGGCGATCCGCCGACGACCTCCCACGTCGCGTATGGGAGTGCGGTGTCCTGCGGTGCAGTGCCCGGCCAGACCCTGATGGGGTCGCCCAGCACTTGCCGGACACCCGCGTCGCCCTGCAACAGGGATTGGATCAAGGGGACCATCATCTCCAACCCTCCTTTCTCATCTGACTGTTGAGCGCGCTCCAGGTCTCATCGATGATCACCTGCGCCGCCTCCGGCCCCTTCGCTTCGCCTGCCGGCGTCAGGAACGGGTTGGCCCTCAGCTTCTTGGTGCCGAACTCGAGAAACCGCCAGTAGTAGGCCCAGCCACGATCGACATACGACTTTCCAGCTCGACCACGTCGCTGATTGCGCTTGGTGTTGGCGTACTTCCGACGGCGACCCGATTTGACCCCCACGGTGAAGTACTCGCCGCCTTTCCCGACGCCGGCGCGCGTCCTGTTGCGAGCGTTGGCTCGGCGCGTGACGATTTGGCTTGCCATGAATCCGGATGCCTTCGGCGCCCTACGCCTCGCGTCGTCCCGGATCACATTGCCGCCCTTGCGCATACCGGTCTGGACCGCCCTTCCCTGCACGGCCTTGGGAGCCTCTCGCAGCGAGCGCAGGAGACCGTCAAGACCTTGCATGGATATCTGCTCAGCCATCACTGCGCTCCGAGATAGCGATAATGGCCAACTCACTTCGATCGTTGCTTGGGGCGACGCTCTTGATGTCGAAGTAACGCCCGCGAAAGACGATGCGCCACTGCGGATCAACTTGCCGGGGGCGAATATCGAACCGGACTTGCTCGCGGTAGTGGTCGGCGCCGGCAGCCACGGCTTCGGTAGTGGCGGCAAGGTTGTTGGTGGCCTTGGCCCATACCGACACTACCTCAGCCCACACCGGCTTACCTGGGCCGCCGAGCGGGTCGCGCGTCGTGGTCTCCCGCTCGAAACGGATACGGTGCTGTAGGTCGCCGTCCTGAAGCGTCATGGCATCATCACCCTTCGATATGGACGCAGGAGACTCTTGGCTCCGTTGGGGAGCTCTATCGCCTGGGCCCCCACTACTACGTCGGACCGGTTCGCGTAGAGATGACCGATCGTCAGCAGTACGGCCGTGACGATGCTGGGATTCACGACTACACCGTGAATGCATGCATCCGCCTCGGCCGTGGCCTCGCCGAATGCAACTGCGGCAACACGGATCGCCGCGGTGCGTTCCTCGCGGTCGAGGATGAAAACTGCGTCCGCCAGTGCCTGGTCGCGCGCTATTGCTGCTGCCTTCACCGCCGCCGGGTAGCCGGCCCGCGCTTGGGCCAACTTGGCTGAGTCCTCGTAAACCCTACGATTGAGATACGCCTGCGCTGCGTCCACTGCGCCGGCGATGGCCGGCTGCAGCTGCTCCTCGGGATAGTCAGCCTCGACTCGCACATGCGAGCGGGCCTGTGCGATCGAGACGATGGGCATGTCAGTCCTTCTTCGCTTCAGCCAGCGCTGCGGCCAGTTTTTCAGCACCCCAGCGCTTATCGAACGGGATACCTGCCGCCTCCAGCTGGGCGATCAGGGCCACCTTGTCGCCGGCTACCTGCTGCTTGTCGCCGGTCTCGCCGCTTTCGGCGGTCAGACCCTGCACGATTTCAGCGATCGCGACTTCGCGGGCCTCCTCGCTCAGCTCGTTCCAGGCCTCGACGGACAGACCCGAGGCTGCATGCGCCTTGCTGACCACATCACCGAGAGACAGTTCGCTTCCGTCGGCGAACTCAAACCGCGACGGCTGCAGGTTGGAGCCCAACAGCGTCAGCGGCGCCGGAGCGCCAGCGACCAAGCTCAGTGCGCCTACCGACAGTGCACCGGCCTCCAGTTCGGGCGGACACTCATCGCCGGAAGCGAACTGGATGGGATAGATCTGGCCTTCCGGAACCCCACGGAAGGGCTTGATGAATTTTGCCATTGCGGCTCCTCGAACACAGGATTGAAGCCGGGCGGCGCGAGGCCGCCCGGCAGGTGGTGATCAGGCCGAAGCCGCGATCTTGAGGGCGCGCATCGGCTCGGGGTTGTGTACGCCGCCGCCCACACGCTTGGTGGTGTAGAACATGACGTAAGGCTTGTTGGTGTACGGATCGCGCAGCACGCGCACACCCTTACGGTCGTACACGGTGTAGGTCTGCTTGAAGTCACCGAACAGCGCGGCGATCGCGTTTGCCGCTACGTCCGGCGTCGCTGCCACGTCCTGCACGGCGAAGCCGGCCAGAGTGGAGGGCTGACCGGCCACCAGGGACGGCTGCCACAGGTAGTTGCCCTGCGCGTCCTTCAGCTTGCGGACCACGCCCTGGGTTTTGCGGTTCATGGCGAACTTGGCGCCAGCGGTGAAAGCTGACGGCAGGTCGTAGACAAGGTCCAGGATGCTGTCGCCATTGATGCCGGCTGCAACACCGCTGCTCACTGCCTTGATGGCGCCGAACGGGTGCTTGGCGGCGTTGGCGCCACCTTCCACGTAGGTCAGGATGCCGAACGGCTTGTTGACACCGTTGCCGGAGAAGAACGCATCACCTTCCTGCCTGGCGAATTCCAGCTCGACTTCGCCGGCCAGCCAGGTCTCCAGGTCGATCTCGGCATCGTCCAGCAGCTGCTGGGTGGCGGCCGGATTGGCGTAGATCTCGCCCCAGCCAAAGCTGAGCGGGCGCAACTTCGAGGTCGCGGTCTCCGGGCGGGGGTCTTCTTCTCCCACCCAACCCGAGGACGTGCCGCCGGTGTTGTACAGCTTGGTCAGGCCGGCACCCGAACAGGGCTGCACGTTGGCCAGCTGTCGCATATCCGAGACGATAACCAGACGGTCGGTGATCGAGCGATCCCATTCGACCGGTGCCAGGTAGCCGCCTTCGTCGGCCGCGCCCTTGTTGAGGGCAGCCTGCACTTCACCCTTGCGGAAGTGAGCACGGAACGAATCGGTGTACTCGGCATCGGCCACGTCGCTGGCGGCGCCGCCACCGCCCATCTGGAACGCGGCCATCTGGGTATTGGCCTGGTCGACCGCGGCTTGCAAACGGGTGATGTCGGCGTTGATGTTGTCGACCTTCAGGGCCTGCAATGCATCGGCATTGCCCTTCTTGATCTCGTCCAGCTGCTTGTTGTGCTCGGCCTTGAAGTCGGCGAATGCGTTGTTCAGGCTCTCCACCAGCGCCTTCACCTCGGGCTGGCTACCACCATCGGCGTGCACGGAAACGAGGCCACGCGGAACGCGGCCGTGGGTCATCTTGGTCATTTTTTGGCCTCTTAGGCTTTGATGTTGTCGAGAAGGCCCTGCAACAGGGCCTTGGTTTCCTGTCCGCCAGCGCTCGGCATGGCAGGGTCGGCAGCGCTCGGCTTGCCGTTGAACAGCGATTTGAGGGTGTCGCGTCGCATGGAGCGGGAGTGGCCAGCCTTGGCCATTGCTGCTTCCACTAGGGCTAGCGCCTTGCGGCCGCCCGATGTCTGCTTGGCATCCTTGGTAGCGGCGGCCCCCTCGAGCAGGCCATCGGCAAAGCCATCCTCCGCGGCCTGGGCGGCGCCAATCCACGTCTCCTCGTCCATCATCCGGGCCGCTTCCGCCTCGGTGACACCCGATCGAGCGGCGTAGACCTTCGCCATGGCCGCGTCGAAGGGCTCCAGCAGCTTTGCCGCGTCCGCCATGTCGTGCCGATTGCCGATGGCCACCGCCCACGCGTTGTGGATCATCAGGAATGCCCCGTCTCCCATCAGGATCTCATCCCCGGCCATGGCGATAACCGATGCCGCCGACGCAGCCAGCCCCATCACCTGGACCGTCACGCGGCCTTGGTGCTCGCGCAGCAGGTTGTAGATCGCCACGCCCTCGAAGAAATCACCCCCGGGGGAGTTGATGTTCACCACCACGTCCTTGCTGCCGATCGCACGAAGGGCGGCGCTGATCCGTTTGGCGGTAACGCCGGTGCCCTCCCAGTTCTCGCCGATCGAGTCGTAGATGGAGATGCTGTTCGCGTCGTTGCCGGCAGCGCGGACTTCCGGCTCCCAGCGCTCCAGCGCGTCGGGCCGCATGTCGAACTGGGCAGCGCCGAGCCGTCGCTCGGCGCGAATTTCAGGTAGCTGCCGGAGGCTCATTGCTCTTTCCCTTCTGCGTCATGGGGTTGATCAAGTCGTTGGCGCCTGGCTGGTCCGATTCGGGGTAGTCCAGCAGGTCGCGGATTTCGTTCTGCGTGTGGAACGGCTTTGTGCCACCGGAGCCGAGGGCGGCCTTGAAGAACTCCGCCTGGTCCTTCAGCGTTCCGCGCATCAGCGCCCTCACGTTGAACTTCGGCTGGAATCGCTCCAGGTCGCGCTCTGGAATCAGCGATCGCGCTACCGCCTGCTCCCAGTTGGTGAAATGCTCGAGCATCGTGTATTGCAGGAAGAAGATGCCCAACTGTTCAATGCCGGTGCCCCAGCTGGTGTCGCTCAGGAACAGCAGCGGGCGGGGAACGCCGTAGAGCCTGGCCACCTCTTCCACCTGGGCATTCCGGTTCTCGACGTGCTGCGCTTCCTGCGCCGTGCTGCCGAACTTGTTCGCCTTGGCACCCTCTTCCAGCAGCATCCATTTCTGTGCTGCTGCAGCGCCGGCATACTCGGTGTCCAGCGACCCACGCATGCGGCCGTAGGCGGTATCGCTCAGCGCGTTCGGCACTTCGATAGCGCCACCTGCCATGTTGCCGGTTTCGAAGATGCGGCTGGCGGCCCGCTCCGCATCGAGCGCAAGGCGAATGGCCCGGTCCGCCAGCTTCATTCTCGACAAGCTGGTCACACCATCCACGGAGATATCGCGGATGTGCAGGACCTCTTCCTGCTTGAGCACCACCTCACCACGCTTCTTGCTGTTAAAGCGGTAGAGCATCCGCCAGTCGTCGCCCAGCTCAGGCTTCACAGCCAACGAGTCCAGCGGGATGAGGTTGATGGGCCGGCCTGCTGACCACACGATCCGCGCGTACGCGTCACCGTGGCGCTGCCGCGCAAGCTCCATCTGCCGCTTGAACTCCAACGGCGTTTGCCATGGGTTTGGCTTGACCTTGAGCAGGCGGTGGGCCGGGTGCTCAGTAGCGATCCGCTTCTTGCCGCCTGACTCGATCAGATTCAGCGGCAGCATGCCGATGGTTCCGCAGATCAGGGACAGGCAGCGAAGCACTGCCATGTTGCGCAGCTGGTAGCCACCACCGCCGTGCCCACTCTGCGCCCGGATGAACTCCAGCAGCGCCGGGTCATCCATCCCTGTGAACTGGCCGGCCTCAGCTCGTGCACCCTGTGGCGCAGCCTGCTGCGGATTCCAGATCCGGTCCAGCGACTTGATATCTTCCTCGTTGAACCTGGACATTGCGTTTCCTATAGAAATCGGATGCCTCGCTGCTCATAGACAGAGGCGGGCGCGGCCGATGAATGTGCGGAGCCGAAAGCCATCACGACCGCTACCGCGGCGTCGATCTTGTTGACCGACCGTGCCTTCGACAGCCAACGGTTTTCCCACTTATCGCTTTCGATGACGGCCGACATGATTGCCGAAACCAGCACCGGGTTCCCGAGCAGGCGGACGCGTCCTTGCAATAGGGCTTCTTCGAACAATCGGAGAGATCCGGGCATCCAGAGACCTTCCGGCAGCGGCTTACCTGCGGCGGCGGCGGCTTTTACTGCAGCATCGGTGGGCTTGCCCTTCTTCAGGCCACCCTGCGGATGTTCGACGAACGAAACCGAAAGGCCTAGCTCCTTCACTTCCTCTTCGAACTGGCGAAACGCGTACCGGTCGTAGGCAACCTGGACGATCTCGAAGTCACGGTCGTACTCGGCCACCGTTTGGGCGACGTGCCGGTAGCTGATCGTCTGGCCCTGCGGAGCATGCAGTTGCCCCTTCGCAATCCACGTGCTGTACGGAAGCTTGTCGCGCAGTTCACGTGCCCTGACCGTATCGCCTGGGGTCCATGCCTCTACCCACGCGTCAAACGTTGGCTTTTTGACCAGCGTCTTCTTGCCCTCGACCTCTACCAGAACTTCCTTCGAGCCGGTCTCCACCACCGCGCCCAGCGCCGTAATGTCGCGGTTCTGCGAGAGGTCCAACCCGAGATGGAGGCGCTTGCCTTGGTGCTGCGAGGTATCAAACGACTCCAAGGCCGGCTCGAGCGTGTCGCGGCTGAGCCACGCTTGGTCTGCGTCGGTCCACATGCAGAAGTTGAGCCGCAGAATCTCGTTGAGCTTGCTGGGAATCTGCTTGGCCAGGTCAACGCGGGCCTGCAGGTACTCCTCCGTGATGGTGATCCCCAACATCGGGTTGGCCTTCAACCAGCATCGCGAATCCTCCAGCGGGTCGTCCCCCTCATCGAGGCCGCAAACGAACGAGAACGTACGGTCATCGATGGGTTCGCCGATGAAGGTCGGATCGTTCACGGCCTCGTAATGGCCAGCGGCCACCTTTACCGCATGCTCATGTTCGGCCCATGCAACGCTGTTCCGATCACTGCCCGAGTTGGTGATCATGAAAAGCAAGGGCGAGCGACGGAACTTAAACCCGTTCTCCATCATTTCGATAATCTTGCCGTCCGCCATCTCGTGCACTTCGTCGGCTAGGACAAAGTGCGGGCGGTAGCCTGAACCCGTCTTGCCAACATCGCGGGACGCTGGCCGGAAGTAACTCTGCGACTTGTGGTGGGCGATGTTGTATTCCTTGCCCTCACCGCCTGAGAACTCCAGCCGCTTTTTCAGCGCAGGCGAAGCCTTCACCATCTTGACCGCATCGCGAAACAAGATGCCTGCCTGATCCTTGTGCGAGGCCACCGCGTACACCTGGGCGCCGGCTTCCTGATCGGCGCATAGCCCGATCAGCGCGATGCCACCGGCCATCGGCGACTTGCCGTTGCCCTTGCCTTCCTCGATGTACGCGCGCCGAAAGCGCCTCGTGCCATCGGCCTGTTTCCAGCCGAACAGGCTGCCTATCTTGAAAGCTTGGCTGGGGTGCAACTTGAATGGCTTTCCTTCGAACTGCCCCTCACTGAGCCGCAGCACGTCTTCGAAGAAGGCAATCTTCTTGTCCGCAGCTTCGCGGTCGAAGTACAGGCCTCTCTCGTTGGCGTCTTGAAGGTCTTTCAGGTGGCGACGGCAGGCGTTGCGCACATGGGGGCCCGCAACGGTCCTGCCTGCCACCACCGCCAGCGGATATTCGCTGGTCCGGCAGTCAGAAATGCTTGTCGTCCGGGTCTTCGTCGTCGCCTTGGCCATGATTCACTTTTGTCTCATCCACCGGCGTGGCACCGAGCTTCGACAGGAGCGAGCCCAGAGCCTGCATCGCCGAAACGCCCATCTCCGGGTCAGTCTCCATTCGCGCGGCGAGGATGCACACCTGACGCAGGAGCAGCCGGTGACCGGCGTGCAGCCAGGGCATGTTCTCGACCTGCTCCTTCCAGACGGCGACCTGTTGTTTGGTCATCCCCTTGTAGGGAGCGCCAATTGCTTTTGGGCCCTTCGGCGTCTTTCGCTTGCGATGTCGCTGCGGATTCTTTGCCGCGGCTCCGGACACCGCTGCTTTTGCTGCTGGGGTACGCGGATTTGCCATGTTTCACCGCCTGAATCGCTCACTGAACGACGCGACGTTCGTTAAGAAATGGGGTCGTCTTTCCAACTGTGGATGCGTGCGTTTGGGGGGGCGCACGTATCGCTGGCAAATCGACCCAAACTTTTTCGCCCCCCGTTCAGGTCTCTGTGGATAACCTGTGGACATAATCATTCAGGTTCCATGGGCTACTTCGGCCGCGCGATCCCCTGCCGTGACGCTTGCAAGGGCCATCCATCGGCGTCGCAACCGATCAGGACGCGCTCGGTGTTGCCGAAGCCGCCATCCTCGCGTGCGGTCTTCCTGCTATGGCAGCTGACGCACAGTGTCCGAAGGTTCTCCGGAGCGTTGTTGTTCGGATTGCCATCCACATGATCGACGTGGGCTTTCCCCTTGCCGGCGCACAACACACCACAGCCATGCTCCTGGCACCGGTACAGGTCTCGCAGCAGGATGGTCTCCCGCAGCGCGCGCCACGCACTGCTGTTCGTTGGCAACGCGCGCTTGGCTTGGCGGTTGCCGGCCAGCCCTGCCATCAGTACGGATTCCCGTCCAGATCCACACGCTCGGGCGCGGCGCCTTCTTCCTGCAACGGTGCGCCCGCTTCCTCACCCAGCAGCTGCGCGACGGCCTGCACCAGCAGTCCGACGTGCATACCCAGCTCGGCGATCTGCTTTCCCTGCTGCTCGATGACCCCGACCAGGCGGTCCACGCGCGCATCCGTGCTGGCGTCGATGCGCGCAGCCAAGGCCGCATCTGCTCCAGCTCGCGCGGCCTGCTCAACGCTCAGGGCCTTTGCCAACGCTTCGATCTGTGCAACGTCCATCAGAACTCCTCCACTGCCCAGCCGCCACCATCCCGCTTAGGCTTGACCTTCACCGCGATGAAGCGGAATGCGTACATGGCCGCAGCGATTTTGATCTTGGCGCGCGCGTCGTCCTGCCAGTGGCCCTTGACCTCGTGGCATTCCATGACGCCGTCCGAAGCCATCACGGCGAAGTCCGGCGTGTAGAACGTGTTGTCAGCCAGACGCACCTTCAGCCCCTCGAACCGGTGCCACTGGATCTCGCCGGCGAACTGCATCGCGCGCAACCGTTCCGCATATGCTGATTCGGTCTTGTTCATCTGGCCGACCTTGAGCCGGCCAAGCGCCAACATGGCCTTGCCCTGCCCAGACATCAGCGCGGGCTGCGGCGGCGGACCTGGGCCTTGGCCTTCTTGGTCTTCGGCTGCGGAGCCAAGCGACCCTGCACTTCGATCAGAACCCCGTTGACCGCGGCCAGCTGGCTGCTTAGCGAGGTGATCTGTGAGCCGGCGGCGGAATCCACATTCTCGCTGTGCGCCTTCACCTCGGCCAGCTCGGCGCGCAATGCCTCAGCGTCGACCTCGACGGCACGCAGGCGCTGTGCGAGCCGCTGGGAGGGAGTCGGCCACAGGGTGACACCGAGTACTTTGATGGTTCGGGACATGGTGATCTCCAAGGATCAGGGGCGCTTGGCGCCGTTGATGGCCGCCTCGACGGCCCGGTATCGGTCTACGGTTTCGTCTCGCTCGGACTGGGCGAGCTCGCAGGCTCGTACAATTCCTGCCGCACCGAGCCTGCGTAGTCGGTCTTGTTCTGCAGCCGCTGCGGCAGCGGCGGCACCGTCGGCCAGGCGGCTGGTTTCGCAACTGGCCCAGTGGCCGCGCAGCCGGCCAAGCTCACCATCGCGGCCAGCAACAGCAGCTGCGATGCGCTCTTTATAGTCAGCATTGATCTTTTCCTCTCGCTCGTCGGCGGTATCTCCCGCCTGCTGGACGCCCGCTACCTGCTCGCGATCGACAGAGCGCGCCACCTTCTCTCCAGCCAGGGCCCTCCGTCCGTCGGCCACCTCGGCCGTGGCGGTACTGAGAGCCGCGCGATCCCCGCGGCAAGACCAGCCTGCAGCGAACGACAGCACGCAGCACACGGCCCATGCGATCAGCAGGCCGATGACCAAATAGGCCCGACTCATGGGGCAAGCTCGGCAACGCACTTGGCATGCCGCTCCAGCTGCCGATACCACACGCCCCAGCACACCTTGTTGGGCTTGCCATTGATCAGCGTCGAGCAGTCGTAGCCGCCGGCACGCTTCCACAGCAGAAGGGCATCACAGGCGGCACGGTAGTTGCCCACCAGCAGCTGGCGCCGCATAGACGATGACTGCCAGCTGCCCGTCCCGTACTGGTAAGTGAAGTCCAAATAGAGGTCGTACTCGCCCTGCGTGAGGTAGACGCCAGGGAGGGAGGCGCGGAATCGCTTCTCCTCGCCGGCGATGTGCGCCTGAGCCGTGTGGAGGGCGCGATCCGGGTTGATTCGATCACCGAGCTGCACCGGCGTCCCGTCGGCGTGGAAGGTCGATCCGAAGCCGATCGTGGGGCGGTCGTTCTTGGTGGGGATGACGGCCGTATCGGTATAGCCCTCCTTGGATACGATCGCGACCAATCCGGCAGCGCTCAGGACCAGAAGCGCCACGAGCGACCGACCTGGTGCGCCACCGGGCCGGCTCATGCCTTGGTCGCCTTGGCAGCCTGCCGCCACTCGCGCACCCAGCGCCAAACCAGATAGGTGATCTGGCCGACCAGGTACACGACGGTCAAGATCACGACCAGGCGGTCGAGGTTGACGCCGCCGGCGACGGCCCCGGCCACCGCGACCGGCGGCGTGACCTTTGCCGCAGCGCTCGCCGCGGTGCTGATGATTTCGTCCCGCATGGTTGCCCCGTGGATTGTCCGGTTCGGCATTTCGCCCCTCCCGGTTTGGTCAATAGGTGCCCGCCCCGCTGCCGGCTTGGCGCGAGGGTTAATCCGGTCTGGGAAGCGGGCAAAGAAAAAGCCCCGGCTGTGGCCGGGGCTTGCGTCTGGATAGTGGCAAGAATGCCCCTGTTTCCGATGACCCTTCAAGTCATCGCTATGCAGCGCGCGAAAGCGCCTGCCTGAACTGGCGCGCAGCTTCGTTCTCTGCGGCTCGCATCTGGATGAGCATCCACTCGTAGACTGGCTGCCAGAACCTGCTGTATGCCGAGCAGTCGGCCCCGATGGCTGTTGCGCGCTTCCGGCCGCTCAGTTGCTCCAGGCCACTGCCGTCGCATGCTTCGCACTCCACGACGCCGGTGCCCTCCGGTGCAGCCTGTGTGCGCAATCCCTCGCATCGCTTGCAGCAGCCGGCAGCCGCCATTTCGCCGATCACCGCCACCGCCAGTCCGCCTAGCTGCTCCATGGTGCTGATGGGCCAACACAGCGCGCGCGTGCCCTCCAGCTTTGCCTCAGCGCGCGCAAACTCCCGTCGCTGCATGTCCGTCACCGCGTTTCCCGCCCAGCCCATGCAGGTTTTGGCGATGCCGTATTCCGTCCGCGCCAGGCTCAGCACCTGCTGGTGCCGGTTGTATTCCGGAGCAACCAGCGCGATGACAGCCTTCCGCAGATGGTCGATGCGCCGCGCCGCACTCTCTGGCCACCACAGGGCCTCCAGCAGCTCACGACCGAGGCCGGCGGGCACCATTCCCAGCGCCGCGGCAATATCCTGGGTGGTCAGGTCCGGCGTGCCGCCACGGCCGGTGTCAAATTTCACGGTTGTTGGCCCCATCCGGCTGGACAGCAGCTCACGTACATTCCCCATGGCCTTTCCCCTTGTGCTCTCGTCGATTGATTTCACGGCGCAGCGCGCGTGCCCGGCGCAGTGCCTGCTCTGCCTCGCGGCGTACGGCTGGGGCGGTCCACGCCTTCGTCCATCGCATCGCGGCTATGTCTTGCTGGATGCTGCTCAGCAGCGCCAGCGCCTTGTCGTCGTAGCGGGTCAGGTCCATCCGTCCAGCTTCTTCCCAGTGCGTCGCACTGATCGCGACGCGCCTACCTATTGCCCCCTATTCCAGGAAGCAGGCAGGTACTCAACCCGTCCGCCCCGCTTCCGATATTCCTCATATGTCTCGAAGACCGGCTTGGCCGTTGGAGCCGCCCGGACGGGCTTGGGGATCATTGCGGCGCGCAGCCCAACCGTCGCGCCGCGCGCAGCCCTTGCCCTCTCCACGCGACGCCGGTTCTTTGCCTTGGTGCGCTCTGCCCTCTGCGATTCGGTCAGCCGGGGCCGAGCCATCGCCGCGCCACTTCTGCGGAACCTCGCGTCTTCACGCTCGCCAGTCCTAAGCAGGTAGCCCCGCGCGACCAGGTAGCGCAGCGTGCTGTTGATCCCGTCCTTCGCTTTGTCCGTGTCCATGCCATCAGCTGCCAACTTCTCGTACAGCCCCGCATAGCTCAGCCCTTCTGTCAGGGCCTGCTCGAACGCCGCGCGAACGCGATCGGCGCATGTTTTCTTGCTCTCACTCACGCAGCTGCCCTCAGCTCGATGATGTAGGTCTGTTGTTCAATCAGTTCGTCGTCGCTGCCATACGTCTCGTGGAAGGTGCGCGAGCCGTCCATCAGGCTCGGGCCCCACGTCTCCCGCATCTCGGCGAAGGTCTTGCCCTGCATCGGATGGCGGCGGTGGTGCCACACGCACAGGGCGTACCCGAAGGCGTGCCCGCGGCGCTTGTTCCCGCTCTTGGCGTGGTTGTAGTCGCAGCCGTAGACCGCCTGGTGGGGCGCGAGCAGGCCTTGGGCGGCCAGCGAGAGGCACGCCATGCAAGGGCCGACCTTGGACGCCTCGATCCGGGCGCCCTCTGCTTTCGTCGGTGGCGGGGCGCTGGACCGCATCAGCGCACGCCTCCCTTCTGGTCCTTGTCCGCCAGCCGCCAGCCGTGCTGCCAGGCCAGCGCCTTGTCGTCCAGCGGCTGCACCTTGCGCGGCTCCAGCTCGTCCTGGGTGTCCACCCACACCATGTGCGGGTTGGTGCTCAGCCCTTCACCGTTCAATCGGGCCGAGTACCCGGCGTTGATCTGGGAGGCGTACTTGCTGCGGGTGCTGAAGGCGGTGAAGTCCATCACGCCCTCGCCAGTTCGTGGTCGCGCGGGACCGTGAACCCTGCAGCGCGCGCATGCCCGCCACCGCCGTACAGCTTGGCAACCTCGCTCACGTCCACGCCCTGATCCGTCGAGCGCAGGCTGAAGACCCGGCCGCCGTCCTTGTCGTAGTAGCAGGCCGCGAACGGCTTGCCCTTCGCCATCAGGTGACCGGCATCGCTCGCCAGGGTGTACGGAAGGCTCGCCGCCGGCACCTCGTAGTGGCCGATCACCATCTGGCGCTTCGCCACCTTCACCAGCTCGGCCACGTCCTTGTGGTGTTTGCGCTCGATCGCCACGCCCTGGGCGCGGAGGGTCTCCATCGGCGTTTCCATCAGCAGGTCCCACACATCGAACTCGTAGGGGTAGCTAAAGACCGCCGCCTGGATCTCGCGCGTGCCCGGCAGCGCGAAGCGCCACAGGTCCCGGTCTTCCACATGGTCGATCAGCTCAGGACGCGGCGAGCCCGGGTGGAAGAAGTCCCACGCGATGCCCGCGCCGCTACGGTCCATATCGAAGAACGCGCACACGATTCCGTCGTGAACCGTGGCCGTGTCTTCATAGTGCAACCAGGCCTCGCGCGCGTCCGGCAGATTGTCGAGTCGGACAATCCTCACAGCTTTCAATCCAACCTGCCCGATGGTGCCGATGTTGATTGCACCGGACCGCAGATCGGCCTCCGCGCTTTTGTGGTGGTCGAGCACGAGGATCGATCGCGCGACCTGAGCCATACCGACGAGCTGCGCGCGCGGGTAGCTGAAGTCGACCAGGATCACATCGCGGCCGGCCACCTCCGGCGGCGCCTCGCCGTGCACACCCGGGTAGAACTCGGCGTCCAGCGCCTGGCGCACGGCCCATGCCGCGGTGAAACCGTCGGCGCAGTTGGCGTGGTAGATGACCAGTGGTTTCATCGGGCTGTTGCTCCTGTCTGTGCGGTGTTGCGGCGGCGGGCCGCGCGTTGGGCGTTGCGGGCAATGGCTTCAAGCCGTTCCGCCTCCGCGATGTAGTGGTCGTGCCGGTCCTGCCTCACTGAGGCGCTGAACTGGTATTGCTTCAGTGCTTCGTCCGCAGACTCGCGGTAGAGCCTTGCCAGCTTCTTCCCGGCCAGGCGAGGGTCGTGATCGAAGATGTCGAGCTGGTTGTTGTCCGAGCGCATCAGGCGGCCAGCTCCCGTGCCAGTTCCTCCAGGCGCGCCAGGATCTTCGCGTTGGCGCCCGGCGAGGCCTCGACCTTCCCAGCCAACAGGGCCACCGGGTTGAACGCCGGCGTCGCCGCGGTCAGCTGCAGGTGGTCGCTCACCTGGTCGTGCGTCAGCAGCCCCTTACTCACCGCATCCGTGAGTGCCGCGTTGCGGCTGGTGAGGTCGAAGCCCAGCGACGGGGTGTAGCTGGCCGGCAGGCGTGCAGCGCGCGCATCCTTCACCAGCCGGGTGTACGTCTCCAAGAAGGCCTGGCGCGCGGCGATCTTGTCGCCCGCCTGGACCAACGGCAGCGCGGTGTTCCATGCCTGTTGGGCGAGCGTGGTCCAGACCACGGTGTTGCGCTCGTCCGCTGCCTGGATGGCCACCGCCCACGCTTCGTTCGGTGCCGGGTGGCCGTCGTCGATGCGCTCCAACACTGCGGCGAGGGACAGGCGACCCTTCAGCTCCCGGCGGCAACCTTCCAGCGCGCGCTCCAGCTGCGCCAGCGGATAGCAGGACAAGTCCCGAACCATGTACGCAGCGGTGGAGGGACGCAGCTGGTCGCCAATTACCTCAGCCGTGACCACCAGCAGCTCGACGAGCCGGTCCTGTTCGTGATCAGCCAGCATTTGTCGCCCTCCCCTTGCGCAACAGCGCCTTGGCTTCGTCAGCGGTGCTCAGATTCGATTGGGTCTGGTCCGTGTGCTGGGCGCTGGTCGTCGTGACCTGCCGGCCAGTGGCCCACTGCGTCCGGTATGCCTCGGCCCCGGCCAGCAGCACGCCCAGGTCGTGCATGCGCTTAACGGCGTACTGCTCGTTGACGCCCAGGAACCAGCCGGCCACCTTCGGCGCTTCCTCCCTGCCCAGCCGCTTCACCAAGTCCCGCACGTTGGTGTTTACCTTGGCGTTGCGCACCGGGTCCACGCCGTGCCGCAGGCGGTAGGCCGTGCGGTAGGCAGCCCACGTCTGCTTGCAGGCTTCCTGCATCTGCGCTTCGAGGGCCGCCTTCGACATCGGCGCAGCCAGCGCCGGAACTTGCGGTTCTTCTGACGGTTCAATGAGGGTTATATGACGGTTAGGCGGCACGGGGCGCACCTCCAGACCTGCGCCCCCTGCCTCACCCCCTGCACCGGGCGCATCCCCTCCTGCAGCGGGCGCACCCCCTGCATGGGGCGCAGCACCTGCGCCCGGTGCATCCCCCGCTTTTCCGGCCTTTCGCTTGCTCTTCGACGGGGCAGCGGAGGCATCGAACTTCGCCGGAGTGACCGCATAGACGCTGCTGCTGTTGAAGCGGCGCTCGCGCGACAGCAGCCCCACCAGCTCAAGGTGATCCATTGCATCGCGTACAGCGCGGGCCGACATGCAGCAGCGCTTGGCGATGGTGCCGATAGCCGGCCAGCACACGCCATCGTCGTTGGCCTGATCGGCCAGGGAGATGAGTACAGCCTTCTGCGTAACGCTCAGGCTCTGCAGCGGCCAACACTGGCTCATGATGATCGTGGACATCGTTCAGACCGCCAGGGTGAAATTGTCGCCCTGGGCCACTGGCCACCAGGTGCAGACGGTGATGTTGCTGATAGGGCAAAGCGCCTTGGCGCCGCGGTGGGCGCGGCCTTCTTTCGCCAAGTCGGGAAGGCGGCGGGCGACCATGTATCGATCCATGCCGGTGGCGTGGGCCAGCTGCATGCTGGTCATGCCCGGATAGCGCTTCACTGCAGCCTCGGTGCGATCTTTCTGCGCGGCGTGGCGCCCGCTCCGGACAAGAAGAGCAACGGCTTCATGGCTACCGGTGATATCGGTTGAACGGGTCAGATGGCTCATCGGGCTGCCCTCCCCTTTGCGGCAGCACGGGCGATGTTGCGAATCAGGCGGTACGCCATCGTAATAATCGATCGCGCCTCACGGATCATGAGTTGCGCTTCATCGCTATCAATGCGGCGGTCGGCCATGGCCTTCACAGCGGTGCCAGCAAGACGACCCATGAAGCTGTTGATCTCAAGCAGCTTGGTCTGGATTGCCCCGACCTCATCAGCCCAGCCACCTTCCGGAGCCGGCGGCACTACCTCGATCGCCAGATCAAAGCGGCCAGCAAATGCCTGCAGCCAGTCCAGCGCGCGCTCCTTACTCGCGGTCTGTTCCTGCATCCACTCCGTCAGCAGCTCGGCAATCTCGATGGTGACCGATTCGCCCTCAAGGCCGCGCAACTTCGCTCGGAGCGTCTCTGGGTGCATCGATTTGCCGCGTCGCTGCGCCAGATACGCGGCAGCCGCCTGTACGCCGCCGGGCGTTTCGCGCACGGAGTTGTAAAGGACGTCGATCCAGTTGAGTGCGGAGGTGCGGCAGGTCATGGGTTCACCTTGGGAAGACGTGTGTTTCAAGGTTTCGGGCTGGCCCGTCATGGCGCACGATCGGCGTCATGGACGAATTCAATTCAGGGACGATGGCCAGGGACGGCCAGTCAGGCGGCGTGGACGCCGAGGTCGATACGGTCGGCGTCCGGATCGTCCGGCGCCGAGGCGGCCGACGACGGCTGCTCCTGCACGCCGAGCAGCTGCAGCACCTGCGGCAAGGCCGGGACGCTCAGCTCTTCCGGCCAGGCCTCGACCTGCTCCACCGGGAGCTGCAGCACCTTCGCCAAGTGCGCATCGGTCTTGAAACCGAACTTCGCCCGCAGCGCGCGCTTGCTCATTCTGGTGTTGACCCCTGCGCTGATCTGGCGGCAGTTGCTCCCGTAGTGCTCCGGCTTCATAGCCGCCAGCTTGAAAGCAGCTTCAGCGCGCGGTGACTTGGTACGTCCGGCCAATATCTCGCGGACAGCATTGGGCGTTACGCCCATCCCGACAGCCAACTGATCAACAGTGGCCCCGGCGCTCAACAACCTTTCGATGTGGGATTTCCAGTCCATGGATGCGCAAGCTACAGAATCCTGTAATTACAGTCAACAGCATTCTGTTACAGAGTTCTGTGACCATTGCCGGATGGAAACCATCGGCACCAGACTCAGAAAGGAAAGGTCCCAGCAGAACATCAGCCGAACTTCATTGGCGCAGATGACGGGGGTCGGTTACAGCACCTTGGCAGAGCTGGAACGCGGAGGCATGCAGACGAGCACGAAGCTACGCGTGATCGCGGATGCATTAGGTGTTTCGCTGCGCTGGCTAGAAACCGGCAAAGGCCCCAAGGAAGAGAAGGGCACCAGCTCGCCTGCGACCAAGGTCGCGGCCGCTGAGACCAGCCAGGGCTATGTTCACGTCCAGCAACTGGATGGAGAAGCAGGCATGGGGGAAGGACGAGTCAACGAGGACTATCCAGAGGTGGTGCGCGCCATGGATTTCGAGCCTGGATACATCCGGTCAGTCGTCGGTTTTGTGCCACCGCCAGGGCGTCTAGTGCTGGTAACGGGGCGCGGCGATTCGATGATCCCCGTGATTCAGCCTGGCGAGGCACTGATTGTAGACACCGGCGTAACCACCTTCGACGGCGACGGCATCTACCTGATTAATACCGGAAACGGCCAACAGATAAAGGCGCTGCAGGATCGGGGAGATGCGATCTACGTCGTTAGCGCTAACGCAGGCCTGTACCCGGCATTCGCATTGCCACCACACGCAGTGGTTGGTGGAAAGGTCTACCTTCGCAACCGAATTGATCGCTTGAACTGAGCCCCAAATCGCGCTGTCTCATCCGCCTATCAGGACCACCATCCAAAAGGAATTGCCCGTGAGAAAATTGCTGCTTGCAACATGTTTTTGCTTAGCCCTGTCAGGCTGCGCCAATCCAAAGAACACTGAACTCCCGACGAAGCTGAGTGAGATGGAGAGCATCAAACCAGAGGTAGAGAAGCTAGAGGACGGCGATAAGGACCTTCTTCAGTCTTATCTCGTGCGGCATGCTCTGGTGGCGCAGTTCTCTGGAAGCGAAAAAGACAGCATAGGCATCCCGGAGGGAGTGACGATTGGAAAGGCGATCGAGGAACAGCGCAAGTTTATCGAAGACCAGAACGCAGAAGCCGCTAAGCAAGCTGCACTGAAGGTTGAGCTTGAGGCAAAGCGGGAAGCCGCCATTAAGCCGATGCGCGAGGCAGTTACCGTTACGCTTGTCTCCAAGGCTATTCAAGAGGAACGAGGCATGAGTGGGCTTCTAATGGACGAACACCTCTCCATAGTGTTTGGCTATAGAAACAACACAGAAAAAGACATCGCCGGAGTGAAGGGCTACGTGTCCGTTCAAGACCTCTTTGGCGATGAGATCTCAGGCTTCGCAATCTCAAACGACGACACCATCCCTGCCGGTCAGAGTGTTACTTGGACTGGAAGCAGATCTGTCCGCTATTCCACTGGTGATAACAAGGACCGCAAGCTCGCAGACCTTGATGAGAGCAAGTACAAAATGCTGTGGACCCCGAAGGTGATCGTGTTCGCCGACGGCAGCAAGCTCGAGGTGCCTGACGGCGGCAGTCAGTGATCACAATTCCGCTATGAAGTTGCAACGGCCCCGCATGAGCGGGGCTTTTGCTTTCTGGCCGTGAGTAATCGAATTACAGAATTCTGTTGACACAGGCCTACAGTATTCTGTAATTTGTTTCGGTCGCCCCAGTAACAGCCCATCCGGGCCGGGGCACGGAGACTTCATGGCCACCCTCACCCTCAGCAGCTCGACCGGGCCTGTCCGGTTCGAAGCGCAGCCCATCTCCAACAAAGTCGCGATGCACGTCGGTGCCGCCGGCCGCGTCTACTTCACCGCCGATGAAGCCGACGCCGTTGCCGTCGACCTGCAGCGCGCGGCTGCCCAGCTTCGCGAGGCCGTCAGCAGCGAGGCCGCCGCATGAGCGTCACGACGGCCGAGCAGTTCTACCGCGCCCAGTCCGTCCGCCGGCAGGCCATTGCATGCGGCTGGGATTCCCGCGCCGCTGTCGGCCAGCTGGTCCGCGCCGGGTATTCGAAGGAAGTCCAGAACCGCATGGCAGCGCGCGCCCTCGCCGCCCATCCAGCGCCGGGAGGCGATGCAGCATGAGCGGGATCGACTTCGCCTTCGGCCTGATCATCGGCTTTGCCGCCGGCGCGCTCGTGGCCACCGTCTGGCTGCAGCGCCGCCAGGAAGAGCACTTCGCCGCCCTGATGGAGCAGATCCGATGCGCAGGCTGATCCGCCACTGGCGCGCCGGCGGGCTGGTGCTGCTGGGCGCCCTGCTCGCGGACGTCGCCTTCGCAATGGCCTGGGCCGGGATTGAAGACACCGGCGTCTACCTGCTCATGGGCGCCCTGCTCTGCGCCACCCAGGTGCCCGACGCGTGGAGGCGCGGCCGCGATGGCTGATCCGACCGTGGCCTCCACCGTGCGCGCCATGCGCCGCGCTGGCGCCGCCGGCGAGCCCGTGCCCGCCGAGGTTGCCGCTGCCTGGGCAAAGGTCTTCATGGAGCAGCTGTATGGCTCGCAGAAGCCGGTCCGGTACGAGTGCCGGCGCCGCGGCAGCAAAGAGCCCTGGGAAGAGGCCGAGCCCGAGGACGTGATCAACCCGCGGCGCCGGAATCTGATCATCCGCGCGCTCTACCTGCACCCGCCGGTCGGAAGGCAGGAGCACCGATGGCCGCCCGGAAGCAACGGTGACGGCCGATGCCTGGACTGCGACGAAGCCGAATGGCTCGCAGGACCGGACTGCCGGCCGCATGCCCCGCTCCGCGACCACCGCTCATCTATGCCCTTCCGCATCACCTGGCTGATCCAGCCGCTCGAACAGCTCCACTACCTCGCCAAGAACCTCAACCCTTTCGACCGCGACAAATGGCGAAAGGAAGCCACCTACCTCATCGACCGCATCAGAGACCACGAGAAGGGCAGCCATCCATGACACACGTCAAGCCAGATCAGATATGCAAAGGGCGGTCACTTGTGGAGTTTCACTTTTACCGTGCGCTTAGCTACCTCGTGGCGTCAGCTGTAAACACCGAATCCAAGGTGCCCGCGGATTGCTCGAATCTCAGGTTCAACACTCGGTGCTGCAGTGGAAATAGCGTCGAGCAAGAATCTGAGGTGACCACTAATGTTCAAAGAGAATTCGTTGAGCATCGCGACTCCCAGCCTCGTCGACTGCGTCGCGCCATCCACCTCCCACGGCTCGTCGAAATTAACGAAGCTCAATCGATTGCGGAATTCCTCAACCGTGCGATTCCAAGCCGCCAAATCTCGACTTACGGTCCTGAAGCCGATGAGCACGCGACGCATTCTGAAAGCAGGCTCAAGGGAAGGGAACGACAGGGCAAGTCGGAGGGCGTCCAACTGTTCCACATGATTCTCACTTGGTTCCTCGGACATCTGCTCCAGGATGGCAAGCGACCTTCTCCACTGGGCAATGAAAGGGGGCAACGAGTACACGAAGTCCGACAACTCCAACTCATTGCGCAGCCGCTCTTTCCGACTCGAAAGAAACACCGGAACAATTACCGCAAAGAACGTGGCTATTGCGGCCGCCCACGCTCCAACTGCCGCCCAAGCGTCCCACCACACAACGCAATTCTTGATCCCCGGCTCCATGCAGGGGCTCATCCCGTTCCACAAATCATTCAACCGCGTCATTCCTTGATCCCCCTGTGCAGTGGGCCGCATTCTGCCACGAGGCGAACCATCGAGGCGGTGCCTGCTAGCCTGGCCACCATCAAGCCACCACGCAATCTGCGCACCAAGCTGCGGGAGGACCGGTGATGCGGGTACTGATTGCTTGCGAGTACAGCGGGGCAGTCCGTGACCGGTTCATCGCAGGCGGGCACGAGGCGATGAGCTGCGACCTGTTACCGACAGACACCCCAGGTCCGCACTACGAGGGCGACGTGCGGGATGTCTTGGACTACCCGTGGGACCTGATAATCGCTCACCCACCGTGCACGCATCTGTCCGTGAGCGGCGCTCGGCACTTTGAGGCCAAGCGCATGGACGGTCGGCAGCAGTCTGCAGTGTCGTTCTTCATGATGCTGGCCAAGGCCGATATCCCGATGATCGCCATCGAGAACCCGGTCTGCATCATGTCGTCTCTGTGGCGGCGACCGGATCAGACCATCCAACCTTGGCAGTTCGGACACGGCGAAACGAAGGCGACCTGCCTGTGGCTGAAGGGGCTTCCGCTGCTCCGCCCCACGAACATTGTTGACGGCCGCGAGCATCGCATCCACCGCATGCCGCCCGGGCCTCACCGCTGGAAAGAACGAAGCAAGACCTTCCCTGGCATCGCCGCAGCAATGGCCGAACAGTGGGGCCAGATTCTCAACCTCCGCAGGAGCGCAGCATGACCCAGCGACACATCAGCCACCCTGAGGGGCTGCCGCCCTGCGCCGCTGGTCACACCGCGCGCCACATCCATGACCTGCGCGGCATCGCCGCAGGTGGTGGGCACTTCGTGGAGTGCCGATGCAAGGCCACTCCGCGCCACGCGGACGCAGAGGCCGCTCTCGACGAGTGGGACCGCATAAATAAGCGCCGTCGCCGGCGGTCGCCTACGGCACCGACGAACGTCGTGCAGCTTCCCCTTCAACTGGCTGCGGCGAACGCCGCGAGCAGGAGGCAAAAATGCGCCTGATCACCGCACAGATCTGGCTGGAGAGGTACTTCGAAGAGGGTAGCCGCCCGGCGGATCTAACCCTGCAGCGCTGGCTGCGCTCCGGCAAGATCCCCGGCAAGAAGGTCGGGGGCTCTTGGTACGTTGACGAACATGCGTGGCTGGCCGAGGGCGATGACCTGGTCGAGCGCGTGCTGAAGGCAGGTTGATACGAATGACACCGCGACCACGCAGCAAAGGCCGCCAAGGATGGCCGGCAAACCTCTACCCCAACCGGGATGGATTCAAGTACCGACACCCCGTGACCAAGCGGGAGACCTGGATGGGAATGGATAAGGCGAAAGCCTTCGCCGCTGCGAAAAAGCTCAATGCGTTGCTCATACCCACGAACGACCTCGTGGACCGGGTGATTGGCTCAAAGGACACCGTCGCCGATGCGATAGCCGTGTTCCGCCGAGACGATATCCCTGGGCGGAAGTGGGCCCCGAAGACCGCCGAGGTGTATGAGAGCGTGATCCGTCGCATCGAAGCCGGCATAGGTGCTCGGCCGGTCGAAGCGGTCACGGTCAAGGACTGCGCAGAGTTCATTCGCGCGGTCACGCCCTCCGATCGCGCGCGCCAACAGTTCCGGCTGGTGCTGGGCTGGATCCTCGGCTGCGCCGTGCAGGAAGGCTGGATCGACACCAACCCGGTCCTGGCAACACGCCGGTTCCAACACGAGCGAAAACGCGCGCGTCTGACGAAGGAGGTGTATGCGGCGATCTGGGACCAAGCTGAGCCGTGGCTCCGGCTGGCGATGGACCTATCGCTGGTGACGCTGTTGCGCCGCGACGACGTGGTCTCGTTGAAGTTCTCCGACGTGCATGATGGCTTCCTGTGGGTCGTCCCTCAGAAAACCGAGGGCAGCACATTGGTGAAATTGAAGATTCGCGTCGGCGACGAGCTTGCGGCCCTCTTGTCTCAGGCACGCGACGCCGTGCTGTCCCCGTATGTGGTTCACCGCCTTCCTGACCGCGCGCGGCCATCGGACAAGCGAGCCGCAGCACGTCAGCACCACACCCAAGTCATGCCGGAGCAATTGACCCGTGCATTCCAAGACGCGCGCGAGGCGGCAGGAGTCGGAAGTATCCATCCGCCTAGCTTTCATGAGATCCGCAGCTTGGGGGGAGCATTGCTGAACGAATCGGGTTGGGAAATTGAAAAAGTTCAAGGGCTCATGGGGCACTCTTCGACATCCATGACGGAACACTACCTCGACGGCCACGATACCGCCTGGCAAGAGGTCCAGACGGGTTCTGTCCTACTTCGGAGCATCGCGCCGTCCAACTAGGTCCCATGCAGCAACCTTAAGCACTTGGCGATATCCATTTCGCCTATATATCGCCCGTGCCATAGTAGGCACAGGGAGTCTTCAGCCCCGGCGTCGGCAGCCGCCTACCGACGCCCCCAACTTTCGTACAATGGTCCCCATGGCACCCAAGCGCCCCAAAATTGATGCCGTAGACCTTTTTTGCGGGGCTGGGGGCCTTACGGCAGGCCTTCGCCGCGCGGGGTTGAATGTGCGTGCCGGCTACGACATCGACGAGAGCTGCCGCTTTGCGTACGAGACGAACAATCCGTCAAAGTTCTCCACCAAAGACGTGGAAATGCTGACTGGCGCAGAGCTGTCCAAATGGTATAGCTCGGCCAGTGTCAGGTTGCTTGCAGGATGCGCTCCTTGCCAACCCTTCTCTACGTACAACTTGGGCCGTGATACCAGCAGTGACCGGAAGTGGCCGCTGCTGAATTCCTTCACGAGATTGATCCGGGAAGTCGGTCCCGAACTGGTAAGCATGGAAAATGTGCCAGAGGTGACACGCCATTCGATTTATCAAGACTTCGTGAACGGGCTAAAAGACTCTGGCTACTATGTGTGGGCCAATAAAGTTGACTGCGCCAAATATGGCCTGCCGCAGAAGCGTTTCCGTCACGTACTTCTCGCTTCCAAGTTGGGGGAAATTGAGCTAATTCCTCCCCCAGCGCTTGGGCAGTGTATGACTGTGCGAGACGCAATTGCGCATCTCCCGCCCATTGAAGCAGGCCAAGTGAGCAAGGCCGACCCCCTCCACCGAGCCGCTAAACTCTCTTCCCTCAACATGAAACGGATTCGCGCGTCTGTTCCCGGCGGCACCTGGTCGGATTGGCCTGTGGAGTTGAGAGCAGCGTGTCATCAGAGGGAGTCTGGTCAATCTTACCCAAGCGTCTACGGGAGAATGAGTTGGGACGAACCCAGCCCAACCATGACTACACTTTGCCACGGGTTCGGAAATGGCAGGTTTGGCCATCCTGAACAGGATCGCGGGATTTCTTTGCGCGAAGCCGCGCTGCTTCAATCGTTCCCGAGCGACTACAAGTTTGCTCCGGATAATGAAGTAACGATGCGGGCGGTCGGCAGAATGATTGGTAACGCAGTGCCAGTTCGAATTGGGGAAGTTATCGGAACGAGCCTTCTACAGCACGTAGCGCACAGAGGATTCCAAGCACCATTACGGCGGTGAAGGCTGTCGTTGCGGCGACAGGTATCGCCCCTCTTTTACAAAATCCTCTACCCCCGCCAGTGCGTCGCTCAAATAGGCGATTGCCTCTCGCCCCGTTGTCCGGAGCGAATCAGCGGAAGTTTGCTGACCACATTCTTCGAATGACTGCTTTCCGTGCGCCAGGTTATTCCGGGTGTCTTTGACGCTCTTCAGACCGATGCCGCCACGGCTTTCGGCGGCATTGCGTTCGACGACCTGAAATCCGTAGCGGCTTGCAGTTTCTCGAATCTCGCGCGCGTCAAGATTGCCAGAGAAGATGGCTTCCTTGTTATAACCCAAAGTGATCATTGCCCTCTGAACAGGATGATCAGAACCAAGTACTTTCTCGCTGCCATTTCCGATAACTCGTTTGAAATTCTCCAAGACGATCTTTTTGAGATGCTCAGAGAGAGCAGAGAACTCGCACTCATCTACATCAAAACACCGATGAATCGCATCAATCGCGTTTGTCATGGTCGATTCAACCAGATTGTAGATCAGCAAATAGCCGTTAGCCCTCAGCGTCTTGACGAGCTCTCTCGACATACCGCCAGGTGCAAAGACCGCCTCGCCATCATCGGGGACATGAGCGATCGCGTTGGCCCTCACGTCATCAATGGCAACCAAAAATTCTAAATAGCGATCGACCTCATTTCGCCTGCGATCAAAAAGATCCCGAACTTCAACCAAGATTTCCTCAGCCCTCGTCACCATCGCCCCCCAGCGCAGCTGCGATGTCTACCGGCTTGCCTTGAAGACTGTTCTTGACGAAGTCGATGCGCGCCTTGACCTTGGGACGAGAGTTGCTCGCGTCCGATCTAGTCAGGGTCCGGAACTCGTCGCTCTCAAGCCAGTCCAGAGTTGCAGGAGCTTGGCAACCATCTTCAATCGCCAAGGAGACACCAACTGCAATCGCCTCAAAACGGATGCGTGGAACTGAATTGTTGCTAGGCCCCTTTTTGAAGCCATTTGGGAAGTACTGGCTTACGAATTCCAGCATTTGCTGAAATTGTGTTTCATGAACGAGCCGATCGAAGGCCTCGTTCTTAGCATCCAAATAGTTGTTCAGAAACTCGAAGACGCTCTTGCTAAACGCAAGGTATCTATCTCGATATGCGAAGAACCGAAGAACCATCTCTTCGTATTCGCGGTGGTCTTGGCGAACCTTACTTATGGGGCAAAGACGCGCTAGTTCCTGCGATGCGGCGAGCTCACGGATCAGATCCATGAAGGGGCCATCCCGTGAGCCGAGCCTCTTTTCCATATCATTCAGGTTTGTGCCACCCGAGTTGAGCCGGTCGAATAGCTGTCTACGGGCCTCCTCGTCGACCTCAATGAGCTCGATCATACGCATAGTCTTCCGCCCGAAACGGAGCTGTCTTGGCAGTGCGAAATCCGAGTATCTGAAGCCATTGAGTTGATCAAGAACCTCAAGTCCATCTAGGGCGAACTCATTGCCCACGAACCTCACTAGAGTACGAATTCTCTGAGATCCGTCTACTACCTCAATTCTCCCCTCGTCCTCACCACTGGTCACATCGGCAACATAGAGATACGGAACTGGCAGGTCCAAGAGGATGGATTCGATGAACCGCGACTGCTGTTTCGGCTTCCAGATGAGTTCTCGCTGGTAGTCTGGAATGAAAAGCTCAGCTTTGTCGTTCTCAATCCGCTTAGTGAACTTGGCGACTATCACCTCAATGGGATATTCGCGGATGTCGAAGTCGGTTTCCTTCTGCCGCTCCTTGATCTGCTCCTCCGCCGCTGCACGTGCAGCGTCGTCAATTTGAGAGCCGACTACGGCTGTTTGGCTAGCGACCATCCACAGATCCCCACGTAAGTTGAGTGCATCATAGCTTCAGCCACGCATGGCAGGCACCCCGCGACAGACTGATCATAAGGTGGGGATAGGGTGGAAATAGGGTGTAGAAAAAAAAAGGCTCGCACCGTTGAGTGCAAGCCTTTGATCTTAATACCAACATTGGTCGGGACGGCCGGATTTGAACCGACGACCCTCTGCCCCCCAGGCAGATGCGCTACCAGGCTGCGCTACGCCCCGATGATGCTGGCAATGTCCCCGCCTCTCAGCGGGCCGACGAGTATAACGGGTTTGCGTGAAAAATGGTTCAGCGGCGCAGCAATTGAAGCACTTCTTCCAGTTCCATCCGCGTCTGCTTGATGATCTGGTTGCTCAGCGCCGATTCCTCGCGCGCATCGGCGCCTTCCAGGCGCAGGCGCGCGCCGCCGATGGTGTACCCCTGCTCGTAGAGCAGGCCGCGGATCTGGCGGACCATCAGCACGTCGTGGCGCTGGTAGTAGCGGCGGTTGCCGCGGCGCTTGGCCGGCTCCAGGCTGGGAAACTCGGTTTCCCAGTAGCGCAGGACGTGCGGCTTGACGTCGCACAGTTCGCTGACCTCACCGATGGTGAAGTAGCGCTTGGCCGGTATCGGCGGAAGTTCTCGGTTACTGCCCGGATCCAGCATATGCCTCTACCCTTTCCTTGAGCTTCTGGCCCGGACGGAAGGTGACCACCGTACGGGCGGAAATCGGAATTTCCTCACCGGTCTTGGGGTTGCGACCCGGGCGCTGGTTCTTGCGCCGCAGGTCGAAATTCCCGAAGCCGGACAGCTTCACCTGACGTCCCTGTTCCAATGCTTCACGCAGCACATCGAAGAACGCGTCGACAAATTCCTTGGCTTCGCGCTTGTTCAGACCGACTTCGTCGAACAGCTTCTCGGCCATCTCCGCCTTGGTCAATGCCATTGCCTGCTATCCCCCATGCTTCCCGCTCAACCGCGGATCCGGGCGTGATGTTCACGCTCCATGGCAGAGACCGCCTCGGCCACCACCGCATCCACGTCGCGGTCCGTCAGAGTGCGCGACTTGTCCTGCAAAATCAAGCCCATAGCGAGACTCTTGAAGCCCGGCTCGACCCCCTGGCCGACGTACCGGTCGAACAGCGTGACCTCGCGCAGCAGCGGGCCGGCAGCCCGGCGCAGGGTGGCTTCCAGGTCGGCCCAGGCGGCGGCCTCGGGCACCAGGAAGGCCAGATCGCGGCGCATCGACGGGAAGCGCGACAGCTCGGTGGCGCGCGGCAGGGCGCGGGCGGCCAGCGGGGCCAGATCCAGCTCGAAGGCGACCACGTCCACGTCGATATCCATGGCCCTGGCCAGGCGCGGGTGGATCTGGCCGATCCAGCCCAGGCTCACGCCGTCACGGTAGACCTCGGCCGAGCGTGCCGGGTGGCCATACGGACGCTGCGACGGCCTGAACTCGAGCTCGGCGCCGCTGGCAGCGGCCAGCGATTCCAGGTCGCCCTTGAGGTCATGGAAGTCGACCTTGCGGGTCGGCAGGCCCCATTGCTGGGTGTCGGCATCGCCACAGATCGCGGCAGCCACGCGCTGGGTTTCCAGCGGCGCGGGCTGGCCCTCGCCAGCCTGCTGGTGGAACACGCGCCCCAGTTCGAACAGGCGCACGCGGCCCAGCTGGCGGGCGGCGTTGCGGCCCAGGGTGGCGACCAGGCCCGGCAGCAGCGACGGGCGCATCACCGCCAGTTCGGCCGACAGCGGGTTGGCCAGCGCGACCAGACCCTCGCTCAGCTGCCACTGCGCGAGCAGCGCGGCATCGACGAAGGCGTAATTGATGGTTTCCTGCAGGTCACGGGCCACCAGCTGGCGGCGCACGCTCAGGTCGTCCAGGCGGGTCTCGGTCGGCATCGCAATGCGCGAGGCGCCGCCCGGCAACGTGGTCGGGATCTGCTCATAGCCATGGATACGGGCCAGCTCTTCGATCAGATCTTCTTCGATGGCGATATCGAAACGGCGGCTCGGCGCGGTGACCTGCCAGCCATCGGCGGTCGCGGTCACGTCCATGCCCAGCGCGCGCAGGATGCGCTCCACATCGGCATCGGCGATCTGGATGCCCAACACGCGCGCGATACGGGCGCGGCGCAGGCCGATGGTGGCGGTCGCCGGCAGGTCGGCGTCGCGCACGGCCTCGGTGACCGGCGCAGGCGTGCCGCCGGCCAGGTCCAGGATCAGGCGGGTGGCGTACTCGATCGCCGCGCGCGGCAGCACCGGGTCGACGCCGCGCTCGAAGCGGTGGCCGGCATCGGTGTGCAGGCCCAGCTTGCGGCCACGGCCCATGATCGCGGCGGGCGCGAAGTGCGCGGCCTCCAGGAACACGTTGGTGGTGTCGTCGGTGACGCGCGTATCGAAGCCGCCCATCAGGCCGGCCAGCGCGATCGGGCGGTCGGCATCGGTGACCAGCAGGAAGCTGTCGTCCAGCGCGGCGTCGCGACCATCGAGCAGCTTCAGGGTCTCACCCGCACGCGAACGACGCACGCCGATGCTGCCCTGCAGGGTGCCCAGATCGAAGGCATGCATCGGCTGGCCGAGTTCCAGCATGACGTACTGGGTGACGTCCACCAGCAGCGACACCGGGCGCACGCCACTGCGGCGCAGGCGCTCGGCCATCCACAGCGGGGTCGCGGCACGGGCGTTGACGCCCTCGATCACGCGACCAACGTAACGCGGTGCTTCGGCGCCAGCGTCCAGCTGGATGGACAGTTCACGCGCGCCCACGGCAGCCACCGGCGCAGCGTCGAACGGCACCACTTCACTGGCGCACGCAGCGGCCACGTCGAAGGCGATGCCGCGGATGCTGAAGCAGTCGGCGCGGTTCGGGGTCAGCTTGATCTCGATGCTGGCGTCGGGCAGGCCGAGGTACTCGACCAGGGTCTGGCCGACGGGGGCATCGTCGGGCAGTTCGAACAGGCCGGACGCATCGGTGTCCAGGCCCAGCTCCTTGGCCGAGCACAGCATGCCGTTGGATTCCACGCCACGCAGCTTGGCCGGCTTGATCTTCAGATCGCCGATCTGGGCGCCCACCATTGCCAGCGGTGCGACCAGGCCCGGGCGCGCGTTCGGCGCACCGCACACGATCTGCAGGTGCTCGCCCTGCCCCGCATCGACCTGGCAGATCTGCAGGCGGTCGGCTTCGGGATGGCGTTCGGCGGAAATGATCTTCGCCACGACCACATGCTGCAGGCCATCGCCCAGCGCATCGACCTCTTCCACTTCCAGACCGATCGCGGTCAGCACCGCGCTGAGTTCATCGCGCGAGACGGTGGTCGGGACGTGGCTGCGCAGCCAGTTTTCAGAGAATTTCATGGTGTCACCCTGGTGGGCCCGGCGCAGGCGCCTGGGCCGTGATGGTCTTGAATCCTGTCCAGCCGGGCATGGCCCGGCGCTACGCTGACGCGCTTACGCGAACTGCTTCAGGAACCGCACGTCGTTTTCGAAGAACGCGCGCAGGTCGTTGACGCCGTAACGCAACATCGCAAAGCGCTCCACGCCCATGCCGAAGGCGAAGCCGGTGTAGCGCTCCGGATCGATGCCGACGCTGCGCAGCACGTTCGGGTGGACCATGCCGCAGCCAAGCACTTCCAGCCAGCGGGTGCTGCCGTCAGGCTGCTGCCAGGCGATGTCCACTTCCGCGCCGGGTTCCACGAAGGGGAAATAGCTGGGACGGAAACGCATCTCGAAATCGCGCTCGAAGAACGCGCGCACGAACTCGGACAGCGTGCCCTTCAGATCGGCGAACGTGGAGTGCTCGTCGACCAGTAGGCCTTCGACCTGGTGGAACATCGGCGAATGGGTCTGGTCGCTGTCGCTGCGGTACACCTTGCCGGCCGCGATCATGCGCAGCGGCGGAGCGTGCTCGCCCATGTAGCGCACCTGCACACCGGAGGTATGCGTGCGCAGCAGGCGGCCATCGCCGAAATAGAAAGTGTCGTGCATCGCGCGCGCCGGGTGGTGCGGCGGGAAGTTCAGCGCTTCGAAGTTGTGCCAGTCATCTTCGATTTCCGGGCCTTCGGAGAGCTCGTAACCCAGGCGGCCGAAGATCTCGGTGATGCGCTCCAGGGTACGGGTCACCGGGTGCAGGCCACCGCGCTCTTCGCGACGGCCCGGCAGGGTGATGTCGATCGCTTCGGCGGCCAGGCGCGCGTCCAGCGCAGCGTCTTCCAGCACGGTCTTGCGATCACCCAGCGCGCTGGTCAGCGCGTCACGGGCACGGTTGATGGCTTCGCCGGCGGCTTTGCGCTCACCGGCCGGCAGGCCACCGAGCTGCTTGAGCTGGGCGGTGATGCTGCCGTTCTTGCCCAGCAGGGCCACGCGCAGGGCTTCCAGCGCGTCGGGGCTCTGGGCAGCGGCCACGTCGGCCAGTGCCTGCGTGGTCAGGGATTGGATGTCACTCATGGATAGCCGGAGCCTCGCGTCGGTATGCCATCGCGATGCGCGTCGGGCCGACCCCCGTCGCCAGCGCTGTCGATCGATGGCACCGGGAGGGCCACCGCCAACACAAAAAAGAATGGGGAAGGACTTGCGCCCTTCCCCATGCATTTGCCTTACCCACAGCCGTTGCGCGTGAACGGCAACGGCAGGGGAATGGACTTATGCCGCCAGTGCGCCCTTGGCCTTTTCGGCCAGTGCAGCAAAACCAGCTGCGTCGTGCACGGCGATGTCAGCCAGAACCTTACGGTCCAGGGTGATGCCGGACTTGAGCAGGCCGTTCATGAAACGGCTGTAGCTCAGGCCGTTGATGCGGGCAGCCGCGTTGATGCGGGTGATCCACAGCGAACGGAAATTGCGCTTCTTCTGCTTACGGCCGATGTAGGCGTACTGCTGTGCCTTGATCACGGCCTGCTTGGCAACGCGGAAGACCTTGCGGCGAGCGTTGTAGTAACCCTTCGCCAGGGTCAGAATTTTCTTGTGGCGGCGACGCGCCTGTACGCCACGCTTTACTCGTGCCATGGGTCAGTCCTCAGAGGTAGGGAAGCATACGGTTCAAACGGCCTGCGTCTTCTGCACGAACATGGTTCGTCTGACGCAGATTGCGCTTCCGCTTGGTCGACTTCTTCGTGAGGATGTGGCTGCGGTTGGCGTGGCCAGCCTTGAACTTGCCGGAGGCGGTCTTGCGGAAACGCTTGGCCGCCGCCCGGTTGGTCTTGATCTTGGGCATTGCTATGTCCTTGATGATGTTTTGTCACTGACCAGGGCGGTGGCATTGCCACACTTTCCGTCCGTGCCCTTGCCTGCTTGTAAGCCCGGGATCCCCGATGGGAACCAGGCCGGTCCTGTTTGCCGTTGGAACAGCGTGCCTTTGTGGGGCGGGAAACCGTTCAAAACAGCACCCCCGCAAAACGGGGCCGCCCATTATGCCCGTGTATACGGACAGTTGCAAACGCTTGATTGGGCGGGTGTTTACCGCGGCGCGGCCGAACCTGAACGGAACGGGCGCGAGCCCGGGCGTGACGCCAGGCCGCGCGCGGGAAACGACAGAAGGCGCCGATGGGCGCCCGCTGTGTGCGCGAAGAGGTGCGGCCGGGGCTGGGTAGCCGACCAACGGTCGGCTCTACCTCCGCCGGTTCGGGCCAGGCCCGATGGCCGGTTACTTCTTCTTCGGCGCGATCATCATCACCATCTGCCGGCCTTCAAGGCGCGGACGGGACTCGATCACGATGTCTTCGCCCAGATCACCTTCGATCCGGCTGGCCATCTCGCGACCCAGTTCCTGATGGCTCATTTCACGGCCACGGAAGCGGATGTTGACCTTGATCTTGTCGCCCTCTTCCAGGAACCCGCGCATCTTGCGCAGCTTGATCTGGTAATCACCTTCATCGGTGACCGGGCGGAACTTCACTTCCTTGATCTCGACCTGCTTGGTCTTCTTCTTGGCCTCGTTGGCCTTCTTCTGCGCTTCGAACTTGAACTTGCCGAAGTCCATGATCTTGCACACCGGCGGATCAGCCTGCGGCTGAATCTCGACCAGGTCCAGACCTTCGTCTTCGGCCATCGACAGCGCTTCGTCACGCGTCAACACACCAATCATTTCTCCGTCGCTGCCGATCACGCGGACGCGCGGCACCCGGATTTCCTGATTCTTGCGGTTCTGTTTGTTGTCAGGGGTACTGATATTGCAATCTCCCAGAGGAATCAAACCGGCCCATCGCGGAGCATCCGCAGGGCCGGGACTTTCTTACACGGACTGTTCTGCCTGCAACCGCTCGATGAAGGCCTGGACGGACATGCTGCCCAGATCTTCGCCAGAGCGCGTACGCACGGCCACGGCGCCATTTTCCTTCTCACGGTCGCCAACCACCAGCAGGTACGGGACCCGCTGCAGCGTATGCTCGCGAATCTTATATCCGATCTTCTCGTTGCGCAAATCGGCGTTCACGCGGAACCCTTGATCTGCAAGGGTTTTCCTGACTTCACTGACGTATTCAGCCTGAGCGTCGGTGATATTGGCCACCACCACCTGGGTCGGGGCCAGCCAGGCCGGGAACTGGCCGGCATGGTGCTCGATCAGGATGCCCAGGAAACGCTCCATGGAACCGACGATCGCACGGTGCAGCATGACCGGATGCTTTTTCTGGCTGTTTTCGTCCACATACTCGGCGCCAAGGCGGCCGGGCATCATGAAGTCCACCTGCATCGTGCCCAGCTGCCAGGTGCGGCCGATGGCATCCTTGAGGTGGTACTCGATCTTCGGGCCGTAGAAGGCGCCCTCGCCCGGCAGCTCCTGCCATTCCACCCCGCAGCTGGACAGGGCCGAGCGCAATGCGCCCTCCGCCTTGTCCCACGTGCTGTCATCGCCCAGGCGCGATTCGGGCCGCAGCGCGATCTTGACCTGGATCTCCTCGAAGCCGAAGTGCTGGTACACCGCCAGCGCCTGCTGGTGGAACGCGGTCACTTCCGCCTCGACCTGGTCTTCGGTGCAGAACACGTGGCCGTCGTCCTGGGTAAAGCCACGCACGCGCAGGATGCCGTGCAGCGCGCCGGAGGGCTCGTTGCGGTGGCAGGCACCAAACTCACCGTAGCGGATCGGCAGGTCGCGGTAGCTGTGCAGCCCCTGGTTGAACACCTGCACGTGGCCCGGGCAGTTCATCGGCTTGAGCGCGTAGGTACGCTTCTCCGACTCGGTGAAGAACATCGCGTCCTGGTAGTTGTCCCAATGGCCGGACTTCTGCCACAGCGACACGTCCAGGATCTGCGGGCAGCGCACTTCGCCGTAGCCGGTATTGCGGTACACCTTGCGCATGTACTGCTCGACCACCTGCCACAGCGCCCAGCCCTTCGGGTGCCAGAACACAAGGCCCGGGGCCTCTTCCTGCAGGTGGAACAGGTCCTGCTGCTTGCCGATGCGACGGTGGTCGCGCATCTCCGCCTCTTCGATACGCTTGATGTACGCATCGAGCTGCTTCTTGTCGGCCCAGGCGGTGCCGTAGACGCGCTGCAGCTGCTCGTTCTGCGCGTCGCCGCGCCAATAGGCGCCGGAAATGCGGGTCAGCTTGAAGGCCTTCAGGAAGCGCGTGTTGGGCACGTGCGGGCCGCGGCACATGTCCACGTATTCCTGGTGGTAGTACATGCCCATGGCCTGGATGTCCGGCGACATGTCTTCGATCAGGCGCAGTTTGTAGTCCTCGCCACGCGCCTTGAAGATCTCGATGACCTCCGCACGCGGGGTGACCTTCTTGATCACGTCGTAGTCCTGCGCGATCAGCTCGCCCATGCGCTTTTCGATGGCGGCCATGTCTTCGGGCGTGAACGGACGCTCGGAGTAGATGTCGTAGTAGAAGCCTTCGGCGATGACCGGGCCGATCACCATCTTGACGTCCGGGTACAGCTGCTTGACCGCATGGCCGACCAGATGGGCGGCGGAGTGGCGGATGATCTCAACGCCCTCCTCGTCCTTGGCGGTGATGATGCGCAGGCTGGCATCGTGGTCGATGACGTCACTGGCATCGACCAGCACGCCATCCACCGAACCGGCGATGGTGGCCTTGGCCAGGCCGGCGCCGATCGACTGGGCGACGTCCATGACACTGACGGGATGTTCGAATTCACGGCGGCTGCCGTCGGGGAGCGTGATCGCGATCATGAGAGTGCTTTGGTCTGGTGGCCCGCAGGGGGCCTGGAGAATCCGGGGGCGAGGCAATAAAAAAGCGCCACGAAGGCGCCTGCGTCAGGGGCCGTCGGGGGCGTTCAGCGGTGGGCGGTGGTAGTGCTCATGTCGCACGCTAGACCGGCGCAGGGCGCGGGCCACCTTGTTGCCTCGATAGAGATGCCCTGATCTTAAACCAATCTGCCGATGAATGCGCCGCCGCGCGCCGGCATGCCCCCGCCCAGGCGCCTGAATGTGTACGTGTGGCGCCCATAAACGGCAATGATTACCATGCGCGGGTTACTGTCCTGACCAGGACAGGGTTGCCGATTGGATTCCCCCATGCCCTGCCCCGCTTCCTTCCCGGCCTGCCGCGCCCTGCCGCGTGCGCTGGCGGCCACCCGATGATCACGGTCGCCCTGACCTCGCTTGGCTTCTGCAGCCTGGCGCTGGCCGGCTCGGCGTTCTCGGCGCTGGCGCTGTATGCCGCCTCGCCGCACTGCCGCTGGCCGCGCCTGCGCCGGGCCGGCCGCCTGGGTCGGCAGATCAGCCTGGTCGCCGCGGTGGCGGCGCTCTGGCTGTGGATCGCCAATCTGGGCATCGCCACCGGCGTGGTGGTGATGCTGTGCAGCTGGATGCTGGTGGCGATCGCGCTGCCCCTGCTCGCCGCCTGGCACCGCCCGGCGCAGGTGACACGCTGATGTGGGCACGGGCCGGCGCCGGCGTCCTGGCGGGGTTCTTCGTGGCCGCCGCGGCGACCGGGCTGATCGCCTGGCTGCCACCGGGACCGTGGCAGAACGCGCTGGTACCCAGCCTGATCGCGTTCATCCCGCTGTGGATGCTGGCCGCGATCTGGGCCTTCAGCTTCCGCACCGGGCTGCGGGCGTGGGCCGTGATGAGTGCCACCGCCGGGGCCGGGTTCGGCCTGCTGTGGCTGCTGCGCCTGACCGGCGCGGTGCAATGAGAGCGATGCGATGAAGTTCAGTTCCCAGACCCTGCGTACCTTCACCACCGTGCACACGTGGGTCAGCCTGGTCGCCGGCTTCGCGCTGTTCGTCGCGTTCTACGCCGGCGCGCTGACCCTGTTCCACCACGATCTGCCGCTGTGGCAGACCCCGCATGCGGTGGACACGCCGGCCGCGAGCCTGGACGACGCGCAACGCCTGCTCGATGGCGTGCTCGAACGCCACCCGGCCGCGCGTGCCCACGTCGGCATGACCTTCCCCGGTGGCGATCACCCGCAGCCGATCGCGTATTGGCAGGACGCCAAGGGCACCTGGCTGTACGCGTGGCTGGACCATTACGACGGCAGTGTCACGCCCCCGCAGACCGGGCTGGCGGAGCTGGTCAACGAGCTGCATTACAGCCTCGGCCTGCCGGTCGCGGGCACCTACCTGATGGGCATCGTCAGCCTGCTGTATGGCGTGGCCCTGCTCAGCGGGCTGGTCATCCACCTGCCCAGACTGCTGGGCGATCTGTTCGCGCTGCGCCCGGGCCGCAACCTCAAGCAGATGTGGCAGGACGCGCACAACGTGATCGGCGTACTCAGCCTGCCCTTCCACCTCATGTTCGCGGTGACCGGCGCACTGCTCTGCCTGATCTTCCTGCAGATGGCGGCGCTCAATCCGCTGATCTTCGACGGCAAGTTGCTGCAGGCGGTGCCGGCAGCGATGGACACCGCGCCGATACGCGAGCCCAGCGGCCAGCCAGGCGATGAAACCAACCTGCGCATGCTGCATGCCCGCGCCATCGAGGTGGCCCGGGCGCAGGGCGTGGCTGATTTCGAGCCGGCCTTCCTCAAGCTCGCCCATGCCGGCGATGCCAACGCCACGATCGAGATCACCGGCGAATCCGGCGGCACCCTGGGGCCGCTCGGCGCGGTCGGCCTGGATGCGGCCAGCGGCCGCCTGCTGAGCAGCCAGTTGCCTGGCCAGCGCGATGCCAACCACGCCACCCTGAGTGCCGCCTATGCGCTGCATTTCGGTGAATTCGGCAATGGCGTGGTGGTGTGGCTGTACTTCCTGCTCGGCCTGGGCGGCGCCTTCCTGTTCTACTCCGGCAACCTGCTGTGGATCGAATCGCGGCGCAAGCGACGCCAGGTCGAACAAGGCCGCGCGCAGATCAACATGGCCCGCGCGACAGTGGGGGTATGCATCGGGTTGTGCGTGGCGATCTCGGCCAGCTTCGTCGGCGCACAGATCCTGGAGCAGGTCGCGCCGCAGGCGGTGGACCACGGCATCCGCTGGATCTGTTTCGTCACCTGGGGCGTCTGCGCCCTGTGGGCGGCGCTGCGTCGCCCCGACCAGGCGGCCCGTGAGCTGCTGTGGGCGGCCGCGATCAGCACCGCGCTGGTAGCGGTAATGCATGGCGCCCTGACCGGCTTCTGGCCATGGGCGAGCGCGGCACGGGGCTACTGGCCGCTGTTCTGGGTGGACGCGGTGGCGCTGGCACTGGCCTTTGGTTTTGCCACCCTGGCGCGTGCGAGCCTGCGCCGGGCACGGCATGGTGATCCGAACAGCGTCTGGAGTGCACCGCGCTGATCGCCTCGAAGGCTTGCTGCGGCGGGCCTTCAGAATTCTTCAGCCGGGTTTCCAGCACTTCAGACCGCCCCGTGGCGTAGTCGGCCCTCATCTCGAGGAGCCTTGCCCATGCACCCCTGTCGCCCCCGTTTTTCCGCCGCGCTGATCTTCGCCCTGGCGGTTGTCCTGCCACCGACCGCACTGGCCGGGCCCGCCCAGTTGGACGCAGCCCGGATCACCGCACTGGAGTCGGCGATCGCCAGCCAGGACATCAAGCAGCTCACCAGCATCGTGCTGCTGGTGGACGGCCAGGTGGCGTACGAGGGCTACTTCAACGGCGGCACGGCGGATACCCTCAACGACGTGCGCTCGGCCAGCAAGAGTGTCACCGCGATGCTGGTCGGCGCCGCCATCGGCGACGGTTCCCTGCCCGGCGTACAGGCCCGTGTGTACGACTACTTCCCCGCGTTCACCGCTGGCCATCCCGTCGATCCCCGGCTGCGCGCGATGACGGTGGAAGACCTGCTCACCATGAGCACGCTGTGGGAGTGCGATGACGAGAATGCGTTCTCGGCCGGCAATGAAGAGCGCATGTACGTGACCGAGCACTGGGTGGACTTCGCGCTGTCGCTGCCGGTCAAGGGTTTCGCACCGTGGATGACGCGACCGGAAGACAGCCCGCACGGCCGCGCGCATGCCTACTGCACGGCCAATTCCTTCGTGCTCGGCGCAGTACTGGAACAGGCCACGAAGCGGCCCTTGGCCGACTACGCCGCGCAGGTGCTGGAGCGCCCGCTGGGCATCACCACGAGCACGTGGAACCGCTCACCGGAAGGCATAGGCATGGGCGGCGGTGGGACGCGTTACCGCAGCCGGGACCTGGCACGGTTGGGCGAACTGGTGCTGGCCGAGGGACGCTGGCAAGGCAAACAATTGATCCCGACCCGCTATGTGCGGGCGATGCTCAGCGCGCAGGCCACCGCCGGTGATGGCAGCGACTACGGCTATCAATGGTGGGGGCTGAAGCTTCCGGTCGACGGGCACGACAGCACCGTGTGGACGATGTCCGGCAACGGCGGCAACTACGTGTTCGTGATACCCGGCAAGAAGCTGGTCGCGGTGATCACCAGCCAGGCCTACAACCGCAGCTACGCCCACCCGCAGTCGCGCCGCATCCTTACCGAGTTCCTGCTGCCCGCGCTGCGCTGAGGCCGTCGAGGTCTGTTGGCCGCCATGGAGCGGCCAACACCCGGGCGCGCTGGGCGGATACGTCTTTCTCGATCGTGTCGAGCAGTTCCTGCCAGCCGGCCGCACCGTGCAGCGGCGCAAACAAGGGGGTGGCGCGCAACCACGCCGAGTCGCGGAAGCCGGCGTTCACCGCGTGATGCAGGGCCACCAGCGCAGCGGCCTCATCGCCCTGGGCCTGCAGCACCATCGCACGCTCGAGCGCGGTGTCGGACCAGCCATCATCGCCTTGCCCTTCCAGCATCTGCAGGCGCTCGGCGATCCAGGTCGGGGCAGGCGCCGGATCGCCATAGAGGCCGGCCAGGGTCTGCCCCATCGACTGCTGCGGGCGCAATGCCCGGCTCTGCTCGAAGGCTCCGGCGGCGCCCTTCCGATTCCCGCTCAACAACAGCATCTCGCCCTGCAGGCGCAGCAACTGCGGATGTGGCGTCCCGCGAGCCAGTGCCTGATCCAGCGCCTGCTGTGCTTTTGCCGACTCCCCCATTGCCAACAGGCTGTGCGGCCAGGCGATGTTGGCGAACACATTGTCCGGATAGAGCTGGAAGTTGTGCGCGTGCCGGCGAGCGGCCGCATCGGTGAACCCCAACAGCTCCAGTTCGCGTGCGACCTGTACGTCGCGGAAGCGAACCCGCTCGGGCGCGCGCAGTGACAGGTTGTCCTGCAAGGCCTGCGCGAGGTCGCCTTTTTCCTGCTGCAGATAGGCCAGCGATGCGCGCGTGCGCTCGTCACCCGGGTCGCGCCGCAGTGCCTGCCGGTAGTCCGCCATGGCGTGCGACATCGCGCCGAGGCAGTCGTGGGCATAGCCGCGTGCGGCCCAGCCGGCGGCATCTTCCGGCGCCTTGAGCACCAGCTGGCTGCTCAACACCAGCGCCTCCTGCGCACGCTCGCGCGCGCCGTTGAACAAGCAGGCATCGGCCGCCAGCGCTCGGGCGAGTCCACGCCGTGCGATAAGCGATTCAGGGTCGATCTGCAGCGCCTGGCGGTACAACGCGATCGCCCGTTCGTTGTTGCTGGCCTGGCCGATACCCGCGTAATAAGCGGCGCGCTGCAGGACCGCCTCCGCTGGCGACGCCGGTGCGCTGGCGGGACGTACCAAGGTGAACACGACGGCAGCAGCGGCGACCGTTACCCCAGCCAGCCAGACCCACCGTGCGGGTGCGCGCGCGCCGGGTGTGACGGGAGTACCGTCCGTGCTGGTGCTGGCGACGGCATCACGGATCATCGGCTGTGGCGAGGCGCACAACTGGTAGCCACGGCCACGAACCGAGCGGATGTAGCGCGGCCGGCGGCCGTCATCGCCCAGCGCCTGCCGGAGCAGCTTCACCCGCTGGCTGATCGCATCCTCGCCGACCACCGCCGGTGCCCAGACCTGATCGGCCAGCGTGTCGAAATCGACGACGGCGTTGCCTTGGGCCAGCAGGCAGTCCAGCAGCCGCCAACTCAACCCGCCGACCGGCAATACCTGATCCCCTCGCCGCACCTGCTGGGCAGGGCGGTCGATGTGCAGATCCAGCAAGCGGACGTTCTCCATGGCGGCAAGCATAGGGCACGCCGCGTGCGTGGCGGCGCCCTTCGGTGCGCTTACTTCGCAGGTACCCGGAACGGCGCCACCATGGCCTTGAGCAGGCTGCGCTGCGCGTCGTCACCGGTCAGCTCCCACATGAAGACGCCGCGCAGACCGCTGTCCTTGGCGAAGGTGGCGCGCAGACCGATCGAGGTGGGATCCTCATAGCTGACGAAGACCTTCCCGGTGGCGTTGTACAACCACGGCGTCTGCGCGACCGGGTGCCAGTGCCGCTCCCAGCCGGGCTGGCCGAGCATGCTGGCCTGGATCTGCCGCCAGTCGCCGGCCGGATGCGGCGCGCTGTAGTGCTGGTAGAGGCCCTGGTTGGCATCGCTCTCCAGCTGGAAGCCACGGCCGTAGAACGGCACGCCGAGCACCAGCTTGTCTTTCGGCACACCGTGCTGCTCGTAGTAGGCCACCGCCCCGGCCACGCTGTTCCAACGTTTCAATTCCGGCGCCAGCGGATCTTCCGGCACTGCGTGCAGCGGCGCGTTGAAGGTGGACACCGCCGAGAAGCCGGTGCCCATGTCGTAGCTCATCAGGTTGATGAAATCGAGCGCGCGGCCGAGCTCCTTGAGTTCATAGCTTCGGGCCGGATCATACGGGCCATCGGTCTGCACGCGGCCGGCGGGCAGCGCGGCGGTGACCAGCCGGTGCTGGCCGTCTCTCTTGTCCAGCGCATCGAGCTGGCGGCGGAACTCGCGCACCAGCAGGGTCATGTTGCGGCGATCTTCCGGGCGGTCGGTGATCGGGGTCGGGCCGCCATATACCGGGAACTCCCAGTCGATGTCCACGCCATCGAAGCTGCCGCGATGGCGCTCGAAGAACATCGCCACGCAGGAGGCCACGAAGCGTTCGCGGCTTTCCGGGGTCAGCGCCGCATCGGAGAACCCGCCCGCGTTCCAGCCGCCGATCGAGATCAGGGTGTGCAGCGTCGGATGCGCACGCTTGAGCGCGGCCAGTGCCCTGAAATGCGCATCGGCCTGCGGCGCGACCACGCATTGACCTTGGTCGATGGTGGCGAACGCATAGAACAGATGGGTGAGCGTATCGGCCGGAATGGTCTCCACCGGGTAGCGGTCCGCCGAACCCCCCGGGTAGTACGCACCGATCACCTTGGGCAACGACTCCGTGGCGGAGGCGGCCTGCGGCATCACGCTGGCGATCAGAACGGCCAGGACAGCGACGGTTTGACGGAACATGGGATCTCCCGGGGCGAAGGCGAAGCCACGTTAGCAGCGTGCTGTGGTGCGCGGGCGCTTTGCGCGGTGATGTCCTGCGAATCCGTCCAGCGGACACTGACGGCTGACCCACGCAGGCCTGGCGGCTGTCCACAGGCCGTGCGGCAACACCCGGTACGCGCCACGGACGCGTCACTCGAAGTCGCCGCCCGCAGCGGACGACTGCGCGGTCTGTCCCGCTCTGCCGCGCCGCCCGCCCGCGCCGCCCGCATGTATGCCTGCATGCGTGCATGCCTGACGGCGACAGGTGTTCACCCCCGCCTTGCGTCATCGGTTTTACAGTTCAGAGATAGTGACTGCCTGCTGCGTGACACCGATGACCGACCTGCATATCGACCGATTGGACCACCTGGTCCTGACCGTGGCGGATGTCGCCGCGACCTGTGAGTTCTACCACCGCGTGCTGGGCATGGAGGTGGATACCTTCGGCGAGGGGCGCAAGGCGCTGCGCTTCGGCCTGCAGAAGATCAACCTGCATGCGCACGGCAACGAATTCGACCCCAAGGCCGAACGGCCGACACCGGGCTCGGCGGACCTGTGCCTGATCACCTACGCGACCATGGACGAGATCCTGGCGCACCTGCAGGCGCAGGGCGTGACCGTCGAAGAAGGACCGGTCCAGCGGACGGGTGCGACCGGACCGATCCTCTCGGTGTATTTCCGCGATCCGGACCGGAATCTGATCGAGGTATCGCGCTATCTGGCGTAATGCGCCCCACCCGACGGCAGCCATGCATCGCATGGCACTCCACCGCGAACCGGCGCTGTTGGCTGGACATGCGGGCACAAAAAAAGCGGGCCGAAGCCCGCTTTTTCTTGTCTGCGAAAGCGTGAGGACCAACGGTCCTCACCTACCGACCGGGAAGCGTGAGGACCAACGGTCCTCACCTACCGACCGGGAAGCGTGAGGACCAACGGTCCTCACCTACCGCGAGATCGGCGTTGGCCGATTACTCGGCGGCGGGGGCGCCCTCGCCTTCTTCGACGGCCTTCATCGACAGGCGGATACGGCCCTGCTTGTCGACTTCCAGCACCTTGACCTTGACCACATCGCCTTCCTTCAGCACATCGCCGACCTTCTCGACGCGATCGCTGGAGATCTGCGACACGTGGACCAGACCGTCCTTGCCCGGCAGGATCGTGACGAACGCACCGAAGTCCATGATCTTGGCGACCTTGCCTTCGTAGATGCGGCCCGGCTCGACGTCCGAGGTGATCTGCTCGATGCGGGCCTTGGCAGCCTGCGCAGCGATGGCGTTGACCGACGCGATGACGATGGTGCCGTCATCCTGGATGTCGATCTGGGTGCCGGTTTCCTTGGTGATGGCCTGGATGGTGGAACCACCCTTGCCGATCACTTCGCGGATCTTGTCCGGGTGGATCTTGATGGTCAGCAGGCGCGGCGCGTAGTCCGACAGCTCTTCGCGCGGGGCGGTCAGGCCGTGGGCCATTTCACCCAGGATGTGCAGACGGCCAGCCTTGGCCTGCTGCAGTGCCTGCTTCATGATCTCTTCGGTGATGCCTTCGATCTTGATGTCCATCTGCAGGGCGGAGATGCCCTCGGCAGTACCGGCCACCTTGAAGTCCATGTCGCCCAGGTGATCTTCGTCACCCAGGATGTCGGACAGGACGACGAAGCGATCGCCTTCCTTGACCAGGCCCATGGCGATACCGGCCACCGGCGACTTGACCGGCACGCCGGCGTCCATCAGGGCCAGCGAGGAACCGCAGACCGAGGCCATCGACGAGGAGCCGTTGGATTCGGTGATTTCCGACACCACGCGGATGGTGTACGGGAAGGCTTCCAGCGACGGCATCACTGCCAGCACGCCGCGCTTGGCGAGGCGGCCGTGGCCGATTTCGCGACGCTTCGGGCCCATCATGCGGCCGGTCTCACCCACCGAGTAGGGGGGGAAGTTGTAATGGAAGAGGAAGTTTTCCTTGTACTCACCGGCAACGGCATCGATGACCTGGCCATCACGGGCGGTGCCCAGGGTGATGGTCACGATGGCCTGCGTTTCACCGCGGGTGAACAGCGAGGAACCGTGGGTACGCGGCAGGATGCCGGTCTTCACCGAGATCGGGCGGACGGTGTCCAGCGCACGGCCGTCGATGCGGACCTTGGTGTCCAGCACCGAGTTGCGCATGGTGCTGTATTCCAGCTCGCCGAATTCCTTCGACAGCTCGGCCGGGTTCCAGCCATCAGCGGCCACACGGCCTGCCAGCGACTCGGTCACGTCCTTCTTGATCGCCGAGATGGCGTCACGGCGCTGCAGCTTGTCGCGCACCTGGAAGGCTTCGCCCAAGCGCGGGCCGATGGCTTCCTGCAGGGCGCTGATCAGCGCGGTGTTCTTGGCCGGGGCTTCCCATGTCGACGGCTTGGTGCCGGCTTCCACGGTCAGCTCGTTGATGGCGTTGATGACCTTCTGCATTTCGCGGTGACCGAAGGTCACGGCGCCCAGCATCACGTCTTCGGACAGCAGCGCGGCCTCGGATTCCACCATCAGCACGGCGTTGGCGGTACCGGCGACAACCAGTTCCAGCTCCGAATCCTTCAGTTCGGTCACGGTCGGGTTGAGGATGTACTCACCGTTCTTGTAACCCACCTTGGCGGCGGCGATCGGACCCTTGAACGGGGTGCCGGCCAGCGACAGCGCGGCCGAGGCGCCGATCAGGGCAGCGATGTCACCATCGATGTCCGGGTTCAGCGACATCACCGTGGCGATGATCTGAACTTCGTTCTTGTAGTCTTCCGGGAACAGCGGACGGATCGGGCGATCGATCAGGCGCGAAATCAGCGTCTCTTTTTCGGTCGCGCGGCCTTCGCGCTTGAAGAAACCGCCCGGGATACGGCCACCGGCGTAGAACTTCTCCTGATAGTCGCAGGTCAGGGGGAAGAAGTCCTGGCCCTCACGCGCGCTCTTGGCGGCAACGGCGGAGACCAGCAGCACGGTGTCGTCGAACTTGACGATGACGGCACCGCCGGCCTGACGGGCGATTTCGCCGGTTTCAAGCGTGACGGTGTGCTTGCCGTACTGGAAGGTTTTGGTGATTTTTGCCACGGGGGTTTCCTTGGATGATGCTTTCTTCAATGGACCGCGGGCGACCCTTGCCGCCGACGGGTGACCGGTTGTCCGGCCCAGGCGTTTATTGCGGTACTACCAAAACAAAACCGCGGCGCATTCCTGCGCCGCGGTGGGGGTTCGTGCTTAGCGACGCAGGCCGAGCTTTTCGATCAGGGCCTTGTAACGCGGAGCGTCTTTCTTCTTCAGGTAGTCGAGCAGGCTGCGGCGACGGTTGACCATCTGCAGCAGACCACGACGGCTGTGGTGATCCTTCTTGTGGGTCTTGAAGTGGCCGGTCAGCAGTTCGATGCGGGCGGTCAGCAGGGCGACCTGGACTTCCGGGGAGCCGGTGTCAGCCGCGCTGCGCTTGTTTTCTTCAATGACCTTCTGGGTGTCGATCGACATATCAGTTTTCTCTTGGATGCGTGGCCCGCAGAAACGTCCGGTTGACGTACCGCGCGACTCGCCGTTAACGAAAGGATGAACCCGCAGAACGCGGGAAGCCTGAAAAGGCCGCGAAATTGTAACGTCAGCGGCCGTCCGGGACAAGGACCGGGGTGGTGCCCGGCCGGGGCCGGTCAGAGGTTGAACAGGCGCTGCGGGGCCAGCAGACCGGTCTCGTCGACCTGCCCCAGGCCCTGGATCGCCTCGCCCGGCCCGAACACGACCACCCCACCCTGCGGCCAGCCAGCATCGCGGATGCGCTGGCCCACGCGGAAGCGAGGGGCCTGCTCCTCGTTCAGCGTAACCCGGGGGTAATGCGCCAGACCCGCGTCCAGCGGCAGCAGCAGGGCCTCCATGCCGGCCTCATCGCCCTGCTCGGCCAGGCCGCGGAGGGTGTCCAGGGTCACCATCGGCGCCTCACGGAAGGGATCCACCCACAGCCGGCGCAGGCCGGCGATATGGGCGCCGCAGCCCAGGGTCTCGCCCAGATCGCGGGCCAGGCTGCGGATGTAAGTGCCTGAACCGCAGGTCACCCGCAGCGACAGACGGGTCGGCTGCTGGTCCAGCACCTCCAGGGCGTGGACCTCCACGTCGCGTTCGGGGGCCTCGATCGCCTCACCGCGGCGGGCTTTCAGGTACAGCGGCTCGCCGCCCTGCTTGAGCGCGGAATAGATCGGGGCGCGCTGGCGGATGCGGCCGCGCAGCGGTGCCAGCGCCGCCTCCAGTTCGGCCGCGCTGATGGCCGGCACCGGCCGCTCGCGCAGTACCGCGCCATCGGAATCATCGGTATCGGTGGTCTGGCCCAGCACCACCTCGGCGTCATAGGCCTTGGCCGAGCCGAGCAGCAGGCCGGCGATCTTGGTGGCTTCACCAAAGCACAATGGCAGCAGGCCAGTCGCCAGCGGATCCAGGCTGCCGGTGTGGCCGCCCTTCTCGGCGCGGTACAGACGGCGTGCCACCTGCAAGGCTGCGTTGGAGCTCATGCCGGTCGGCTTGTCGAGCAGCAGGATGCCATCCAGGCGACGGAACGAAATTCGGGGTGCCATGCATTCAATTCAAATCGGCGCCGTGTGGCGCTGCCGGTCAATCCGGCCTCCGGCGGAGCGGTCGCACTGCGACAGGCCCCGCCCCATAAGACAACAGCCCTTGCGGGCTGTTGGTCCATCAGGCGTTCTTTTCGCCTTCGTCGGCAGCATCGTCGCCGCCGTCGTCATCGCCCTGCCGGCTCTTCTCTGCCGCCAGCGTATCGGGCAGGTCGCGCAGGATGTTGTCGATGCGCTCGCCGCGATCCACCGAATCATCGTAGTGGAAGTGCAGTTCGGGCACGTGGCGCAGCTTCATCGCACGCGCCAGCTCCATGCGCAGGCCCCAGGCCAGTTCCTTCAGGCCCTTCATCGCTTCCACCGAACGTTCGGGCATCAGCGCCGTGACGAAGATCTTGGCATGCGCCATGTCACGGGTGATTTCCACGTCGGAGACGCTCACCGAAGGCAGGCCGTGTTCACGCACTGCGTTGTGCACGAGTGTTCCCAGTTCACGGCGGATCTGGGCGGAAACACGGTCGGTTCGATGGAAGGTCTTTGGCACGGTAGGCGGACTCGTCTTGAAGGGTGATGCGAAAGCGAAAAAGCCGGACCGCGAGATGCGGTCCGGCCTGAAACATTACAGGGTGCGCGGCACTTCGATACGCTCGAAGCACTCGATCTGGTCACCCGGCTTGACGTCGTTGTAAGCCTTCACGCCGATACCGCATTCGGTACCGTTGCGGACTTCCTCGACGTTCTCCTTGAAGCGACGCAGCGATTCCAGCTCGCCTTCGAAGACCACGACGCTGTCGCGCAGGACGCGGATCGGCTTGCTGCGCTTCACCGTACCTTCGATGATCATGCAGCCTGCGACCGCACCGAACTTCGAGCTGCGGAACACATCGCGGACCTGGGCGATACCGATGATCTCTTCGCGGATTTCCACGCCGAGCAGACCGGAGGCCACCTGCTTCACCTGATCGATCACGTCATAGATGATCGAGAAGTAACGCAGGTCCACACCGTTGGACTCGATGATGCGACGCGCGGAGGCGTCGGCACGCACGTTGAAGCCGATCACGGTGGCCTTGGAGGCAACCGCCGAGTTGGCGTCCGACTCGGTGATGCCGCCCACGCCAGAGTGGATCACGTTGATGCGGATGTCATCGTTGGACAGCGCGACCAGTGCCTGGCTCAGCGCCTGCACCGAGCCCTGCACGTCGGCCTTGATCACCAGGTTCAGCACCTGCTGGCCGTCGCCCTTGCCCAGGGTCGCCATGATGTCTTCCATGCGGCTGCCAGCGGATTGCACCAGGCGCGATTCACGGCGCTTGGTTTCGCGCTGCTGCGCGACGTCCTTGGCCAGACGCTCGTCTTCGACCACGACGAAGTCATCGCCGGCATCCGGCACGCCGGACAGACCCAGCACCTGCACCGGAATCGACGGGCCAGCCTGGTCGGGCTGTGCGCCGGTTTCGTCGAACAGGGCACGCACGCGGCCGTACTGGATACCGCAGACCAGGTAATCGCCCTTCTTCAGCGAACCCTGCTGCACCAGCACGGTGGCGATCGGGCCACGGCCCTTGTCCAGCGAGGACTCGATGACCACGCCGCTGGCGCGGCCGTCGGCCACGGCCTTCAGCTCCAGCAGTTCGGCCTGGATCGAGATCGCGTCCAGCAGGTCGTCGATGCCCAGGCCAGCCTTGGCCGAGATCTCGACCATCTGGGTATCGCCACCGAAGTCTTCGGACACGACCTGCTCGGTGAGCAGCTCGTTCTTGACGCGCATCGGATCGGCGCCGGACTTGTCGATCTTGTTGATCGCCACGATCAGCGGCACACCCGCCGAACGGGCGTGCTGGATGGCTTCCTTGGTCTGCGGCATGACGCCGTCATCGGCCGCCACCACCAGCACCACGATGTCGGTCAGCTTGGCACCGCGGGCACGCATGGACGTAAACGCCGCGTGGCCCGGGGTATCCAGGAAGCTGATCACGCCCTTCGGCGTTTCAACGTGGTACGCACCGATGTGCTGGGTGATGCCACCGGCTTCGCCCGTGGCGACCTTGGTGCGGCGGATGTAATCCAGCAGCGAGGTCTTGCCGTGATCGACGTGGCCCATGATGGTGACCACCGGCGGACGTGCCACCGGCTCGCCCTGGTTGCCACCGGCCAGCGCCAGCAGCGCGTCTTCGGCGTCGTTGGTGTTGGCACGGATCACGTTGTGGCCGAGTTCTTCGGTCACCAGCGCAGCGGTGTCGTGGTCGATAGTCTGGGTGATGGTCGCCATGACGCCCATCTTGAACAGCGCCTTGACCACATCGCCGCCCTTGACGGCCAGCTTCTGGGCCAGATCGGCGACGGTGATGGTGTCGCCGATGGTGACGTCACGCACGATCGGAGCGACCGGACGTTCGAAGCCATGGGCACCACCGCCGCTGCGCGACTGGTTGCTGTCACGGCGGCTGCCGTGCTGCGCGCGCCCGGTCGGACGACCGCGCGAGTTGCTGTTGTTGCCGCGGCGGGCACGATCGGCGGCCGACAGATGCAGCTGACCGGCAAAGCGGTTGCCACCATCGTCGTCGCGCTTGGCGCCCGGACGGTTGTTGTTGTTGTTCGAGTTGCGATCGTCCGAACGCGGCGCCGGACGGGCAGCCGACGGTGCCGCCGGGCGCGCATTGCGCGCCGGTGCATCGGCAGCAGCGGGCTTGGCGGCAACCGGGGCCGGGGCCGGCGGTGCGTTCTTGGCCGCTTCGGCAGCAGCTTCAGCCGCCTTGCGCTCGGCTTCGGCACGTTCCTTGGCGTCGATTTCTTCCTGACGCTTGCGGGCGATCTCTTCATCGCGCGCACGGTCCTTCTCGGCCAGTGCGCGCTGCTCGTCCAGATTGCGCTGGCGGGATTCCTCCAGCTTGCGCAGGATGTCGGCGCGCTCCTCATCCGCGGTCATCGGCTTGCCGCTGGCGTCCTTCATGTAGGTACGCTTCTGGCGCACTTCCACGTTGACGGTGGTCTTGCTGCGGCCGGCACTGACGGTCACTTCCTGCAACTTGCGACGGTTCAGGGTGATCTTCTTGGCGGCTTCGTCGGTGCTCTCGACGGGCTGCTCGGTCTTGCCGTGCGAGCGACGAAGGAAGCCCAGGAGCTTCACCTTCTCGGTACTGGTCACGACCTGGTCGGGACCGCTGAACTTCATGCCGGCTTCGGCAAGTTGTACGAGCAGTTTATCGACCGGGGTATTGACCAGTTCGGCAAGCTTGCGGATGGTGGTTTGCTGCGACATTCGGATCCTATGATCTGGTTGGCGCTCCCTCGAAACGTGCGAAGGCAGCGCGGAGTCTAAGCCCTGAGCGGGTCAGGGCACTGTTCATCGCTGGCTCATTCGCCGCGCTCCAGGCGGGCGATCTCCTCGGCTCGGGCGGCAAGGATCAGGGCGGCGGCGCGCTCCTGGTCCATGTCCTCGATGCCGAACTCGAGGATCTCGTCGGCGGCCAGGTCCGACAGGTCCTCACTGGTACGCACGCCGTGACCGGCCAGAGCGTAGGCGGTTGCCTCGTCCATGCCTTCCAGGGCGAGCAGGTCTTCCGACGGCGAGCCGTCTTCCAGACCTTCTTCCACCGCCAGCGCTTCGTTGAGCAGCGCATCGCGGGCACGGGCACGCAGCTCTTCGACGATGTCTTCGTCGAAGCCTTCCACGGCCAGCAGTTCGCCGACCGGGACGTAGGCGATTTCTTCCACGGTGTTGAAGCCTTCGGTCACCAGGATGGCGGCGATTTCTTCATCCACTTCCAGCTTGTCCATGAACAGCTGGCGGGCAACGCCCTGCTCTGCCTCGGACTTGGCGGTCACCTGGTCCTGGGTCATCACATTGAGCTGCCAACCGGTCAGGCGGCTGGCAAGACGGACGTTCTGGCCGCCCTTGCCGATCGCCTGGGCCAGGCGCTCTTCCGCCACGGCCAGGTCCATCGAGTGCTTTTCTTCATCGACGATGATCGACTGCACTTCCGCCGGCGCCATCGCATTGATGACGAAGTTGGCGGGGTTCTCGTTCCACAGCACGATGTCCACGCGCTCGCCGTTGAGCTCGTTGGACACGGCCTGCACGCGCGAACCGCGCATGCCGATGCAGGCACCGATCGGATCGGTACGCGAATCATGGGCCAGCACGGCGATCTTGGCGCGGTCGCCCGGATCACGCGCGCAGGCCTTGATCTCGACCAGGCCCTGGCCGACTTCCGGCACTTCGAGCTTGAACAGTTCGATCATGAATTCCGGGGCGGCACGGCTGATGAACAGCTGCGGGCCACGCGGTTCCGAACGGACTTCGGCCAGGTAACCGCGCACGCGGTCGCCAGCGCGCAGCACGTCGCGCGGAATGCCCTTGTCCTTCGGAATGAAGGCCTCGGCGTTGCCGCCCAGGTCCACATAGATGTTGCCGCGCTCGGCGCGCTTGACCACACCGGTGACCAGTTCGCCAACGCGATCCTTCCACGCATCGACCACCTGCTGACGCTCGGCCTCGCGCACGCGCTGGACGATCACCTGCTTGGCGGCCTGTGCGGCGATACGGCCAAAGTCCGGGTTTTCGATCTGCTCTTCGATGAAATCGCCGACTTCCACGCCGTCGGCTTCATCGATGGCGTCCATCAGACGGATCTGGCGGTCCGGGGACTCCATGACCACGTCATCGGCCACCACTTCCCAGCGGCGGAAGGTTTCGTAGTTGCCGTCCTTGTGGTCGATCGACACACGGGCCAGTACTTCTTCTTCCGGGTAACGCTTTTTGGCAGCCGAAGCCAACGCTGCCTCAATGGCATCGAAGATGACTTCGCGCGGGACGCCTTTTTCGTTGGCGACCGCATCCACTACCAGCAAAAGTTCCTTGCTCATTGGCTCACTCCGCGCGCGGCTTTTTGGCCGCCGGCTCGTTGGATGGTTTCTTGTTCGCCTTGCCACCCTGTTTGGGTGCCGGGCCAGTCGGTTTGGTCGGAGCCAGGCCGAGGGCGGCCCAGTCCGGCATGATGCGTGCCTTGTCGATGTTTTCGATGTCGGCGGTGAACGGAGCATTGTCGACCTTGAAGGTCACCGTGCCCTGTTCGATATCCACGGCGAGAATCTCGCCCTGCAGACGGCGGCGGCCGTCCTGCGGCAGGCTGAGCGTCACCTTGGCCGATTCGCCGATGGCGCGCTGGAACTGCTCACCGGTGAACAGCGGGCGGTCCACGCCCGGCGAAGACACTTCCAGCGTGTAGTTCGCCGTGATCGGGTCTTCGACGTCCAGCTGGGCGGACACTTCGCGGCTGACGCGCTCGCAATCGTCGATGTTGACGATGCGCTCGGGCTGTTCGGCCAGCGGCACGTCGATGTACAGGCGCAGCGTGGCACCACCCGGGGCGGTCAGATATTCCACGCCCAGCAGCTCGAGACCCAGCGACTGAACGGTGGGGGCGAGCAGATTCGCGATTTCGGTTGCCTTGTCGCTCACAGTCGGCCTTGATTCGTTGAAAAGAAATACGGTCTGGTCCATGGCTTGGACCACCTTCCGGAAACAACAAAGGGCCCGTTGGGCCCCTGTCCGGTACAACTCCGGTCATGCTGGATTCCGGTGCAGATGCGCACGTGGTGCGAGTCTGCGAGCCCAGCGTTCCGGGGGGTCACGGCGGCCTGGGTACAGGTTGCCGTTCCTGGAAGCCGGTCGCGGGGCCTGTTCATATCCCTTGAGGGGATAGGAATAGACAGTCCGCTAAGCCACTGATGATAGCCGTTGCACCGCGCTGGTGCAATGGTTGGGGTGGCCTCTGGCGTCCCTGTTCGAAAAGCTGAACAGCCAAGCGGCTGTGTAACCCTCATCGTGGGCAGCGGCGCGGGCAGGTCCGAAGAAGGCGCCGTGACCCAACGAAAAAAGCGACCTCGTTGCCGAGATCGCCTTTTCGTCTACTGCATCTGCACTGCAGATTTTCTGTGGTAGCGGGGGCAGGATTTGAACCTGCGACCTTCGGGTTATGAGCCCGACGAGCTGCCAGACTGCTCCACCCCGCAGCAGAAGCGGAATTGTAAGGGAGTTTTCATTCCCGTGCAACCCCGTGTTGAAACGAATACCCGCATCGGGGAACGGCAGCCGGGGGACGGTTTCCTCCCCTGCCCAGGAGAGCTGCCGACCAACGGTCGGCTCTACCGGGCCTGGAACGAAAAAAGCGACACCGTCTCCGGTATCGCTTGATTCGTCCACTGCCTCCGGTTTGCACCGGAGCTATATGGTAGCGGGGGCAGGATTTGAACCTGCGACCTTCGGGTTATGAGCCCGACGAGCTGCCAGACTGCTCCACCCCGCAGCAGAAGCGGATGAGTGCGGAAGGCCCGGGGGACTTCCTAGCAACGATCTTCTGGCGAAACCGCTGCATCAACAACTCAGGAGATGAATATTACACGAGTTGCGCACGTTTGTATCGTTTTTTACGAAATTTGTGCAAATGCCTGCTGGCACCACACCATGATCGGGTTCCACGCCACGCCCAGGGCCAGCAGCGCCAGCGCGTTCACGCCCAGCACCACGCCCAGCACGCGGTCGTTGTTGGCCGGCAGCGGCTCGCCCACCGGCTCATCGAAGTACATGACCTTGATGACGCGCAGGTAGTAGAAGCAGCCGATCACGGCGCAGATCACGCCGACCATGGCCAGCCACAGCATGTCGCCCTGGATCGCCGCGCCGAGGACGGCCAGCTTGGTCCAGAAGCCCAGGAACGGTGGGATGCCTGCCAGCGACGCCATGATGCACAGCACCAGGCCGGCCATCCACGGGTTGCGGGCGTTGAGGCCCTTGAAGTCTTCGATCTTCTCGGCTTCAAAGCCATTGCGCGACAAGGCGATGATCGCACCGAAGGCGGCCGTGGACATGATCGCGTAGCTCAGGGCGTAGAACAGCGCCGCCGAGTAGCCACGCTCGCCACCGCCGGCCATGCCCATCAGCAGGAAGCCGATGTGCGAAACGGTCGAGAAGGCCAGCATGCGCTTGAGGTTGGTCTGCGCGATCGCCATCAGGTTGCCGATCACCAGCGACAGTGCGGCCAGCCCACCGATCAGGTACTTCCACTCGTCGGCCAGCGGGCCCACGCCCATCTCCAGCAGGCGGTAGGCCATGCCGAACGCGGCCAGCTTCGGGGCCGAGCTGATGAACAGCGCGACCGGTGCCGGGGCACCCTGGTACACGTCGGGCAGCCACATGTGGAACGGGGCGGCACCCAGCTTGAAGGCCACGCCGGCGATCATGAACACCGCGCCGGTCAGCAGCAGCATCTTCTCTTCGGTGTGCGGAATGGCAGCGTTGATCGCATCCAGATGCAGCGAGCCGGTGGCGCCGTAGATCAGCGACATGCCGTACAGCAGCAGGCCCGAGGCCAGCGAACCGAGCACGATGTATTTCATCGCCGCTTCCGAGGCCAGGCCGTTTTCACGGTTGCTGGCGACCAGTGCGTAGGAGCACAGCGCCAGCAGTTCCAGGCCCAGGTAGACCATCAGCAGGCTGCCGGCCGAGACCAGGATCATCATGCCTGCAGTGGCGAACAGGATCAGCACCGGGATCTCGCCCTGGTAGAGCTTGCGCTCGCGCAGGTAGCTCCAGCCGTAGATCAGGGTCAGGCCGCTGCACAGCACGATCACGGTCTTCATCACGTCGGCCGCGGTGTCGCGGACGAACATGCCGTGGAAGACCTCGCCCTGCCCGCCCACTCCGGTGGCGAGCATGAAGAACACGACCGCCAGCGCAGCGATCGAGAACAGGTGGGTCCAGATCTTGTTCTTCTCACTGATGAAAAGATCAAGCATCAACAGGGCGAACGCACTGCCGACCAGCACCAGCTCGGGAGCGAGCGGCGGGAGGTCAGCGGCGGTCAGTGGCAACAGCGGCGAGGTGGTCATCATCAAATCCTGGAATCAATACTCTCGACGGCCCGATTACAGCAGCTTGCTGGATGCGATCTGCATCGCCAGCTTCGCGATCGAGGGCTCCATCAGGTCGGTCAGCGGCTTGGGGTACAGGCCCAGGGCAAGGGTGCCCACGGCGAATACACCCAACACCAGCCACTCGCGACCGTTGATGTCCTTCAGTTCGGCGACATGGGTGTTGGCCACTTCACCGAAGAACACGCGCTTGTACAGCCACAGCGTATACGCCGCGGTGATCACCAGGGTGCTCGCCGCGCCGAGTGCCAGCCACGGATTGCGCTGGAAGCTGGCCATGATGATCATGAACTCACCGACGAAACCGCTGGTACCCGGCAGGCCGGCATTGGCCATGAAGAACAGCATGGCGAAGGTGGCGAACCAGGGCATCACGTTGACCACGCCGCCGTAATCGGCGATGCGGCGGCTGTGCATGCGGTCGTACAGGACGCCGACGCAGGAGAACATCGCGCCGGACACGAAGCCGTGCGAGACCATCTGCACCATCGCGCCCTGCAGGCCCAGACGGGCGGCATCCGGGTTGCCGGCGTCGCGCACCAGCCACATGGCGATGAAGGTACCCAGGGTCACAAAGCCCATGTGCGCGATCGACGAATAGGCGATCAGCTTCTTCATGTCGTCCTGCACCAGGGCGACCAGGCCAACGTAGATCACCGCCACCAGCGACAGCGCGATCACCAGCCAGGCCCACTCATGCGAGGCGTCCGGCACGATCGGCAGGTTGAAGCGCAGGAAGCCGTAGCCACCGATCTTCAGGGCGATCGCGGCCAGGATCACCGAACCGGCGGTCGGCGCTTCCACGTGGGCGTCCGGCAGCCAGGTGTGGACCGGGAACATCGGCACCTTGACCGCGAAGGCGATCAGGAAGGCGAAGAAGATCCACGTCTGTTCCTTGCCCGACAGCTGCAGCTGGTACAGGTCGGCCAGCTGGAAGCTGCCGCCCTTCAGGTACAGGTAGATCAGGGCCACCAGCATCAGCACCGAGCCGAGGAAGGTGTACAGGAAGAACTTGAGCGCGGCGTAGATGCGGCGCGGGCCGCCCCAGACACCGATGATCAGGAACATCGGGATCAGCATCGCTTCGAAGAACACGTAGAACAGCATCGCGTCCGTCGCCGAGAAGATACCGACGGTGACACCTTCCAGGATCAGGAAGGCGGCCACGTACTGGTTCACGCGCTTGTCGATCGCGCTCCAGGCACCGATCAGGGCCAGCACCGAGACCAGCGTGGTCAGCAGGATCAGCGCGATCGCGATGCCGTCGACGCCGAGGTTGTAGCCGATGTCGTAGGCGGGGATCCAGGCGCGGGTCTCGACGAACTGCAGCGCGTCGATTCCCGTGTCATAGCCGCTGAGCAGCGACAGGCTGGCCACGAAGGTCAGCACCGCGACGCCCAAGGACGCCCACCGGGCGGTTTGGGCATCCCGGATGGCAAGGATCAATGCACCGCCGATGATCGGCAGCCAGATGAGAACACTAAGTAGGGGCCAGTTCGACACGTCTTCTTATTCCGTACAGGTCATCAACGCAGGTAATGCATCAGGACGCCCAGAAGGGCAATCAGGCCGATGATCATCGCGAAGGCGTAGTGATAGAGGAAACCGGATTGGGTGCGACGCAGCAGGTTGGCCGCCAGATCGATCAGGCGCGCCGAACCGTTGACCACCACACCATCGACCACATTCGTGTCGATCGCGCGCGAAACCTTGCCGAGCTTGATACCGCCGCCGGCGAAACCGCCGATCCAGAGCTTGTCGAAGCCGTACTTGTTCTCCAGCACCGACACGATCGGCGCGAAGGTCTTGCGGGCCTTGCCGGCCAGTTCCGGCTTCCACAGGTAGAACAGCGCCGCCAGCAGGAAGCCGACCACCGTCAGGATGAAGGCCGGGGCCATCATGCCGTGGATCGCGAAGGCCACCGGGCCGTGGAATTCTTCGGCCAGCGCACCAATGGTGTTGCGCGCCGGGTCGTAGAAATCAACGATGCCGGTGAAGAACGAGTGCACCTGGCCCGGGATGGCGGTGTCGGCGTGGTGGCCGGCCCAGTCGGTGCCATACAGCATCGGACCGATGCTGAAGAAACCGATGACCATCGAGGGGATCGCCAGCAGGATCAGCGGCAGCGTCACCACCCACGGGGTTTCGTGCGGCTCATGCGCGCCATGGCCGTGGCCATGATCGTCATGATGCGCGTCGCCATGGTGGGCGTCGGCTGCGTGCGCGTCTGCGGCGTGATGATCGTCATGGCCATGGCCGTGATCGTCATGCGCATCGCGGAAGCGTTCCTTGCCATGGAAGGTCAGGAACAGCAGGCGGAAGCTGTAGAAGCTGGTGACGACCACGCCACCCAGCACCGCCCAGTACCCGTAGGTCGCCACCCAGCTCGAGGACACATGCGCGTGGTGCTGCGCGGCCTCGATGATGGTGTCCTTGGAGTAGAAGCCGGAGAAGAACGGGGTGCCGACCAGGGCCAGCGTACCGATCCACATGGTGATGAAGGTGATCGGCATGTACTTGCGCAGGCCGCCCATCTTGCGCATGTCCTGCTCGTGGTGCATGGCGATGATCACCGAGCCCGCGCCGAGGAACAGCAGCGCCTTGAAGAAGGCATGGGTCATCAGGTGGAACACAGCCGCCGAGTAGGCCGACACACCCAGGGCGACGGTCATGTAGCCGAGCTGGGACAGCGTGGAGTACGCGACGACGCGCTTGATGTCGTTCTGCACGATGCCGATCAGGCCGGTGAAGAACGCGGTGGTGGCACCGATGAACAGCACGAAGTTCAGCGCGGTCTGCGACAGCTCGAACAGCGGCGACATGCGGGTGACCATGAAGATGCCCGCGGTGACCATGGTCGCGGCGTGGATCAGGGCCGAGATCGGGGTCGGGCCTTCCATCGAGTCCGGCAGCCAGACGTGCAGCGGCACCTGGGCCGACTTGCCCATCGCACCGATGAACAGGCAGATGCAGATCACGGTGGCGACCGACCAGATCACCGGCTCGCTCATCACCGGAATGGATGTGCCGAACAGGTTGATCGTGCCCGACCAGATCTGGATCAGCGCATCCGGGTGGCCCAGCACCTGCGCATTGGCGAACACGGTGGCGTAATCGAGGGTGCCGAACACCCACAACACGCCGGCGATGCCGAGGATGAAGCCGAAGTCACCGACACGGTTGACCAGGAAGGCCTTCATGTTGGCGAAGATGGCGGTCGGGCGCTTGAACCAGAAGCCGATCAGCAGGTACGAGACCAGGCCCACCGCTTCCCAGCCGAAGAACAGCTGCAGGAAGTTGTTGCTCATCACCAGGGTGAGCATCGAGAAGGTGAACAGCGAGATGTAGCTGAAGAACCGCTGGTAGCCCGGGTCGTCCTGCATGTAGCCGATGGTGTACACGTGCACCAGGAAGGACACGAAGGTCACCACGACCATCATCATCGCGGTGAGCTTGTCGACCATGAAGCCGACGTGCGCCGAGTACTGGCCCACTTCGAAGAACGTATAGATGTTCTGGTTAAACGGCTGGGCGCCGCCCCACAGCAGCATGTACAGCACATAGCTGGACAGCACGCAGCTGACCGCCACGCCGAGGATGGTGACCGCCTGCGCGCCAGCGCGACCGACCTGACGACCGAACAGGCCGGCGATGATGCTGCCGAACAGCGGTGCGAGCACCACTGCGATCAACAGACTCTTGGAGAGAGTGATTTCCATCTACGGATCAGCCCTTCAGCGAATCGACTTCGCCGACATTGATGGTGCGGCGAGTACGGAACAGGGTTACCAGGATCGCGAGGCCGATGGCGGCCTCGGCCGCGGCCACGGTCAGGATGAAGAAGACGAACAGCTGTCCGGCCGTATCACCCATCTCACGCGAGAACCCGACGAAATTGATGTTGACCGACAGCAGCATCAACTCGATGGACATCAGCAGCACGATGATGTTCTTGCGGTTGAGGAAGATGCCGGCAAGGCTGATGCAGAACAGCACCGCGCCGAGCGCCAGAATGTGGCCAAGCGTGATCATGGCTGCGCCTCCTCGTTGCTGGACGGCTTGATGTTGGTGTGCACGACCGGCTTCTCCGCGTCCATCTTGACCACGCGCAGGCGGTCGCTGCCCTTGACCATGGTCTGCTCGGACGGGTTCTGGGTCTTCAGGCCGGTGCGGCGACGCAGGGTCAGCATCACGGCGGCAACCACGGCCACGGTCAGGATGACGGCGGCGAACTCGAACGGCAGCAGGTATTCGGTGAACAGGCTGCGGGCCAGCCAGGTGATGTTGGAGGTGTCGGCAGCCAGCGCGGCAGCGTTGTCGGCCGGGAACGGATTGACCGCCCTGCCCTTCACGCCGATCAGCACCAGCATCTGCACCAGCATCGTCACCGCCACCACCAGGCCGAGCGGCAGGTAACGCACCCAGCCCTCACGCAGGTTGGAGGGATCGATGTCCAGCATCATCACCACGAACAGGAACAGCACCATGACCGCTCCGACGTAGACCAGCACCAGGGCCACGCCCAGGAACTCGGCGCCGACCAGGATCCAGATGCAGGCCACGGAGAAGAAGGTCAGGATCAGGCACAACACGGCATAGACCGGATTGCGCACGCTGATCACCGCCGCAGCGGAAATGCCCGCCACGATGGAGAAGACCCAGAAACTGATATTTACCCAATCCATCATTCGACCTCAGCGGAAAGCGGCATCGGCGGCGCGACGCTCGGCGATCTCGGCTTCAAGCCGATCACCGATGGCCAGCAGCTGCGGCTTGGTAACGATGTTCTCGCCACGGTTCTCGAAGTGGTACTCGAGAATGTGGGTCTCGACGATCGAGTCCACCGGGCAGCTTTCTTCGCAGAAGCCGCAGAAGATGCACTTGAACAGATCGATATCGTAACGGGTGGTACGGCGGGTGCCGTCCTCGCGCTTTGCCGAATCGATGGTGATCGCCAGCGCCGGGCACACCGCTTCGCACAATTTGCATGCGATGCAGCGTTCCTCGCCGTTGGGGTAGCGGCGAAGCGCGTGCAGGCCGCGGAAACGCGGCGACTGCGGGAACTTCTCCATCGGGTACATCAGCGTGTACTTGGGCTTGAAGGCGTACTTCAGGGTCAGCCACAGACCACCGAGCAGCTCAAGGAGCAGCAGGCTTTTGAAGTAATGGGTAATTCGGTTCATCGCTTAGACGCCCTTCTGGATCACGCCGTAAAACACCATCAACGCCGTCACTGCAATCCAGAAGATGGTGAGCGGGATGAAGACCTTCCAGCCCAGACGCATGATCTGGTCGTAACGGAAGCGCGGGAAGCTGGCACGGAACCAGATGTAGGAGCTGGCGAAGAAGAAGACCTTCAGCAGCAGCCACGGCCAGCCGCCCTTCCAGATCCAGTCGATCCACGGCGAGATGTCTGCCGTGATCCAACCCTGGAGCGGGCTCAGCCAACCACCGAGGAAGAAGATCGAGATCAGGAAGCTGATCAGGATCATGTTGGCGTATTCGGCCAGGAAGAACAGCGCGAACGCACCACCGGAGTATTCGACCATGTGGCCGGCCACGATTTCCGATTCACCTTCCACGACGTCGAACGGCGCGCGGTTGGTTTCGGCAACGCCGGACACCCAGTACACGATGAACAGCGGGAACAGCGGCAGCAGGAACCAGTCGAACAGACCGGAGTTGCCCGCCTGCGCCATCACGATGTTGCTCAGGTTGAGGCTGCCCGAGGCGATCATCACGCCGACCAGGGCAAAGCCCATCGCGATTTCGTAGCTGATCATCTGCGCCGAGGCGCGCATCGCACCGAGGAACGCGTACTTCGAGTTGGAGGCCCAACCGGCCAGGATGATGCCGTACACGCCCAGCGAGGTCATCGCCAGCAGGTACAGCAGGCCGGCGTTGGCATTGGAGAGCACGATCCGGGCGTCGAAGGGAATCACCGACCAGGCCGCGAAGGCCGGGCCCAGCGTGATCAGCGGCGCCAGGATGAACATCGCCTTGTGCGAGCTGCTCGGCTGGATGATTTCCTTGAACAGCAGTTTGAAGACGTCGGCGAAGGCCTGGAAGATGCCCATGCCGACATACATCGGGCCATGACGCACGTGCATCCAGCCGATCAGCTTGCGCTCCCAGACCACGTAGAAGGCGACCGAGATGATCACCGGCATGGCGATCACCAGGATCTTCAGGATGATCCAGAGCAGCGCGCCGATGTCGCCCAGTGACAGCAGCCACTGGTGCAGCGGGTCGACCGCGTTCAACAGCAATTCGTTCATGCAGCCACCACCGTTACGCGTGCGGCACCCAGCGGTGCGGTTGCACCGTGGCCCGATTCAATCCAGACCGACCCAGCGGCAACGCGGGCGTCGACCACCACCGGCAAGGTGGCACGGCCGGCATCGGTGCCGACCTTGGCCATCTGGCCTTCCACCAACTGCAGGCGGGCAGCGTCGTCGGCGTTGAGCACGATGCGCGGGGCGTTGTTGAGCGGATGCGACTGCAGCGCCTGGGCACGACGGACCACCGCATCGGTGCGGTAGATCGCGGCGGTCGAGGTCACTTCCAGGCCCTCGCCCGCCACCGGCGTGGCCGCCGAAGACGACACGTTGACGCTGACCGGGGCCAGGCTGGCGCGCAGGCCGGCCAGATCGGTGAACTCGAAACCAGCCAGCGACAGTTCGCCGCCCAGTGCACGCAGCACGCGCCAGCCTTCACGCGCCTCGCCCGGCAGCTTGCCGCCGGCACGTGCCGACTGCTCGCGACCATCGAGGTTGGTCAAGGTGGCATCCACTTCCGGCAGCGCGCCGATCGGCAGGATCACGTCGGCCACATCGCGGGTCGAGGCACAGGCGAACTGGCTGAAGGCCACCACCTGGGCACCGGCCAGTGCCTTGCGGGCAGCGGCGGCGTCGGCGAAGTCCAGGCCCGGCTCGATGCCGTAGATTGCGTAGGCCTTGCGCGGCTGCGCCAGCATGGCGTTGACGTCCTTGCCGGCCGGCAGCACGCCGGCGCGGGTCAGGCCCACGCCATTGGCGCCCTGCGGGATGCGGCACAGCTTGGCACCGGTCGCGGCAGCGAAATCACGCGCGGCGGCGCGGATCGCGGCAGCCTGCGGGTGGTTTTCGGCGATGCCACCGACGATCAGCACGGCATTGCTGGCGCCCTTGACCGCGTCGCGCAGGTCGGCATTGCCGAGCGCGTCGATGAAGGCCGACGGGGTAACGATCTGCTTGCTGGCCAGCTTGAACGCGAAATCGAAGTCGACCGGATTGACGGCATGGATCTTCGCGTTGCGCGTGGTCTGTGCCTTGCGCAGGCGGGCATGCAGCAGCGGCAGCTCGTGACGGATGTTGCTGCCGAGCACGACGATGCTGTCCGCGCCTTCGATCTCGGCCAGCGGCAGGCCGAAGACTTCGGCGGTGGCGGCGTCGGAGAAGTCGCGGTTGTTGATGCGGTGATCGATGTTGGTGGTGCCCAGGCCGCTGGCGAGGCGGGCCAGCAGCGCGCCCTCCTCGTTCGAGGCCGACGGGTGCACCAGCACGCCGAGGTCGTCGCCCTGGTTCGCGGCGAAGATTTCCTTGGCGGCGGCCAGGCCTTCAGCCCAGCTCACTTCCTTCCACTCGCCGTTGACCTTGCGCAGCGGCTTGACCGCACGGTCATCGCTGTACAGGCCCTGGTGCGAATAGCGGTCGCGATCGGACAGCCAGCATTCGTTGACGGCTTCGTTGTCGCGCGGCACTGCGCGCAGCACTTCGCCGCGACGCACGTGCAGGAACAGGTTCGAGCCCATCGCGTCGTGGTAACCCAGCGACTCACGCGCGGTCAGTTCCCACGGACGGGCGCGGAACTGGAACACCTTGTTGGTCAGCGCGCCGACCGGGCAGACATCGACGACGTTGCCGGACAGCTCGGTCGTCAACGGCTTGCCGTCGTAGGTGCCGATCTGCAGGTTTTCACCGCGGTACATGCCACCCAGCTCATAGGTACCGGCAACGTCGGCGGTGAAGCGGACGCAGCGGGTGCACTGAATGCAGCGGGTCATTTCAGTGGCCACCAGCGGACCGATGTCCTCGTCGGGCACCACGCGCTTGCGCTCGTTGAAGCGGCTGACCGAACGGCCATAGCCCAGCGAAACGTCCTGCAGCTCGCACTCGCCGCCCTGATCGCAGATCGGGCAGTCCAGCGGATGGTTGATCAGCAGGAATTCCATCACCGAGCGCTGGAACTTCAGCGCCTTTTCACTGCGGGTGGCGACCTTCATGCCATCCATGACCGGTGTGGCGCAGGCCGGTGCCGGCTTGGGCGACTTTTCCACGTCGACCAGGCACATGCGGCAGTTGGCGGCGATCGGCAGCTTCTCGTGGTAGCAGAAGCGCGGGATCGGAATGCCGGCCTTGTCGGCGGCCTGGATGATCATCGAGCCCTTGGGCACGACCAGGGACTGGCCGTCGATTTCGACGGTCACATGATCCGGTGGCACGCTCGGGTTTACGGGTTGCGCGCTCATGCGGCGGCTGCCTCCACCTTCTTGCCGTCAACCATCGAATGACCGTTGACGATGTAGTACTCGAATTCGTCCCAGAACTGGCGCAGGAAGCCCTGGATGGGCCATGCCGCCGCTTCACCGAACGCACAGATGGTGTGGCCTTCGATCTGGCCGGCCACCGTCTTCAACTGATGCAGGTCTTCCATCGTGGCCTTGCCGGCGACGATGCGCTCCAGCACGCGGTGCATCCAGCCGGTGCCTTCACGGCACGGGGTGCACTGCCCACAGGATTCCTTGTGGAAGAACTGGCTGATGCGGCAGGCGAACTTGACGCAGCAGACGCTGTCGTCCAGCACCACGATCGCGCCCGACCCCAGACCGGTGCCCAGGGCACGCAGGGTGTCGTAGTCCATCTGCAGGCCCTTGAGCTCTTCAGCCTTCAGCACCGGCATCGAGACGCCGCCCGGGACCGCGCCCTTGAGCGTGCGGCCCGGCTTCAGACCACCGGCCATTTCCAGCAGGTCGTCGAAGGTGGTGCCCAGCGGCACTTCGAAGTTGCCGCCCTTCTGCACGCAGCCGGAGACCGAGAAGATCTTCGGGCCGCCGTTCTTGGTCAGGCTCAGGCCCTGGAACCACTCCGGACCGTTGCGGATGATCGCCGGCACCGAGGCATAGGTCTCGGTGTTGTTAATCGTCGACGGCTTGCCGTACAGGCCGAAGTTGGCCGGGAACGGCGGCTTGTAGCGCGGCTGGCCCTTCTTGCCTTCCAGCGATTCCATCAGCGCGGTTTCTTCGCCGCAGATGTACGCGCCGGCGCCCAGCGCACCGTAGATGTCGATGTCCACGCCGCTGCCAAGGATGTCCTTGCCCAGCCAGCCGTTCGCGTACGCGTCGGCCAGGGCCTGCTCGAAGTTCTCGAACGGCTCGTGGTGGAACTCGCCACGCAGGTAGTTGTAGCCCACGGTCGAGCCAGTGGCGTAGCAGGCGATCGCCATGCCTTCCACCACCGAATGCGGGTTGTAACGCAGGATGTCGCGGTCCTTGCAGGTACCCGGCTCGGATTCATCCGAGTTGCACAGGATGTACTTCTGCATCGTGCCCTTGGGCATGAAGGACCACTTCAGGCCGGTCGGGAAGCCCGCGCCGCCACGGCCGCGCAGGTTGGACTGCTTGACCATCTCGATGACCTGCTCCGGCGAGATCTTCTCTTCGAGGATCTTGCGCAGGGCGGCGTAACCGCCGGTCTTGAGGTAGTTTTCATACGACCACGGAGTGTCGTAATGCAGGGTGGTGTAGACCACCTGGTGCGGCAACGGTGCGGGACCGACCGGACCACTGGGTGCGTGATGATGTGCCATGTCTTACTCCAACCCGTCCAGCAGCTCGTCGACTTTCTCGACGGTCAGGCGCTCGTGGTAATGGCCGTTGATGACCATCATCGGCGCACCGGCGCAACCGGCCAGGCATTCTTCTTCGCGCTTGAGGTAGATGCGGCCATCGGCGGTGGACTGACCGGTCTTGCAGCCGAGCTTCTTCTCGGCATGCGCGACCAGGTCTTCGGCGCCGTTCAACCAGCAGCTGATGTTGGTGCAGAAGGCGACGTTGTGGCGGCCGACCTTCTCCAGTTCGAACATCGAATAGAAGCTGGCGACCTCGTAGGCCCACACCGGCGGCAGGTCCAGGTACTTGGCGACGCCGGCGATCAGTTCGTCGGTCAGCCAGCCCGCATTCTGTTCCTGTGCGGCGTGCAGGCCCTGCAGGACAGCCGAGCGCTTGCGATCCGGCGGGAACTTGGCCAGCCAGTGATCGATGTGCGCACGGGTCTTGTCACTCAAGACCACCATCGGGTCGACGTCGCGCGCCGCCTCGAAATTACCTGTCGCCTTCATCGGCCGACCTCAGCGAATACGAAATCGTTAAAAACCAGAACCTGCAGCGCCGGCAGCAGCCGGCGGGTGTCAGGCGTCGTGCAAGCGGATGCGATCACCGGTCCACCTCACCGAACACCAGATCGTAGGTGCCGATCATGGCCACCACGTCGGCGAGCATGTGCCCGCGCACGACCGAGTCGATCGAGGACAGATGGGCAAAACCCGGCGCGCGCAGGTGCACGCGGAACGGCTTGTTGGCGCCATCGGACATCAGGTAGCAGCCGAACTCGCCCTTGGGCGCTTCGACGGCGGCGTAGGTTTCGCCGACCGGGACGCAGTAGCCTTCACTGAACAGCTTGAAGTGATGGATCAGCGCTTCCATGTCGTCCTTCATGTCTTCGCGGCTGGGCGGCGCGACCTTGAAGTTCTTGACCATGACCGGGCCCGGGTTGGCCTTCAGCCAGGTGACGCACTGCTTGATGATGCGGTTGGATTCGCGCATCTCGGCCACGCGGCACAGGTAACGGTCGTAGCAGTCACCTTCCTTGCCGAGCGGGATGTCGAACTCGACCGCATCGTACTTGGCATACGGCTGCTTCTTGCGTAGATCCCAGGCGATGCCCGAGCCACGCAGCATCACGCCGGTCATGCCCCAGGCATGGGCCAGTTCCGGGGTGACCACGCCGATGCCGACCGTACGCTGCTTCCAGATACGGTTGTCGGTCAGCAGGGTCTCGTATTCGTCCACGCGCTGGGGGAACTCGACGGTGAAGTTCTCCAGGAAGTCCAGCAGCGAACCTTCGCGCGAGGCGTTGAGGTTCTTCAGGGCCTTGCCCTTGTGCCAGCGCGATTCCTTGTACTTGGGCATGTGGTCCGGCAGGTCACGGTAGACGCCGCCCGGACGGTAGTACGCTGCGTGCATGCGCGCGCCGGAGACCGCTTCGTAGCAGTCCATCAGCTCTTCGCGCTCACGGAAGGCATACAGCATGACCGCCATCGCGCCCAGATCGAGCGCGTTGGATCCCAGCCACATCAGGTGATTCAGGATGCGGGTGATTTCGTCGAACATGGTGCGGATGTACTGCGCACGCTCCGGCGCCTCGATCCCCATCAGGGTCTCGATCGCACGCACGTAGGCGTGTTCGTTGCACATCATCGACACGTAATCCAGGCGATCCATGTAGCCGATCGACTGGTTGAACGGCTTGGACTCGGCCAGCTTTTCGGTACCACGGTGCAGCAGGCCCACGTGGGGGTCGGCACGCATGATGGTTTCGCCGTCCATTTCCAGGATCAGGCGCAGCACACCGTGCGCGGCCGGATGCTGCGGACCGAAGTTCATCGTGTAGTTGCGGATCTCCTGGCGCAGTTCGGCCGGGTTGCTCGCAAAGGCCTGGCTGGCCTGGGTGAATTCACTCACTTGCTTGCCTCCGACTGCGCGGATTCACCGGCAGCGGTCTGGAAACGGGCGTCGTCACGGATCACGCGCGGCACGCCGACACGCGGTTCGACCGAGGTCACCGGTTCATAGATGACGCGCTGTTTTTCTTCGTCGTAGCGCACTTCGACGTTGCCGATCAGCGGGAAATCCTTGCGGAACGGATGGCCGACGAAGCCATAGTCGGTCAGGATGCGGCGCAGGTCCGGGTGACCTTCGAAGATCACGCCGAACAGATCGAACGCTTCGCGCTCGAACCAGTTCAGGCCCGGCCAGATGTTGGTCAGCGAAGCGACCACCGGCAGTTCCTCGTTCGGCGCAAAGCAGCGGATGCGCATGGTGAGGTTGTGCTGGTAGGAACGCAGCTGGGCGACCACGGCAAACCGCTGCAGCGGGATCGGCTGCGGCTGGGCGCCATTGCTGGTTTCGCGGGTGGGGAATTCACCCCAGGCGAAACGGCCGACGGACTTGCCCTCGACGCCACGGCTGAAACCCTGAGACGACACATCGGCCGTATCCCATTCGTCGCTGCCATAACCGAGATAATCCAGGCCGCACAGGTCAACGGCCTGCTCGAAACCGAATTCGTCGCGCAGCGCCAGAGCGGTGGCATGCCAGTCAGCGGCGGGCACTTCCAGCGTCACTTCGCCGCGGGGTTCGACCACGAAGACCTGCGCACCTGCGAAACGTGCGGAAAGTCGGTCGATGAAGGAATGTGCTTGCTCTGCCATGGGGGCTTGGCGTGCTCTTGTCAGGAGGGATGTCAGCGGGCGATGGTCTGCGTACGCCAGATCTTCTTCTGCAACTGCAGGATCCCGTACACCAGCGCTTCGGCGGTAGGTGGGCAGCCGGGGACATAGATGTCCACCGGCACCACGCGGTCACAGCCACGCACTACTGCATAGGAGTAGTGGTAGTAGCCGCCACCGTTGGCGCAGCTGCCCATCGAGATGACCCACTTCGGGTCCGGCATCTGGTCATAGACCTTGCGCAGGGCCGGAGCCATCTTGTTGACCAGGGTGCCGGCCACGATCATCACGTCGGACTGACGTGGCGACGGGCGGAACACCACGCCGTAACGGTCAAGATCCAGGCGCGCCGCACCGGCGTGCATCATTTCCACTGCGCAGCAGGCCAGACCAAAGGTCATCGGCCACATCGAACCGGTACGCGCCCAATTCAACAGCGCATCGACGCTGGTGGTCACGTAGCCCTTTTCGAGCAGGGGGTTGTCGCCTTCGGGGCGCAGGATGTCATCGACCCGCCCTTCCGGGACCGGGTTGTTCATCAGGCCGTCGAGCGTCTGAATTACTCCCATTCCAGCGCTCCCTTCTTCCAGACGTAAATGAAACCGAGGAAAAGCATGCCTACGAAGAGGCCCATCGTGACCAGCGAACGTGCGCCCAGTTCCATGAAGACCTGGGTCCACGGCACGATGAAGATGATTTCCAGATCAAATACGATGAACTGAATCGCGATCAGGTAGTAGCGCACATCGAACTTCATGCGCGCGTCCTCGAAAGCCTCGAAGCCGCATTCGTACGGCGAGAGCTTTTTAAGATCAGGACGTCGGGGACCGAGGAATCGGCCAACCAGCATCAGCGCAACGCCGATACCGGTGGCAACGATCAGAAACAGCAGAGACGGCAAATATTCGGCCAGCACAGCGATTCTCTCTTGCCTCTGCCGCTGCGCCTGCAGGCGCTTTGGCATGGGGGAGTGGACGGATACCGCTACCTGGCGCTTTGCGCGCCAGACGAACCCGCTTACAAACAAATGGTGCCCAAGAGGGGACTCGAACCCCTACGACTCTCGTCGCTACCACCTCAAGGTAGTGCGTCTACCAATTCCGCCACCTGGGCTTACGATCGCACCGGTTGTTCTCCAGTGCGCCGCATATTGTAACCGTCTTCAGCGAGTCTGGGTGCCTTCCGAAGGCTTTTCTTCACCAGATTTCGGAGTTTCCGCCTGAGCCGGCACAGTGGCCGACGGAACAGGCTGCTGCGCCGGGGTTTCCGGGGCCTTGGGCACGGCCGGAAGCTCGCCTGCCGGTGCGGCCGGCGCAGTGGCGGCCGGCGCCGACATCAGGCCGAGGTCCTGCTGCGCCGCCGGGCGCGAGCCATGGCTGGCGTACCAGGCCATGAAGAGGCTGATGCCGAAGAACACCACGGCCAGCCACTTGGTCGACTTGGACAGGAAGTTGGACGCACCACGTGCGCCGAACACGGTGCCCGAGGCGCCGGCACCGAAACCCGACCCTGCGGCCGCGCCGGAACCACGCTGCATCAGGATGAGCGCGATCATGGCCACTGCGACCAGCACGTAGACCACATTGAGGATCAACATCAGCATTTCGAATCCGTCCTCGGACATGTCGTGCCGGCGGTTGGGCCGACAACGTAACTAATTAGCGCCCCGCCGCCGCGGCGGCGATGGCAAGGAAGTCCGCGGCCACCAGCGAGGCGCCGCCCACCAGCCCACCATCGACATCGGGCTGTGCGAACAGTTCCGCGGCGTTGTCGGGCTTCACGCTGCCGCCATAGAGGATCGACAGTGAATCCGCAATTCTAGCATCGAGCTTGGCCACTTCGCCACGGATGAACGCGTGGACCTGCTGGGCCTGCTCCTTGGAGGCGGTCCGGCCGGTGCCGATGGCCCAGACCGGCTCATAGGCGACCACGGCCTGGGCGAACCCTGCGGCCCCGACCAGATCCAGCACCGGGGCCAGCTGGGCGGCGATGACCGCCTCGGTCTGGTTGGCTTCGCGCTGCTCGAGCGTCTCACCGACGCACAGGATCGGGGTCAGACCGGCATGCAGGGCGGCGGCGAACTTGCGGGCGACCAGTTCGCTGCTTTCAGCGTGGTACTGCCGGCGCTCGGAGTGACCGACCAGGCCGTAGCGGGCCCCGACTTCGGCCAGCATGGTGGCCGAGACTTCACCGGTGTAGGCGCCCTTTTCATTGCTGCTGACATCCTGGGAGCCGAACGCGACGGCGCGGCCTTCGAAGGCTTCGACCAGCTCGCCCAGATACGGCAGCGGCGGCAGGACCACGACGTCGACGCCCTGCAGCGGGAGGTCGGCAACCAGGTCACTGACCAGGTCGGTGGCGAATTGGCGGCTGCCGTGCAGCTTCCAGTTACCGGCGACGATCTTGCGGCGCATGGCGGGGGCTCCTTTGGGTATCAGCCGGCCATGATAACGGATGCAACGAAATGGCGTTGGTGGGAAAACGCTTACATTTCAATTGGATATTTATTTTCCGCTGCCGACGAAAGGCAAGTGCAAGGGCGACAGCGGCGGCGGGGGCGCCCGGGCTGGGCGGGCGCAGGTGGGTTGGCGCGCATCGGAGTGCGGTGGAGCAAGCCGGCCAGCGGTCGGCACGACCCGGAATGAAGAAGGCCGCCTTTCGGCGGCCCTCGTTCTTGCCCCGGCAGATCGCTTACTTCAGCTTGATCTCGCGCAGGCGCTCTTCCAGGAAGCCGTGGGCGGTGATCGGCTCCGGGTAGCGGCTCGGGTTCTCCGGGGTGATGCAGGTCGGCAGCACGTCGATCAGGAAATCCGGGTTCGGGTGCAGGAAGAACGGCACCGAGTAGCGCGGCTGGCGCGCCTGCTCGCCCGGGGGATTGACCACGCGGTGGATCGTGGAGGGGTACACATGGTTGGTCAGGCGCTGCAGCATGTCGCCGATGTTGACCACGATGGTGTCCGCGTCGGAGGTGAACGGCACCCACTTGCCCTCGTGCGACTGCACTTCCAGGCCGGCCGCACTGGCGCCGACCAGCAGCGTGATGAAGTTGATGTCGCCATGGGCCCCGGCGCGCACGTTCGGGATGTTCTCCGCCGTGATCGGGGGGTAATGGATCGGGCGCAGGATCGAATTGCCGTTGTTGGTCTTGTCGGCGAAGAAGTCCTCCGGCAGGCCAATGTGCAGCGCCAGCGCCGACAGGACGCGCGAGCCCAGCTTGTCCAGCGCCTGGTAGATCCCGTAACCCCGCTCGCGGAAGCCCGGCACCTCGCTCGGCCACAGGTTCGGGGCCATCACCTCGCGGTACGGGGAGTCGTCCGGGATCTCCCGGCCGATGTGCCAGAACTCTTTCAGATCAAAGTGCTGCGAGCCCTTGGCGGTCTCCACGCCGAAGGCCGTGTAGCCGCGCGCGCCGCCACTGCCCGGCACGTGGTACTGGCGCTTGGTCTCTTCGGGCAGCGCGAAGAAGGCCTTGAAGACCTCGTAGGCGGCGTCGATGTCGGCCTGCGGGATGCCGTGGTTGCGGATGCCAGCAAAGCCCCATTCGCGATAGGCCGCACCCAGCTCAGCCACGAACGCATCGCGGTCGGTGTCGAAACGGGTGATGTCGAGGGTGGGGATCTGGCTCACAGCGATTCCTGCTTGTTCATGGTGGTCGGTGGGCCAGCTGTGGCCCGGCTGAACATTGTGCCAGATCGGGCCAACCCCGCCACCGATACATTGATACAAACCGATACAATGCGCGCGCCCAGACGGCCAGAACGGGCCAACGGTGACGCTGATGCGCCGCCCCCTTTACTCCTTGCCCCGCCCGCCTGATGGATGCCCTGCCCTCCCCCTCATCGCCGATGGCGTTGCGCCGGCTCACGCCGGCAGGGCCGATCCCGTGGCCGATGAGCACGCACGACCTCCCACCCACGGCACCGCACAGCGCATGGGATGCGCTGGCGCGATTCCGCAGGCAATGACGACGACCGCCCACGCCTGCCGCGGGCGCGTTTCCACACATGGACTGTCCACCGATGAACGCTCCACTGAAAATTCTGGTTCTTCACCCAACTCCGGGGAAGGCCGCCCGGATCTTCAGGAAGAAATACGCGTCATCTCGGTATCCGTAGGCAACGCGCTTGATGACCTTGATCTTGTTGTTGATGCCTTCCACCAGGTTCGTC